>JAZRBN010000029.1:0-12040 GCA_045635105.1 Faecousia sp. | reverse complement strand
TAAGAAATTCAGCTTCCTACCAATTAAGTTTTTTGAAGTTTTTCGGATTTTTTTGATGAAGGGCAGATGATGAAGACAGCTCAAGGATGTTCAGCAGTTGATGAAAGTTGATGGTCGGGTGTTTAATTTAGTTCGAAGGTGTTGTTTCGTGAACAGGTGATGTGCTATAATGCTCTCACAGACAGGCATGTGGTCTGATTGCTGAAAACAAAAGCGGTCAGCGCAAGCGAGAAAATCGAAAAGCTGTTGGGTGGCAATGGTTTTTGGCTGGTTAGAGCGTCCAGCACGTCGGGGCGAAGCCACGACGATGCTTCACACGCATGAGGTCACAGGTTCGAGTCCTGTTGTCTCCACCATATAGAGGATTTGTGTAACGGTAGCACACCGGACTCTGACTCCGTTTGCGGGGGTTCGAATCCCTCATCCTCTGCCAATAATAAAAGCCACCCATTTGGGTGGCTTTTATTATTGGCCTCGGCTGAGAGGGATTCGAACCAATAGCAGTGCAACTGTCCGGTGGACAGTTGCTGCCACCAGTGCAAACACTGGTGGCTACCTTTATTTTTGCCCTTGGCAAAAATGCAAATCGAATCCCTCATCCGTTACCCCATCGACAGCAAACAGAATTCCTCATCCTTTGTCCTCAATTTTTGGCAACAGTTCCAAATTAAGTAAGTATTGAAGCAGTTCTTTGCTTAAAAATTCTTTCGATACGAACGCATCCTCTTGGGTAGAGCCAGCAAGGAAGTTTGCGCAAGCGGTTGCATCCGGTTGTTTTCGTCTTACTTTACCGAAGGTACAATGGCCGCAGTGAACACGAAAGATTTTTCGACGATCAAATGTATAATGCCGCAGGTAATATGTGCAATCGGTACAGTGTTGGTTATTCATAAAATACCTCCAGTTTTTTGTTTTATTTTACTCAATTTTTGAGTAAAAGTCAATACTCAAAAATTGAGTGTGCTAGAATAAAGCATCAAAGGCTATTGGAGGTCAATATGGATTATAGACAGCGGCTGCGAGACATCAGAGAAGATCGAGATTTGACGCAAGCAGAAATCGGAAAAGTGCTAAACAAAAGTCAGCAAGGCTACAACCATATTGAAATTGGTCGGGCTGAGCTAAAAATTGATGATTTGATAGCATTGTGCCGCTTTTATAACCTTTCAGCTGATTATATTATCGGACTGACTAATAAACCTACTTCCTTTAAGACAAAGTGATTTAATGAGAAAGACCACCTATTGGGTGGTCTTTCTTATTAACCGTATTCGCTTTATAAACGGGCGGTCAATGACCGCCCCTACATATTGAAAAGTGAAGTGGTTATTTCCTTAAAAACCCTTGCATTATGGGGCTTTTTCTATTTACAATTTTGAAACATATGGTATAATACAAGGGAAATTATACCACAAAGGAGAGGGTATTTATGATTAAGGAAGTTAAAAAGGACAATCTGGTTTGCCGTGTATACGAAAACCGCGATGAGATGGGTAAGGCTGCCGCGAAGGATGCAGCAGAGCGTATCCGTCAGCTGCTGGAAACCCAGGATGAAATCAATATGGTTTTCGCTGCCGCGCCTTCTCAGAACGATGTGTTGAAGCATCTGTTGGAGGAGAATGTGGACTGGTCCAAGATCAACGCATTCCATATGGACGAGTACATCGGTCTGGAAGACAAGTTTGAAAAGACCTTCGCTTACTACTTAAAGACCACCATTTTTGATAAGGTGAACTTGAAGAGCGTCAACTATGTGGGCAGTGGCGATGTGGACGCGGTTTGCGCCAACTACACCAAGCTGCTCCGGGAAAGAGAAATCGACATCGTGCTGTGCGGCATCGGTGAAAACGCCCACCTGGCATTTAACGATCCCCCTGTTGCGGATTTTAATGACAAGGAAGTCATCAAGGCTGTGAAGCTGGACGAGGTTTGCCGCAACCAGCAGGTCAACGACAAGACCTTCGACACCCTGGATGAAGTGCCCCAGTACGCGGTTACCCTGACCATTCCCACTATGGTCTCTGCCAAGTATATGTTCTGCGTGGTGCCTACCGATAAGAAGGCTCAGGCTGTGTACGACACTATGAATGCGGAAATCTCCGAGGCAGTTCCCGCAACCGCTATGAGAAACCACAAAAACGCCATTATGTACACCGACAGCGACAGCGCTTCTTTGCTGAAATAAGCGCTGCACAAAGGGGAATGAACGATGAAAAAGCTGAATATTGTGGCTTTGCAGATTGACCTTGCCCGTCAGAAGGAAACTGTCGAGTTTGTGAAGCACTATATTGATTTTGCCAAGGAAAACGGCTATAACGCGCTGCTTGTCTATCTGGAAGCGGCAATCAAGGTGGAATGTACCCCGTTTTTTAAGGACGAGGAGTGCTATACCCCCGATGAAATCCGGGAGATTGTTGCCTATGGCAACGAAGTGGGCGTGGATGTAATTCCCGCATTGGAAAACCTAAGCCACGTGGAGAACTTTATGCGCCACCCGGAGCTGGCTTTTATTGCTGAGTGCCAGGATGCGGCTGTGGAGGGCAGAGCCATTTTTACCGGCCTTGGCGACTGCGCCTGTCTGAGTAACCCCGAGGGCATGGCATTTTTGGACACCTATTTCTCTCAGGTCATTCCTCTGTTTACCAGCGACTATGTCCACGTGGGTATGGACGAGCCTTTCGATTTTGCCGTGTGCAAGCGGTGCGCAGAGCGGATTGCGAGCGGCGTGTCCAAGCAGGAGATGTTCTATCAGCATCTGATGCGCACCTATAATCTGGTGAAATCCTTTGGCAAGACTATGATGATGTGGGACGATTTCTTCCAGTACCTGGATGTAGTGGAAAGACTGCCCCGGGATATCATTATGTGCAACTGGAACTACGGTTTCATCGCCGACGAGCCTGGCGGACACTGGCTCAACCGGAAAAAGAAGGACTGGCTGCGCTACTATGACCAGCTGGGCTTCCGCTACCTGTTCTGCACCTTTGCCCAAAGTACTTCTAAGCTGTATAATACAGACGGTTTTACCCAGTACGCCAGCAAGTACCATCCCACCGGCGCGCTGATGACCGTTTGGGAGCGGGCCAGCCGGTTCTACCACTGCTCCTATCCCGCCATTGCCTATTCCGGCAGACTTTGGAGCGGCAAGGCAACGGAAAAAGACAAGGTGAAGATTTACACCGAGTACTTGGGAAGCGAAGAGGCTGCCAAAATTGTGCTGAATCTGGAAGCCGACGGCAGCAGCTACCAGCCCAATAACACCAAAATCTGCGAAAACAGAAATTTGGCTCGCTACTATGCCACCAATGTGTCGGAGTATGCCTATAACCGCTTGACGGAGATTTCCGCTCAGATGGAAGACGGCGTGCAGAAGGACATTTTGGACGACATTATCAGCTTCCTGCTGGATGGCTACCTGGGTCAGTTGCAGCATAAGCTGTGCGTGGAGCTGTTCGATAATTACGAAACCCGCGCCAAAAAGCCTGCCTATTTCGTAAAGCAGCTGGAAAAAATGAAGGAAATGAGCCGCAATGCTTACGAGCACGGCAAGCATATGTGGGCAAAGTACCGCCCCGGTGTGCCTTCCTTCCTGAATAAGTTCGACAACAAGTTCCTGGGCAGAGAGAGAAATTACGATAACTTGATTGCCGATATTGAAAAGAATGAGCGCCGCGGCGTATTCTATGCAGAGCTGATGCTCCACTGCATTTACGGCACACCCCGTCTGATTGTGGAAATCGTTTATAAGGACAAGTCCATTCCCGCTACCGTTTACAGAACCTCTGCCAAGGTCAGCGGCGGCGTGAACACCATCCGGTTCGCTATGGAGAATAAGCCGGTGGACTATGTGCTGTTCACCCTCTATGGCGAAGGCTCTGTGTATCCGGTGCATTTCCGCTACACCTGCGGCGGCAGAAAGTATGTGGTCTCCGGCGTTACCAAGGTTAAGGGCGAGGCCAAGAATCTGAAACGGATTTTGTGCAACGATACCCAGTTTGCAGAATTGGGCTGCAACGACGGTCAGGCCCATTTTGAGGATGTCAGCCTGTCCCACACCCAGCACCAAATCAAGCTGAAATTCAAGAGAATGAAGTGATAGTATGATCAAGATTAAAAGCGATAAGCTGATTGTGGGCGAGAGCCTGTTTGACGGTTTTTTGTACATAAAAGACGGAAAAATCGCCGAGATCAGTCAGCGGGATTTGCCCAGTGAGGAAGTCTGCGATTATACCGGCAGTTATGTGAGTCCCGGCTTTATCGACCTGCACACCCACGGCGCCGGGGGCTATGCCTTTATGAACAGCACCGTAGATGATGTAATTGAAGGCTGCAAGTACCATTTATCATACGGTACAACCTGTATTCTGCCCACCATTTCTGCCGGCTCGTTCCCGGTGATGGAGGACGCGGTCATCAATATCCGCAAGGCTATGGAAAGCGGCAAAGCGCCTACTGTTTTGGGCGCTCACTTGGAAGGTCCTTACCTGTCCAAAAACCAGTGCGGCGCGCAAAATACCGCATTTATCACCCCTCCTGTGCGGGCAGACTATGAACGGCTGATAAAAGAAAACGGCTGCGCGGTGAAACGGTGGACTTATGCGCCGGAAAACGATGCAAATGGGGAATTCTGCAAATTTATCACCCGGCACGGCGTTATTGCCTCTGCCGGACACAGCGATGCCATCTATGACGATATGAAGGTGGCAATGGAAAACGGCTGTAATTTGGTAACTCACCTGTATTCCTGCACCTCCACCATCACCCGCGACCACGGCTTCCGCCGGTTGGGCATCATTGAAAGCGCCTATCTGGAAGAGGATATGTATGTGGAAATCATCGCTGACGGCAAGCACCTGCCTGCGGACTTGATTCGGCTCATTGTGAAGAACAAGGGCACGGATAAGGTGGCGCTGATTACCGACAGCCTGGAAATTGCCGGTACGGACATCAAAGAGGGCGTTATGAGCGGCACGGAGTTTATCGTGGAGGACGGGGTCTGCAAGCTGAAAGACCGGTCCGCCTTTGCCGGAAGTGTGGCAACCGCCAATGTGCTGATTCGGACAATGGTAAAGGACTGCGGCTATGCTGTTCCTACTGCTGTAAAGATGCTGACCAAAGTTCCCGCGGAGATTTTGGGAATTGACAAGGGACAGCTCAAAGAGGGCCTGGACGCGGATATTGTTGTGTTTAACGATGATATCACAATTGAGCATATATTCATTGCAGGTAAAAAAGTATAATGGAAACCCCGTTGCCATCGGCAACGGGGTTTCTTTTCATAAAAAGCAGTATAGCGCCAGGGTTAAAAGCGCCGTGTTTCGCTCCTCCGGCTTGTCGCCTGCCATCAGCAACAGAAGCAGCACCACAATCAGATCTCCGGTGTCAAAATCCTTGGGGATCAGCCGCCGCAGAAACCCGCCGATGGGAAAGGCCGGGGGTGGCGTATGGTGTGATGGTGGTGGGGGCGGCGGAGGCGTTGGTGGTTTTGGCTGGTTGGGAGCAGGACGGGGCGGTTCTTCCACCCGGTTTCGCTTGTGGGAGCCATCCTGCTGGGGAATATAGCGGTTATACATTGCTTCACCTGCCTAAAAATGCCGATGCCATACCTGCCAGCTTTGCCGCGCGCATGGCTTTTTCCAGCTTTTGAATTCGTTGACTGCTTAGGTAAGGTCCAAGCGCTTGCAAAAGTGAGCGCTGCTGGCTGTCAATTCCGGTTTTCCCAATCAGGGAGGTAAGCCGCTGTACCGTGGCAAAATCAATATCGGGAACGGATTCCGTTTGCGCTGGCGCAGGTTCGGGACTTGATTGGAAATTTTGGGCGATGGACATAATTTGCTCCATCATCTGGGGATTGCCCAGAATCGCGCCCAGCTTGGATTCCATGTCCTCCATTACTTACCTCCCAGTTCTTTCAGTAACCGCTGCGCCTCCGGGGAGGAGAGCAGCGCGCTGAGTGTCTGTCCTGCCTGCATATAGTTACCGCTTTTCGCCTGGGTTACCGCCTGCTCCAAACCGGTATTATCCTTCTGTTTCAGCAGGGCAATGAGTTGCTGTCCGGCGGGGCTTTTTGCCAGACGCATCACTTCCTCCGCAGAAAAATCTTGAAATTTTTTCTCCATTCCGATTGCCTCCTGTCCAAATGCCTGCTATAATACACCTACAAATACTATATGCGCAAGGGGAGGGATTGGTGAACGATGAAAATACTTGTTTTTTCTGATTCCCATTCCAGCCTGCGGTTTATGCGCCGGTGCGTGGAGAAAATAAAGCCGGATGCGGTGGTACATCTGGGGGATTATTACGATGATGGGGAAGCTTTGGCGGAAGCATATCCCCACATTCCTTTGCATCAGGTGGCCGGCAACTGTGATAAGTACCGCAGTCCCGTGAACGCCCGGCTGATGCTGTGCTATGAGGTGGGCGGGGTAAAGCTGTATATGACCCACGGGCATCTGCACCGCGTAAAGCAGGGGATTGGGGGCTTGCTGGCAGATGTCAGAAAGCTTGGCGCGCAGGCAGCGCTGTACGGCCATACCCATATTCCGGATTGCCACCGGGAGGAGGACGGCCTTTGGGTGCTGAATCCCGGCAGCGCCGGCAGCTCGGCAGGTATTTTGGAGACCGACGGACAGGGCATTACCGCCTGCTATTTGCTGACAGAAACTACTTTGGAGGAACTGGTATGATTCTAACCATCGACATTGGAAACTCGAATATTGTGCTGGGCGGTGTCCGGGGGGACACCATCGCCTTTGAGGCAAGACTGCGGACAGAGGCCACCAAAACCTCGGACCAGTACTGCGTGGATTTGAAAATCCTGCTGGATGTGTACGGCGTCCAGCCGGAGGACATTGAGGGCTGCATCATTTCCTCCGTTGTGCCTCAGGTGCTTAATTCCTTCCAGACCGCCATCAAAAAGCTCACCGGCAAGACCAGTCTGGTGGTTGGCCCCGGCATCAAAACGGGCCTGGATATCCGGCTGGAAAACCCCGGTCAGACCGGCGCGGACTTGGTTGTGGCGGATGTGGCGGCGCTGAAAGAGCATAAGCCGCCGCTGATTGTGATTGATATGGGTACTGCAACCACTATGTCTGTGCTGGATCAGAACGGCGCCCATATCGGCGGCTGCATCATTCCCGGCGTGCGGATTTCTCTGGATGCGCTGACGGATAAGACAGCGCTTCTTCCCGGCTTGCAGCTGGATCAGCCCAAACGTGCCATCGGCAGAAACACCATCGACGCTATGCGCTCCGGCATTATGATGGGTACTGCCAGTATGCTGGATGGTATGGTGGAGCGGATGGAGCAGGAGCTGGGTTACAAAACCACAGTTGTTGCCACCGGCGGCATTGCCAAGTTCATTGTGCCCCTGTGCAAAACCCCTATGATTTATGACAAGGATTTGCTGATTAAGGGCTTGGCTGCGCTGTATCGGGACAATAAGAAGAAGTAATCACAGCACCGTGATCAGCAGCAGCATAGCAGCGATCCCCATACCGCTGGCGGCTACCAGCGCGGTGTCCAGCAGCTTTTGCAGGATCTCCCGACGGGTGGCGGCATTGGGATAGGGAATGGGGGTAACAGGTCGGTTGTATGCTTTGTATAGCGTTGTTTTCATTGGAAATACCTCCTTGTTTTGTTTTCTGCTATGAGAATACAAAAAGAAAAGTCCGATAAAACGGACTTTCTCGACAAAAAACCGCATCATTTAACGTTCCTGGTAAGAAAATGCCCTTGCAAGCAAGGGCATCTCGTGGTAGAATAGTTCCGTGATGAAGCTTATGACTGCCGGAGGTGGATTATGAATAGAGAGAATTCCCGCAGGAGGCGTCCTGCTTCGGGCAACACGAAGGGCGAAAAAGTGAAGGTTGTCTTGAAAAGAATATGGGAAGTGCTGGTTTTGACTTCCAAAATGGCTTATAAGACCCGCAGTGTGCTGCTGGCAATTCCTGTCGGCGTGTGCGCGGTGGTGTTGGCGCTGCGGAATCTGCATTTGTTGCCGGAAACCGTTGCTATGCACATTCCCATCAATGACGGCTATCAGCTGATGCTCTCCCGGGGGGCGGCGGCAATGCTCCCGCTGGGTTTGACTGCGGTGTGCCTGCTGCTGATGTTCATTTCCAAACGGACTTTGTACCCCTGGCTCATCAGTGTATTTTCTCTGGCGCTGCCTCTGGTGATTTGGGTCATCAGTATGTTTCCCGGATAATAAAAAGCGTGTTGCAGTATGGCTGCAACACGCTTTGTTTATTGGTTGATCAGTTGGAGCAATTCTTCCATAGTGTGGGCGATGGCGATGGCACCGGCTTCTTCCATAGCGGAAACCTTGCCGTAGCCCCAGCTGACGCCGATAGTGTCGATTCCGTGGGCGGCGGCGCCCAGCACATCGAACTCCGTATCGCCTACCATAAGGACGGCGTCGGGCTTGCCGATGATACCCAGTAAGTAGGCAATCACATCGGCCTTGTGGGAACGGGAATTGTCAAAGGATGCGCCGCAGATGACCTCGAAA
The DNA here is from genome assembly GCA_045635105.1 of Faecousia sp. Classification (GTDB taxonomy): domain Bacteria; phylum Bacillota; class Clostridia; order Oscillospirales; family Oscillospiraceae; genus Faecousia. The sequence goes on along the minus strand of JAZRBN010000029.1, from coordinate 3,528 downwards.
TATTGGGTTAGCTCGAATTTTTCCAGCACTTCCAAAGCGGTGGTTTCCGGCTTGGAGGTGGCGACAAACAGCCGGTGTCCCTGCTTTTTCAGAGTGTCCAGAAGTTGGTGGATGCCGGGATAGGGGGCGTTTTCAAATTTGCCAACCACCAGATACCGGCTGCGAAACACTTTAATCGCCTCTTGGAGCTTGTCCTCCGGCACACCAAATTCGGCAAAGGTCTTATCCAAAGGAGGTCCTACGAAAACGCCCATTTCCTCACGGGAGGGGACGGGTAGACCAAAGTGCTCCAACGCCAGTGTGGCGCAGTTGATAATACCCTCACCGGAGTCGGTCAGCGTACCGTCCAAATCAAAGAAAACCGCTTTCTTGCCCATGCAAAAACCCCCTGTCTTTTTTTATTATAATAGCACGAGGGCGGTTTTTTGACAATAGGTTAAAAAAGCACACCACCATAGTGGTGGAGTGCTTTTTTGGCGGAGAGTGTGAGATTCGAACTCACGGTGGGTCGCCCCATCACTAGTTTTCAAGACTAGCTCCTTAAACCGCTCGGACAACTCTCCTTGTCCTGCCAATGATACCACTGACCTTGCAAAAAGTCAAGAGTATGACGGCAGTGGGTTATCTGCGTTTTTTGGCAGCATTTGTCCGTTTTGCTGGCTTTTTTGCCAGCGGCTTGGGCGGCGCCTTGTAGCCGCCCGGTTTGGGCGGAACGGCGCGAATCAGGCACTTGGGTCCGGAGCCGATCAAATCCTCTCTGTGGGCTTTCAGCAGCGCCTCCCGCACCAGATAGTAGTTCTTGGGATTGCGGTACTGAATCCGCGCCCGCTGCATGGCTTTCTCGTGGGGGTCGGTGGGTACATAGACCTTGTCCATGGTTCTGGGATCAAGACCGGTGTAGTACATCACCGTGGACAGCGTGGAGGGGGTGGGGTAGAAGTCCTGCACCTGCTCGGGGTTATAGCCCATATCCCGGATGTATTCCGCCAGCGCTACCGCTTCTTTCATTGTAGAGCCGGGGTGGCTGGACATCAGATAGGGCACTAAGAATTGATTCATACCGTACTGTTTGTTTAGCGCATAGTATTTCTCTACAAACCGGTTGTAAACAGCGTTTGCAGGCTTGCCCATACGGCTCAGCACTGCGTCCGACACATGCTCCGGCGCAACCTTTAACTGTCCGGAGATGTGGAACTGCACCAGCTCCTTAAAGAAGGTATCCTTTTTATCTGCCAGCAGGTAATCAAACCGGATACCGCTGCGGACAAATACCTTTTTCACACCGGGAATTTTCCGCAATTTGCGCAATAGCGCTACATAATCCGAATGGTCGGCTTTCATATTCTTGCAGGGGGTGGGATACAGACACTGCCGGCCGCCGCAAGCGCCCTTGCTCAGCTGTTTTTCACAGGCGGGGTGGCGGAAGTTGGCGGTAGGACCGCCCACATCGTGGATATATCCCTTAAAATCCTTGTCGCGCGCCATCAGTTCCGCTTCGGCAAGAATGGATTCGTGGCTGCGGGTCTGAATGATGCGCCCCTGGTGGAAGGTCAGCGCGCAGAAGGAACAGGCGCCGAAGCAGCCACGGTTGCTGACCAGGCTGAATTTTACCTCTTCAATGGCAGGCACACCCCCCAGCTTTTCGTAGCTGGGGTGATAGGTGCGGCAGTAGGGCAGGGCGTAGATTGCATCCATCTCCTGCTGGGTCAGGGGCTTTTGGGGCGGGTTTTGCACCACATAGGTCTTGCCGTAGGGCTCAGCCAGCCGCTTGGCGGTGAAGGGGTCGCAGTTGCCGTACTGAATGCGAAAGCTCTCGGCGTAGTCCCGCTTGTTGGCTTTCATTAGGGAATAGTGGGGAAGCACAATGGTAGGCAGACTTTCATCTAAGGTGTCTGTCGGGTAAACTGTGCCGTCAATATAGGTGATGTCCCGGACATTCATACCGGAATTTAAGGCGTCTGCAATTTCTACAATGCTCTTTTCGCCCATACCGTACATTAAAAGGTCCGCCTGGCTGTCCAGCAAAATGGAGCGTTTCAGGCTCTCAGACCAGTAATCGTAGTGGGCAAGGCGGCGCAGACTGGCTTCAATGCCGCCGATAAGAATGGGCACATCCTTGTAGGTCTGCCGGATCAGATTGCAGTAAACCACCGTGGCGTAGTCCGGGCGCTTGCCCATAACGCCGCCGGGGGTAAAGGCATCGTTTTTGCGGCGGTGCTTGGTTACGGAGTAGTGGTTCACCATAGAGTCCATATTGCCGCCGGATACCAGGAATCCCAGACGGGGTTTTCCCAGCGCATCAATGGATTTGGGCTTTTTCCAGTCCGGCTGGGAAATGATGCCCACGGAGTAACCGGCATTTTCCAGCACCCGGCTGATAATGGCGTGGCCGAAGGAGGGGTGGTCCACATAGGCATCGCCGATGATGTACACAAAGTCGCACTGCTCCCAGCCGCGCAAAGCCATATCCTGTTTGGAAATGGGTAAAAAGTCCATAGAAACCTCCCGGGTTGTTTAAGCTTTGGGGAACGGTTTGCGGGAATCGCTGACACCGCAAATATAATCCATACTTACATTATACAATCTTGCTAAGATGATCAGGCTGTCAACAGGAATTCGGGTTCTACCCAATTCGTAGTCTGAGTAGGTTTTCTGTCCGATTTTTAATAGTTGAGATATTTCTGTTTGTGTTTTATCACTGTCTTCGCGTAATGCGCGGATTCGATCCGTGTAGCTCATAAAATCACCTCACACACAGCATAACATAGAGTTTATAACTCTATTGACTTTTAGAGTTATAAACTCTATAATAGTTAAGGAGGTGATTATTTTGGAGAAAAAGCATTGCAGAAATTGCGCATATTATTATCAGCACTATGCGCTCGATAAGCGAAAAATATTTCGGGTGTACTGTGGACATTGTACCTACAAAAAGATCAAAAAGAAGAGACCGGACAGTGCTGCCTGCGAGATGTTTTCCCCCGCGCCCTTAGATGAAGAAGCATTTGCAACTAAGGAGTATTTGAGTAAGGAGCTATTGCAGTATTTATTAAATTTGGAGTTGTTACCGCATATCGAAGATGGGGAGAATAGCCAGTAAGATTGCTTTTTTGCTTGTGAGGCGGGGTTCAAGACCCTTTCCTGACCAAATAAAAAGGACATCCATACGGATGTCCTTTTTATTTGGTGCGCGAGGCGGGACTTGAACCCGCACGCCCGGAGTGAGCACTAGAACCTGAATCTAGCGAGTCTGCCAATTCCACCACTCGCGCATATCGAGGCGCTGATTTCTCAACGCCCGATTATAATAACACTTCCGTGTATGTTTGTCAATGCTTTTTTTCGCTTTTCTGCGGGTTTTTTCACTCCGGCATAGCCGCCAGCCGCGCCTTCAGATCCTCCAGGCAATCCAGCAGAGGCTGGGGGATCTTGTCGATGGTGCGGTAGAAATTCTCGATCCAGCGAAGCTCGTTGACCCACATGATCTTCTCGATACTCATCAGCTCTTCCAGATCCGCCATGGAGACT
>JAZRBN010000028.1:0-4591 GCA_045635105.1 Faecousia sp. | reverse complement strand
CCCTTGGTTGCAGCCAGGGCAGCGATGTCTTCCTCAGAGGTGGGAACGAACTCGTGCAGAGGGGGATCCAGGAAACGGATGCACACGGGCATACCTTCCATAGCCTCGTACAGGCCCTCGAAGTCAGCCTGCTGCATGGGCAGAATCTTTTCAAGCGCAGCCTCGCGCTCTTCCACAGTATCAGAGCAGATCATCTCGCGGAAGGGAGCAATACGGCCCTCCTCGAAGAACATATGCTCGGTACGGCACAGACCGATGCCCTCAGCGCCCAGCTCACGGGCCTTGATGGCATCCCGGGGGGTGTCGGCATTGGTGCGAACCTTCAAACGGCGGTACTTGTCAGCCCAAGCCATAATTCTGCCGAACTCGCCGGCAATGCTTGCCTCCACAGTGGGAATCTGACCGTCGTAGATGTTACCGGTAGAGCCGTCGATGGACAGCCAGTCGCCTTCCTGATACAGCTTACCGTTGAGGGTGAACTTCTTGTTCTCCTCGTCCATAGCGATCGCGCCACAGCCGGAAACGCAGCACTTACCCATACCGCGGGCAACCACGGCTGCGTGGGAGGTCATACCGCCGCGGACAGTGAGAATACCCTGGGCGGCTTTCATGCCCTCGATGTCCTCGGGGCTGGTTTCCAGACGAACCAGCAGCACCTTCTCGCCACGCTCTGCCCAAGCCTTTGCATCCTCAGCGGAGAACACGCACTTGCCGCAGGCAGCGCCGGGGGAAGCGGCCAGAGCCTTTGCCATGGGGGTGGTAGCTTTCAGCACCTTTGCATCGAACTGGGGATGCAGCAGGGTGTCCAGGGTACGGGGCTCGATCATAGCCACCGCCTTCTTCTCGTCGATCATACCCTCGTCAACCAGATCGCAGGCGATCTTCAAAGCAGCGGCAGCGGTACGCTTGCCGTTACGGGTTTGGAGCATATACAGCTTGCCGTTTTCCACGGTAAACTCCATATCCTGCATATCCCGGTAGTGGTCTTCCAGAATGGCGCAGACCTTGGTGAACTGGGCAAATGCCTCGGGGAACTTGTCCGCCATCTCGGAGATGGGCATGGGAGTCCGGACACCGGCCACCACGTCCTCGCCCTGGGCGTTGGTCAAAAATTCGCCGAACAGCTTCTTCTCGCCGGTGGCGGGATTACGGGTAAAGGCAACGCCGGTGCCGCAATCGTCGCCCATATTGCCGAAGGCCATGGACTGGACGTTAACGGCAGTACCCCAGGAGTAGGGGATATCGTTATCACGACGGTATACGTTTGCGCGGGGGTTATCCCAGGAGCGGAACACGGCCTTTACAGCGCCCATCAGCTGCTCCTTGGGGTCGGAGGGGAAGTCCACGCCCAGCTTGGCCTTATACTCGGCCTTGAACTGGCGGGCCAGCTCCTTCAAATCCTCAGCGGTCAGGTCCACATCAAGGGTAACACCCTTGGCTTCCTTCATCTGGTCGATGAGGGCCTCGAAATACTTCTTGCCCACTTCCATAACCACGTCGGAGTACATCTGAATGAAACGGCGGTAGCAGTCATATGCCCAGCGGGGATTGCCGGACTTGGTTGCCAGCACCTCCACAACCTCTTCGTTCAGACCCAAATTCAAAATAGTATCCATCATACCGGGCATAGAAGCACGGGCGCCGGAACGAACGGAAACAAGCAGCGGGTTCTCGGTATCACCGAACTTCTTGCCGGTGATGGCTTCCAGCTTTTCTACGTACTCCATAATTTCAGCCTGGATGCTGTCATTGATTTTACGACCGTCTTCATAATACTGGGTGCAAGCTTCGGTAGAGATGGTAAAACCCTGAGGAACAGGCAGACCGATATTGGTCATTTCAGCCAGGTTGGCGCCCTTACCGCCCAGCAGCTCCCGCATGGAGCCATTGCCTTCGGTAAACAAATAAACATACTTATGAGACATTGAAATACCCCTTTCAATTTTGACGGCGCTTGCCGCCATTTTTTCTTGTTTTTTAATATTCTTTCAATAATGCCCAAACAGTATAGCACAAGGCGGCAGAAAAGTAAACCTTTTTGCATAAAATTTACGGAAAAACCTTACTATTTACCCAATGCTGCTGCGAAAAAAGCGAAAAACTGCCCCTATGGGGCAGTTTTTGCAATCAATATTCTCTTACCACGGCCTTTACAAGGCCGATAATCTCCGCGTCCATACCGTTAATGGGGCTGTACGCGTCATTTTCCGGCATCAGCCAAATCTGTCCGTCCCGACGGCGCAGCCGCTTGACGGTAGCCTCATCCTCGATACGCGCCACCACGATCTGACCGTCATCGGCGCTGGTCTGGGGACGCACCACCACCATATCACCGCTTAAAATACCGGCATTTATCATACTGTCGCCCCGCACCCGCAGAGCAAAGCAGGAGGGGTCTCCGTCCCAGGAGATCGTGCCTTCCCGGTTTTCCAGCGCCAAAATGGGCATACCGGCGGTAACCACGCCCACCACGGGAATCTGTCCCGGGCGCTGGGTTGTTACAATGGCCCGCTTGCGGCCCTTAGCCCCGGGCGACAGCAGCAGTCCCTTTTCCTGCAACTGCTGCAAATGGTAGCTGACAGATGCGGTAGAGCGCAGACCCACTGCCGCGCCAATCTCCCGCACAGAGGGCGCAAAGCCGTTTTCCTGCACGAACTGATTAACAAAATCTAAAATCAGCTGGGCTTTATTACTGGTTCTGGGCATAAAAGCACCTCCGTTTACGGCTTACGCTTCCCACGGCTCAGCCGGCTCTGCCTCTACAACAGCTTCCGGCTCTTCCGGAAGCTTTTTCAGCTTGCCGGCAGCAGCAATACCATTGGCAAAGGAGACAATCACCCAAGCGTGGAATACATAGTCGATAATCAACTCGGAACTGAACCCGTTGAGCAAAAACAGCGCCGCCGTATCAACAGAAAAGAACACCAGCGCGAAAATCATCCAGCCGGTCTTACCCTTTTTGGTAAAAATCCAGCTGAGCAGATACAGCGCCAGCACCACTGCCGCAAGGACCAGCATAATAGCAAAAAAGGATTTGTCCATAAACAGCATATTTGCCAGTTCATCGCCGTAATATTCCGCCGGGTACATACCGCAATAGAACATGCCCAAATCCGCGAGGAAATAGGGAACATAGGCAGAGAACAGGAAATAGGTATTGCTGTTGGTAACCAGCAAAATAATGTTCAGCAAGGTAAACAGCAAAACAACCACAATATTGCTCCTTGCGCTTGCAAACTTCCTTTCCAGCACCTGCTGCTGGGTCAGCTGCTGCGCCTGCTCTTTATTTCCGGTTAAAAATCCCATAGAACCCTCTCCTTTATGTATTGTGTCAATATCATACTAGCACATTTGACCGAAAAAGAAAAGAGATTTTTCATACAATTTTTTCGAAATTTTGCGCAGGCAAGCCACTATACTGTAGTAGAGTATGTTTGGAGAGGAAGGATACTATGGAAACCTACGACAAGGCAAAGGCCGCCCGGGTGTGGCAGCGGGTACAGGGGGAGTCGGTTACAGACCCCACAAAAGGGCTGCCGGCGCTGATTGCAGAAGAATGGTCGGACGCCAGCCTTTACCTGGCCCTGTCCCGGCGGGTGCAGGGCAATATGAGCGCTGTGCTGCGGAAAATGAGCCAGGAGGAGCAGGCGCATATGGCGTGCCTGAAAGGGATTTACACCCTGCACGGGGCGGGAAGGCCGGATATCCCCACACCGCCGCCACCGGAGAAAATACCGGTTGCCACGCTGCTGCGGCGGTGCTACGGACGGGAAATGCGCTGCCTTGCCCAGTACGAAGCCCGTTCCAGCCACCCGGAATACGGGCAGATTTTCGCCCGTATGGCCCAGCAGGAACGGGACCACTGCCGGCAGATTCTGGAACTGCTGGGAAGCTTGGGTCAGGAAAAATAAGCAAAGGCGTGCCGAGTTCTCGGCACGCCTTTGAATTTTTCTTAAATTTCTCATCAACAGGGTAGAAGTCAGCATCGTTTTATGCTATAATGTTTGCAAGTATGTCATTTGGAGAGAGAAAATTATGCTGGAACTTTTAGCGCCGGCAGGGTCTATGGAGGCTCTGCGCGCGGCAGTGCAAAACGGAGCCAACGCAGTATACTTGGGCTGCGGGCAGTTCAACGCCCGGCAAAGCGCCAAGAATTTTACTACGCAGATGCTGACGGAGGCTGTCAAATACTGTCATATTCGCGGTGTGGCCGTTCACCTGACTGTGAACACCCTGGTGTCCGACAAGGAATCCCAGGAGGCTGCGGCGCTGATTCGCTATGCCGCCAGCGCCGGCGTGGACGCTTTTATCGTGCAGGATTTGGGCATCGCCCTGCTGTGCAAGGAGATCGCCCCCCACATTCCCATCCACGGCTCTACCCAGATGACCGTCCACTCCCTGCCCGGCGTGCAGTTCTGCGCGGGACTGGGTATGTCCCGGGTGGTGCTCAGCCGGGAGCTGAGCCGGGAGGAGATCCGCTACATCTGCGCCAACTCCCCCATTGAAATTGAAGTATTCGGTCACGGTGCGCTGTGTATGAGCTATTCCGGACAGTGTTATCTGTCCGCTGCCATTGGCGGCCGCTCCGGTA
>JAZRBN010000027.1:0-4421 GCA_045635105.1 Faecousia sp. | reverse complement strand
CATACATTCTCTCACCGATGCGCTCGTAATCCACCTTCTGCAGGTCGGCCAGCTTCTGGTCGGCATCGCAATCGGTGCAAACGCACACGGCGTACAGGTTCTTGTTGACCAGAGTCTTCTCGTGACGGAACAGGACAGTTTCGCCGCCCAGCTTGTGCTCGCCCACGGAGATGGTCTTCATGGGAGGAGCAGTCTGCTCGTTGAGCATTGCCTTAGCCTCGTCAGAGAAGTAGGGGCACTTATCGATTTCCACAGCGCCCTGTGCCACCTTCATGCAGAATGCCATACAGGTGGGGCTGCCGCACTCCTTACAGTTCTTCTTGGGAGACAGCTTAAAAATATCAAGACCTTTTAATGCCATGGTATGTATCCTCCTTCCAATTAGACCAGTTCAGTGATGAACTTCTTGATGGTTGCCACAGCAGCGGGATGACGCATAATAACTGCGTCTGCGCCGCCGGTCAGGTTTGCGGCAGCGGTGGAAATCTCCATACCGATTGCACGCTCCTCGCGGCAGCCCCATGCGGGCTCGTCTTCTTCGGAAGCAGAGGACTCCTTCACGCCCCAGGTATCGGTGGATACGGGAGCGATGATGGGCATCTGCAAGTCGGCATCGGACTGAGCCAAGGCTGCCAGGCGGACGCGGTCCAGGGTAGAAGCCACGTACTCATAGCCATAGCCAACAGCGGCGGTGCCGATGTTCATAACGATGGACTCAGCGGGAACATTCAAGCCTTTGAGCATAATGTTCAGCTGCTTAGCCAGGTTGATATCGTCAGCGGTCTCTGCGCCAACCTTCTGGCTGTTTGCCAGGGCAACAGAAGCGCCCACGGTCTTGTAGTTCTCGTTCTTTGCGGACATAAACAGCACGTTCTTACCAGCCAGCGCCTCAGCGATGGCGGCGAACAGCTCTGCATCCTTTTCCAGATGCTTGCAGCCCATAACCACGATGGGCATGCTGACAGCCTCGGCAACAGCCTTAGCATCGGCAACGCAGTCAGCCACGGAACGGTTATCACCGTTGGGGTCAGCAGACTCGAAGTTCAAGCACAGGAAATCAGCGCCTTCCATGGTCTCAGCCTTCTTGGCATAGTCGGCCATGGTGGTGCAGCCTGCGTAGAACTCTTTAAGACCCTTGGAGTCCCAGGCGTTGGCGGCATCGGAAATCTCAATGCCGATCTTCGGTGCATTCTCAACAGCTGCATCGAAGGTGTAGAAAGGCAGCACATTCTGACCGCCGATGACGATTGCCTTATCACCGGTGCCCAGAGTAACGGCATTGATTTTGCCGCTGAAAGGCTGCGTCTTGGGAACGAAAGACATAGTAAATATCCCCCTTATAAAAATATAATATTTTTTATTTTCAAATCCGATACGGTTTCGTATCCTGATTTTGAAGCCTTGTGTTTTACAGTCCCATGGACTGCATAATTTCCTTCACCGCTGCTTTCACAGGGTTACTATCCGGCAGCTTTGCCGACGGCTCACCGGCGCAGTCGCACCGATATACCCCATCGTCCTGAGGCAATACGCCCAGCAGCTTTAAGCCGTGCTTGGCGATCTCCTCCTGCACACCGTCATCCAGCTTGCCGTCGGGCGCGCGGTTGACAATCAGGCCCATCACGCCGGGGTTGAGATTCATCTCCTCCACGATTTCCGCCACACGCGCCGCCGCCTGAATGCCCCGCCGGGAGCAATCGGAGACCAGCAGCATGGTGTCCACCTTGGGAAGGGTCCCTCTTGCCACGTGTTCCAGACCTGCCTCATTGTCCATCACAATGTAGCTGTAATTTTTGGCATACTTGTCCACCTGGGATTTCAGCACGCCATTGACATAGCAATAGCAGCCCTTTCCCTGGGTGCGACCCATCACCAGCATATCAAAGTCATCTTCCTCCACAATGGCGGAGCTGAATTTGAAATCCGCATAGTCAGCCTTGGTCATACCGGCAGGAATGGAGCCTTTCAGTTCTGCCTGCGCCATTTCTTCCCGAATTGCGCCCAGGCTGGTTTCCACTTCCACGCCCAGCACCTCGTTGAGGTTTGCGTTGGCGTCAGCGTCCACCACAAGAACAGGTCCCTGCTTCTTGCTGCACAGGTAATCGATAATCATGCCGCAGGTGGTGGTTTTACCCACGCCGCCCTTGCCGGCAACTGCGATGGTATGGGGTGTTGCCATAAAAATTTACTCCTTAAATCAAGTCCAGCAGACCGGCTTCCTTGGCAATGTAGGCCACATCGTCGAACTTATTCAGCGCGTACAGGTGGATGCCGTCAATGCCGCAGGCGCGGTACTGGTCAATCTGGTCGATGGTATACTCGATACCGGCCTTCTTGAAGTCGGCCTTCTTCTGCTCAGCAGCAGCATCGAAGGGCTCCTTGTCGAAGGGGTTGGGGAAGATCCAATGCTTGGAGATCAGCTCAGACAGCGCTCTGGGCATCACGCAGGCATTACGGGACAGCGCCATATTGATGGTGGCAGCCTGGTCCAGAATGGGCATAATGCCGATGTCCACAGGCAGCCAGATACCGGCAGCGCGGATAGCGTCCAGCCAGTAGCGGAACTGATCCATATCCCAGCACAGCTGGGTCATAATATAGTCAGCGCCGTTGTCCTGCTTCTGTTTCAAGAATGCGATGTCAGCTTCCAGGGAGCGGCACTGAATGTGGCCCTCGGGAGAGCCGGCTACTGCGATGCAGAACTTGTCGCCAAACTCCTGCCGGACAAATTTCACCAGCTCAGTAGCATAATGCAGGTCGCCGCCGGTGCCGGTCCAGCCGAAGGGCAGGTCGCCACGGAGCGCCAGCATATGATTGATGCCGTGGTCCAGATAGGTTTGCAGCTGCTCTTTGATGCCTTCCTTGGTGTTGCCGATGCAGGTGAAGTGGGTAACACCGGTGCACTTGCCGTCAGCTACGATTTTGTCCAGCACTTCCAGGTTCTTGCCAACGTTGGTGCCGCCGGCGCCGTAAGTACAGGAGATGTAATCGGGGTTCAGGGTGTAGAGCTGTTCCAGCACACCGCCCTTGCCGCAGAGCTTTTCCATTCCCACGTCGGTCTTGGGGGGGAATACCTCAAAGGAAAAAGCGCTGCGTTTTTCCATAATCTGCGCTACGTTCATTTCTTTTTCTTGCCTCCAAATTTTTCTCTCATTGTCAGATGGGCGCACTGCGCCCATACCAGTTCCAACATACTATATCATATCGGGCTTATTTTTTCAACCACAATTTAAGTAGTTAATGAACTTTTTCGCCGAAATTTTCAACAAAATTACAGGGGCGTAAACACAAATTTTTGCACAAGGCCGTCGCAGGTAGCATATACTGTTACCCCGCCGCCGCGGATTTGCTCGCAGGTTACTTCCACAGCCTTTCCCTTCAAAAAAGCCCGGACATACCCTTCCGGATCGTCGGTGTCCACCTCATCGAAGAAAATATCCCGCATCTGATTGTTGGGACAGAGGTTTTTGATCTCTCTTACCATTTCATATTCCATAGCTGTAACCTCCTACGGCTTAAGTAACTACGAACAATTCAGGCTGTTCGATAAATTGGAATTTGACTAACGGTTTGTTACAAAATAAATCACCAAATATAAGAGGCGACTACTGCAAACAGAAGAATTGTACCAAGAATACTTGAGGCTACCGAGATGATTACACCGTCTCGTACTGATCCCTCGCGATACATGATTTTCGGACTTTTCCTGTTATAGTGTACTCTAATTTTGGTCGGCAGTTTGGTCTCATCATCTTCATGAAAATAAGACTTGCAATACTGAATTCCATCAACAGTATAGCAGTATTCCCAATAAACCATCGTTTTTGAACTCTTGTCGCTACACACATACTGGAGTTCTGATTCGTCTGGTGCTTGAATACACACATTTTCACCTGGGTGAATGTACCTAAGGTTTCTTAAATATGCAGTGGTTGAATCAAAAGCAGATTTTCTCCGACGATACAATCTAATGCAAGAAGAGATAAGCAGTATAATTGATACAGATAAGATTAAGATTTTAATGATGGTAATGACAACATTCATTGGCTACCTCTTTCGTTTTGCAGCTGTTTGTCAAATTGGAATTGGCATTTCAGCTGAATGCCATAAACTTTTTGGCAACTAACTGACCGTTGCAATAAAGACGCATATGGAAAACACCCATTTGGGCTTCTACATGGATTGTTTTTCCTCCTGTTTTCATCATTCCGATGATTCCCTTCAAGCAAAAATGAGCACCAAAGGCACCGTGATGCTGGTCGAATATCTGATCATTGATTACAAGTGAGCAAACATGTCCCGAATGATAAATGCGAATTACATTCCCTTTTACAATATATTCTATCCTTATTTTTCCTAAACCCTCATTGTCAGTGATTGGTTCAATCGCCCGAATGAAGACCCAGGTTAAGAACAGAACA
>JAZRBN010000026.1:0-4962 GCA_045635105.1 Faecousia sp. | reverse complement strand
CATCCGAATCGAAGAACACATTGTGTCCGTCGAACATGTACATCACCGGGTACCTGGCATCCGGGTTTTTGTCATAGGAGTCCGGGAGATAAAGATATACCCGACGGGTGGCTTCCCCGGAAAGCTTGGGGATTGATACATTCCATTTCTTGACCATGAAACCGCTTCCTCCTAATAAAAAAAACACGCAGAATCCGCTTGGGAATAGTATAGACATATCTCCCATGTTTGTCAACTTATTCCCAGGAAAAACACCGAATTCACCGGGATTTTTCTGTCAATTCCGGCATAAAATTCAGCGCTTCACCGAAAGGCCGCAGGACCCTTTTGCCATAAAAAAACAGACGCCGTAAGGCGTCTGTTTTATGGAGCGGGTGACGAGGCTCGAACTCGCTACCCCCACCTTGGCAAGGTGGCGCTCTACCGGATGAGCTACACCCGCATAATGGTGCCTCCGGTCGGAATCGAACCAACGACACGTGGATTTTCAGTCCACTGCTCTACCGACTGAGCTACAGAGGCATATTGAGCAGAGCTAAGCTCTGCTCAGATGCATATAAATTTGGCGACCCGGAACGGACTCGAACCGTCGACCTCCAGCGTGACAGGCTGGCGTGCTAACCGACTGCACCACCGGGCCGTATATGGTGGGAACAACAGGGCTCGAACCTGTGACCTCCTGCTTGTAAGGCAGATGCTCTCCCAGCTGAGCTATGCTCCCAACGGCTGTTGCCTTTGTGCATCGCACATCAGCGACGTGGTTCATTATACACACTGACCGTTATTTTGTCAAGCACTTTTTTCTATTTTTTAAGGGGTTTTTTTACCGCCCGGAGAAGCCCCGGGCGGTAATGCAATAAATCACTTTTCCTGCTCCAAAGCATCCACCTTGGCAATGAGTCCATCCACCATATCTTTCAGACCCCGTTTTGCCAAAACCTGAGGCAAATCAAAGCCGGAGCCACGGTTGCCCTCAATCAGCAGCGGTCCGTCCGGCGTTACCGCCACGTCCCAGCCGATGAAGTGAATCTCATCGTTCACCAGCGCCGCTTCCAGGCACATCTGCTTAATTTCCTCAAAAAAAGGCACTTCGTAGCCGTCATAGCGGATACCGGTGGCGCTGCATTCGTGCTCATTAAGCTTCTTATCGATGCCATTACCGGTGAGCTTGCCGGTTTCCATATCAATCAGCACCGCGCTGCCGCCCATATGAAAATTATCCGCAACGCTCTTGCCGGAACCCACCCGTGTAGCGCCGAACAGCAGCCAGGATTGCCCTTTTGCCGCGCCGGTAATGATACGCATGGTGTTCACGCAGCCGGGGCACAGCGCCTCCCACGCCGGGTGCTGCACCACCAGCTCCTCCAAGCAGGCTTTTGCCGCCATAGCTTCCTCAAAGAATGCCTTCCGGTCAGCAATTTCCGCGGTAACGATCTTGGAAACGCCCTCACCGCACTGACCGATCTGGGGCTTATAAATAAATACGGGATTTCGCTCCAAAAACGCCTCAAAAGCCTGGTATCCCCCATCCGGATCGAAGAAATCCCGACGGGTATACTTGCCGTAATTTTTGTGGAAATTGGTCTTATTGGAAATATAGGGCGACCATTTGATGTTGGAAAGTCGGGTAATCGCCTTATCCAGATAGCTGACACTTACATAGGTCTTACGCTGGGCGTGTTTTTTATTATAGAATTCAAAGTTCAGATAATCCTGCAAGCCGGAGCCGTACCGCAGGGCGCAAACCGCCGTATCCAAAAACATAAACCACGCCGGCTTATGGGTCTTTTTCGACAGCTCCTTCAAATCCCCATAGAATCGCTTATAATTTCCTTGCAAAGCAAAGCTGATAAATCCCACGGCTTATTCCTCCTCTACCTGATCCAATATGCCGGCAATATCCTCCGGTGTGAACACATACTTTTCGTCGCAGAACTGGCACTCCACCGGGAAGGGTTTCCCCTCCTCCATAATTTCCGCCAGTTCCTTTTTGCCAAGGCTGATCAGCGCCGCCGTAACCCGCTCCCGGGAGCAGTAGCACTTGTATTCCACCGGGGTGGTCTCCATAAACACCACGCCCAAATCGCCGCAGACCTGACCCAGGATATCCTCCGGTGTCAGACCGTTTTCCAGCATAGCGGTAACCGCGCCGGCGCGTTTAATGCCGGCTTCCACCATATCGATGGTCTCGTCGGGCGCGCCGGGCAGAAGCTGAATGATATAGCCGCCGGCCACCTTGACGCTGCAATCTGTGTCCACCAGCACGCCAAGGGCGCAGGCGGTAGGAATCTGCTCACTTTGGGCAAAGTAGGCGGTTACATCATCGCCGATTTCGCCGGACACCAGGGGCACAGAGCCCACATAAGGCTCTTTCATCTGCAAGTCCCGAATCACCGTCAGCATACCGTCGGTGCCCACCGTAGCGCCCACATCCAGCTTGCCGGGATACTTTTCAGCAAGAGGCACATTGGGCTCATACACATAGCCCCGGACATTGCCCACAGGGTCGGACACGCACACAATGGTGCCGATGGGGCCGTTGCCCTTTATTTGCAGGGTCATAGACCCGTTTTCCGTCTTTTGCATATTACCCATCATAGAGCAGGCTGTCAGCGCCCGTCCAAAGGCAGCGGTGGCATTGGGGGTGGTTTTTTGGATTTGGGCGCCACGGCGTACCATCTCAGTGGAACGAATGGCCACCATCTTCACAAAACCGTCCATAGACATACCACGCACTAAATAGTCATTCATTTGATTTTTCCCTTTCTCGCTTTCAAATACATTCTCTGTTCTCCCGGTTGCGGGGCGCACAGGCAGCGGTCGGCAAAGACCTCAATGTGGGTAAACCCCGCATCCTTCAAAAAGCCCACCAGCTGCTGCCGGGAATAGGCATACTCCCGATGCTCCTCAAAGCTGCGCTGCCAAACACTCCCAGTCCGCTGGAACAAATCCATCCCGTAGGAACAAATGTTGGTTTTCTCGTCAAATTCGCCCCGCCAGACGCAGTATACATCATCATCCTCATCCAAAAACACCTGACCATCCATTGCCCGGAGCTTTTCAGGGGTATTCACATCAAAAATAAAACAGCCGCCGGGATTCAAGGCCTTATACACCCGCCGGATTGCCTCACGGCAATCATCGGGGTCTGTGATATAATCCAGACTATCCAGAGCGCAGACCGCCAAATCCACCCCCACGGGCAGGTGCAATTGCTGCAAAGTCTGACAGACAAACACCGGCGGATTTTCTGTTTCCACAGCCTTTTGCGAGGCCATACACAGCATTTCCTCGGACATATCCACGCCGGTTACCTGCAAGCCTCTTTCCGCCAGCAGCAGGGCCACAGAGCCTGTCCCACAAGCCAAATCCACCGCCGTCCGGGGCGCTAACTTTTCCCGGGACAAAAGCTCCCAGTAAAAGTCCACGGTGGCTTTATAATCCACATCATTGGTCAGCCGGTCATAGCTGGCTGCCAAAGCACTATAAGCATTCATAGTCATTCTCTACTTCTCTGTATTTTTGCCGGGATACGGAAATAGCAGCACATTTACAAGCCACGCCACAAACACACCGATTACCGTCTGGGATGCCCGTACCACCGCGTATAGATACCGGCTGTCATCAGCGTGATACAGCAGCAGTATCACGAAAATTGCCGCAGCAAGGCCGGTCATTGCGCCGCAACCCACTCTCTCGCCCAGCAGCAATGCCGCCAGCACGCCTACCAGAATCATCGCCAAATCCACCAGTCCTATCACCAGATCATTTTCAAGCTCTGTGTGGGCAAAAATCCGCAATAGCAGCATCGGCAGCGCAATTACCATTGCAACGACCGTTGCCTTAATCCGCTGCATACCAAAGGTTTTGGTTTTTTCGGAGGTGTCCCGGATTTCCAAAAAGCCGTAAAGATAAATAAACATAGGGTGAAATTCCAAATCCGGAAAAATCAGCCGGATCATCTGCCAGATAACAAATCCAATGACAATGGCCAGCAGACTTTTTACCTTCCGCATACCGATATGCAGTTTGCTTGTCCTTTTTTCAGACATAGTACCTCCTCATTTGCAGCGCGAAAAAATGGCACCCCGGACAACCGTCCGGGATGCCATAACAGTTTAATCAGCGGTTGAACAGCGTAAAGATGTCCTCATCGTCGTCAGCAAAGTTTGCCTTCTTACCGGCCTTTGCCTCGTCGGCAGCTTCCTTCTGCTCAAAGCCGGTAGCAATTACGGTAACACGCATTTCATCTTCCAGCTCGTCGGTGCAGGTTGCGCCGAAGATAATGTTTGCTTCCGGATTGGCAGCTTCCTGCACAATGCCGGCGGCGGTCTCTACATCATCCAGTGTCAGCTCAGCAGAGCCGGTAACATTCACCAGCACGCCGGTAGCGCCGTTGATGGAGGTTTCCAGCAAGGGGCTTGCCACAGCCGCCAAAGCAGCCTGCTCAGCCTTCTCACGGCCGGAAGCCACGCCAACGCCCATATGTGCCCGGCCGGCATCCTTCATAATGGCGGAAACATCAGCGAAGTCCAGATTGATAATCACGCGATCGGAGTAACCAACCAGTTCAGAGATGGAAGTAACAGCCTGCTTCAGCACATCGTCAGCGATGCCGAAAGCGTTGGCGAAAGTGATCTTCTGGTCGGTGACGTACTTCAGACGGTCGTTGGGGATGATGATCAGGGAGTCAACCTTGCCGCCCAGGTCAGCAATGCCCTGCTCAGCCTGACGCATACGGTTTGCACCCTCAAACTTGAAGGGCTTGGTAACAACGCCAACGGTCAGGATACCTGCCTCGTGAGCCAGGTCAGCAACGATGGGTGCTGCACCGGTACCGGTACCACCGCCCATACCTGCAGTAATAAACACCATATCGGTGCCTTCCAGAATCTTGGCAATCGCTGCACGGCTCTCCTCGGCGGACTTTCTGCCGATGTCGGGCTTGGAACCGGCGCCCAT
>JAZRBN010000025.1:0-97261 GCA_045635105.1 Faecousia sp. | reverse complement strand
GCTTCCACAGACCAATAATCCTCACCGTAATACACAGCGCTCTTCCAATCCGGCGCATAACGGTCGGGGGTAATATTACCACCCTCTTCATAGTAATTGGTAATGGTATCCACACCGTTCATACTGATGAAGAAATGATAGAAATCAAACGTTGTACCGGTGGGAGAGAAGAAAATCTCAATAGCGGGGTTACCCCAACCATTATGAGAATTCATAACCTTCTTGGCTTCTTCCATCTCCGGCTCATAGCACTTCACACCCACATAAATGCGGTCCTCGCAGGGGAGAATCTTAAAGCTGGTCTGGGGTTCAGCCAAAGCGCCGCCTCTCATTCTGAATTCTGTGAAATTGGTATACTCTTTGGCGGTTTCCCAAACAGGCTCGTCCATGCGTCCATCCAGGGTTATGCAGTTTTTATCATAGAATTTTGTTTCCATTTTCTGTTCTTTCTGTGTGTTTCATGAACTGAAAACACATCATTTCCACAGTAGGTACATTGCCATTATACAAGTGGGTATAGGCATTTTCAATATAATTTCAGACAACCTTAACTTTGATTTTAGACAACAAAAACAAGAACCGGGCTGTGCCCGGTTCTTGTTTTTTATGCAAATACTTCAATTTCGTATACTTCTACCCTATCCTTCGGGAATTCAAACCGCAAGCATTCGGGGGTAATGGATTCTGCCAGTTCAAAGATATGCGCATAGCCCTCTATCCGGGTCTGCGCAATAGCAGGAACGGACAATTCACCGTCGTTTCGAACCTGCACAGTCATATCCTCAATATTGAAGCCGTGGACAACCACCTTGCTGAAAGTGGGGTTCACCTTAGTCAAATTAATTTCAAGGAATTTCTGTCCAAAATTACAGATCCAGGCCAGATTATCCTGCACACCGTCAAAGAGCTTGCGGAAACCAAAGTGGTGGGGTGCGGAATGGGTAAATTCCAAATCCCCCTGTCGGTTGAACAGCAAATTACCGCGGTGCGTGCGCTCGTATTCCAGCTTCTCAACCAGCGCTGCGGTTTCGTCGTAAGTGGGAAGTCCTGCATCTCGAATTTCGGTTGTGCCGATCACAACCTCAAAGGGTTTCAAATTAAAGATGTTGCCGGTAATTTTACCTTCGTGGCGGAAATTGTACCACTCACCGCTGAGGCCGTCCACTGTTACTGTCTGCTCTTCACCCAGGAAGTTCACCAGTACGAACATCTTCTCATTTTCATACTCATACAGTACAGTTTCAGACGCATCCGTGCGCATAAGCGTAGTACGTTTACCCATAAGTACAATGTCTTCCAAAGCTTCAAAACTGGAGAACATATATCTTGTACCCTCCACCAAGGTGGGACGGTCATTCAGATCGTGGTGGGCATAGGGACACAGGGTCTTGCCGCCGTGAATCATCGCCGCCCAGGGGTGGCAGACCAGCTCCTCAAAGGTGGGATAATCCGAAACCGAACCCTCATTGCAGAAGGTTGTGGGCATATAGCCGATGCACTTATCGGGTCTGTTCAGCTTGGAAATCTTATCAATATAGCTGCCCAAAACGTTCATCTGGCGCGCATAAGTACGCTTGCCACTTTCATCCATAAAGGGATTGATATAAGCGTGATTTTCAAACCAGTCAGCCATGTCCACATACTGGTCCGGATCGCGGCTGGCAGACAGAATTACATGATAGGGATCCTTGTCCGCTACATACTCATACAGATGCTTAAAATAGATATTGGACAGACCGCGGCACTCTGGTTCATCAGACAGATAGATAAATGCAAAGTCCGTATCCTTAACCTCTTCAATAAATGCATCGTATTTTGCAAGCATCTCAGCGCTGGGCATCTGATCCTTAGTAGCCTCGCCACCGGGCTTCTCAGCCGTGTTTATCATATAACTGGGCTGACGATAGCGTCCGGTAATCTCACGGGTTTCGTGCATAAGATCAGTTTCAAGACGCTTATTGAAAGCAGTGCCGGTGCCGTAATAGGGGCTGAACATATTCCGGCGCAGCAAGGGCTTGCCATTGACGATCAGATTGCCGCCGGAAATCCAGGTCATCATATGACCGGTAGGCGCCAAACGACGGATCTTCTTCTTCAATTCGTCAGTGGCGGTGGTTGCGGTCAACCAAGCTTCACCCAGCTCAAAATTGGGGGTTTCAAAAGCAAAGCTACCATCTTCACTGGGGGTAATCTCTTGCGTTTCAATACCGGGGCCTTCCAGCTTCAAGGTTACCGCCTTAGATGTAATTACCGTACCGGCAACCTTGGAATAATCCTGTCCGGGATAGAAATTGCCACGATATTCAGGCAAGGTCAGGCGCAGCTTAATGGGCTCATAGGTCGCAACAACAGGATAGTAACGCTTAAAGATAGCCCCGTCTCGCATACGCTTGAATGCCAATTCTACCCGAAAACGGCCCAAGCCATCAAAATAACAAGGGGCATTGATTACATTTCTGCCGGAAGTAAGGGTTACAGCAGTAACATCTGCATGATCGGAGGAGAGTTCATATTCATCCCCAACAGTGCAGTTCACCTGTACCTTCATAGTGCCGCGATAACCGTTTTCTGTTTTTTCATTCAAATCCACCATTGCGCTACTGATGCAAACATCATCACATTCCCGACGCATGGGAAAACCCTCAATGGGGCGGTAATTCTTGGAATCCAAGAAGCCAATATACACAGGACTCCACGTGCTGTATGTCAGACCTACAATGGATCTGCCGGGTTCTGTATAACGACGGGTACGACCAACATTCACCAGCCAGGTATCGTTCCAACGATTCTGCGCTGTCATATAGAATGCAGACAGCGGGAACTCTGCTTCCAACGACCAATAGTCCTCACCGTAATAGATGGCAGTCTTCCACTCCGGCGCATAGCGGTCCGGCTGGACGTTGCCATTTTCCTCATAGTAATTGCTGATTAGAGTTGTTCCGTTAAAATCAATAAAGAATTGATAAAAATCAAAGGGTGTACCGGAGGGGGAGAAAAACAGTTCAATGGCGGCATTGCCGTATCCGTTCAAATGATCTTTATGTACAATCGCATCCGCAATATCCGGCTCCATACACTTTACGCCAATATAAATACGATCCTCACAGGGAATAATCTTAAAGAAGGTCTGTTCAGCAACCAGTTCGCTTCCCTTGGAAGCAAAGGTTCTGAAATCTGTGTAGGTTCTCACAGAATCCCAGGCCGGCTCGTCCATACGTCCGTCCAGGGTTATGCAGTTTTTGTCAAAGAGTTTCGTTTCCATAATCTGCTCCTTTCCGACGCGTAATATTAATGAAAACGCATCATTACCACAGTACGCACAGGGTTATTATAGTAAACCTACATACCAAACGCAATGAAAATCACACATCTATTTTGGAGTATTTTTTTCCTTTTTGAAAAAAGCAGGGGCGATTGCTTTATGCAATCGCCCCAAAAGAGAAATCAATAATTAGTTGATGTACAGGTTGTTATAGGTGTCAATATCAGCCTGCATCAGTTCCTTGATAACAGCAACAGAGGAAGCGGGAGGTGTGGTAATACCAGGCTTAAACTTACCGCCGCCGGAGAAGGGGTTAGCCAGACCGGGATAGGACTTGCTCAACTGCTTTTCGCCTTTGTTCATCTCCTCAACATACTTGTTGTAGAAATCCATATCGAAGTCCAGAGCTGCGAACTCGTTCTTTCTCTCTTCAACGACCATATCGTGGATTTCCTTCCAGGCTGCGCTGTACTCAGATGCGCCCAGAATGCCATCCCACTCAGTCTCAAACAGGCCAACGCTGAACTGCTCCATATAGGTCAGACCGAACTTCAAGATGTAGGACATCAGAGAAAGGACAGCCTCGGACTCGTCGCAGTTCTTGGGGATTGCCATAAATGCCTGAGACAGTCGGGTAACGCGGTTGGGCTCGGAGGTGCTGACAGGCTGAGGCAGAGCAATGATGCGCTCGCCCAGGCTGTTGGTCTTATCCAGATGCTGATAGTTATAAGGCTCGCAGTCGCCAGCGTTCATAGCGGCTCTGGGGTTATCGGTAGAAGCAGCGCCGCTCTTGGATTCCAGATCGATGGTACCTTCCAGAATACCGTTCCACAGCATATCGAAGAACTCACGGGAATAATTGGAGTCAACAATGTTGATCAGCTCACCTGTGGTGGGATCTTCCTTAACAGTCAGAGGCATCCAGGTGAAGGTACGCTCCATACCCAAAATATCATACATGCCGTCGCCGTCAGTGTCCATAGTGATCTCACGCATACAGGTTTCCAGGGTTTCCCAGGTCCAGTTGCCTTCCAGGAAGTATTCCTTGGGGGACTTTACGCCTGCATTCTCAAAGAGAGTCTCATTGTAGTAGAACATCTGGCTGCCGGCCCAGGGGTATCTGACACCGTAGCTGTCGCCCTTATACTTCATGACATCCAGCTCATCGTTGCCGCAGATAGCGGCCAGGGTGTTATACTCTTCCTCGGTCAGAGCTCTGACAACACCAACGTTTGCAACAGCGGGGAACTGTTCTGCATAAATCAGCAAGTCGGGCTTCTCGCCACTGTTCATAGCGCCCAGCATTGCAGTCTGATCGTAGTTAGCAACATATTTAACAGTAACGTCATTTAAGTATGCCCACTCGTCAACAGCAGCGCGCACCATCCAAATGTAGTTGCCGCGGCCCATATTGGAAATGTCATTGTAGGTTTCGGATGCAAGGCCCCACAGCTGGAGTTCCTTGCCGGCGAAGGGCTTATCGCCGGTGTTGCCGGTATTACCGGTGTCGCCGCTATTGGGCTTGTCGGTATTGCTGCTGTCGCCACTGGGCTTGGTACCGGTGGGATCGGTAGTATTGCCGCCACCGCCGCAAGCAATCAGGCTTACAGCCATGCAGATAACCAACAGAATTGCAAGTAATCTCTTCATAACATAAGCTCCTTTATAATTTTAATTGGTTTATACTAAATATGTAGGCACATACTATGCCTATCCATATTATAGCAAAGGTAAGCGAGGTTGTGCAATGTTAAAAATTTAACTTTTTTTAAGTCTGTTGACATAGGTCGTTATTTTTCTGCATTGCACACCCATTATCCCGCCAGTTTAGGTATTAACCCTTACTGCCGGAACGGTCCATGCACTCCACGAAGAACCGCTGTCCAATGATAAATACACCCATCAGCGGCAGAATTGCCAGCAGCATCAGCGCATAGCGCTCTGCCTGCAAGCGCATCCAGTCAAGCTCCATAGAACCGATGCCAAGCTCCACCATACGCTCCAATTCCAGCATCAGCGTTGCGCCGTTTTTGAAATTGGTAATGCCGGCAACCATGGAATCCTGCCAGTAATAAATCACCGACAGCAGCGCGACAGTTACGATAACCGGAACAATGTTGGGAATCATAACCCGCAGGTAAATCATAAACGGGTTGCAGCCGTCCAGCTTTGCCGCCTCTTCCAAATCCCTGGGCATACTTGCAAAAAACTGACGGAACAGGAAGATGAAAATACCGGAGTTCAAACCTACGCCGAAGATAGCCGGCACAAAATAGGTCATATAGTTATTCAGCAGGTTAGCCGTTACGGCCTTTCCGGTAAACAGGCCAATGAGCTTACCAATACCGAAGAAATCAAACCAGCGGTATTCGTAAATCAACGGAATCAACGCCGTCTGAATCGGCATAATGATGGTAAACAGCACTGCGCCATACACCACAGCATTGCCCTTAAACTTATACCGGCCAAGACCATAACCCACAAGAGAACAGATAATCACTTGCAGTATGGTGCTGATAATTGCAATAAAAGCAGTAACACCGGCGTGCTTAAAGTACTTAAAGTAACTCTGACTGTTAACAAAGTTCTCAAAGGTGGGTATTGTGGGCAGGAAGCCGGAACCGTCGCTGAACAGCTCCTCAGGAGATGTCAGAGAAGAGAACAGCATCTTCAAAACCGGGAACAGAACCATATAGCTGATACCCAGCAGCAGAAGATAGCGTAACGCCTTATAAAGGAAGGAAAATACCGACTCCATCACTTTTTTGCTAAGTAAAGAACTTTTATTCATAGACTTCTATTCCTCCTTTACTTAGTCCAGGGTTACGATCTTCTTGGACAGGAATGCATTGACAATAACAACCAAGATAAAGATCATCACCGAGTAAGCCCAGCTTTGGGTACAGGCATAGTCCATACGGTTGATCATCTGCTCGTCGATCATTTGAATGATAGGATTGGTGCTGGAATTAAAATAATCGATGATTGTATAAATCAGACACAGCAAAATGCTGGGCGTGAGCAGGGGGAAAGTAATCTTCCAGAAGGTTTCCCACTTGGTAGCGCCTTCCATATCCGCCACTTCGTACAGATAGGAGGGAATGGATTGCAAACCGATGATGAACAGAATGATCTGAATGCCCATGCTCCACAGCAGGTCAAACAACTGACCCGCATAAACGGTAAATTTCTCTATAACAGGCGTCAGAATACCGAAGCTGTTGATAATCTCACTGACAAAGCCGGTCATTTCACCGGACATCATCACAAAGGAATTGCTCTCCTGGGTCATTTCGCTGGCGCCGCTCAAATTCTGGAACATAGCCATAATCTGGTCTGCACCGAAAATAACAGGCAGGAACAAAACTGTACGGAACAGCAGTCTTCCGGGGAACTTCTCGTTCAGCAGTATTGCAAGGAAAATACTGACGAACATAATCACCAGAATTTTAACGGCCATTTCCGCTACCATTGTCAGCAGCTTTTTGATAAACTCCGCATCGCCCATAAACAGATAACGGTAATTCTCAAAGCCGATAGGATCCAGCTGCAAGCCGTTTTCGCCAACGGTTACTCTGTTAAAGGTGTAAATCAAAGACTGAAACAGAGGCTTAGCAAACAGGAAGATAAAGCCAATAACAAAGGGCAGGACAAACATAAAGCCTGTTTTATCGGTGGGCGTTATTAATTTATGATATCTTTTCTTTCTCATTTTGCGCCTCCCGATACGATTATATAATCTTTGGCCGGAATGGTAATATTGTTATACACATAATTCTCATCCCGATAATTGATTATCAAGTCGGCAGATTCGTAAGAAGTTACAGTAACATCTGTATCTACAATCTCGTGAGCGATGATCTCCTGACCGGCAAACCGCTCACCGACCTCCTGCAATTCCAGATATTTCTCAACGGCGATATCCTTCCAGTACTCGTAGGAGTAAGAAACCATATCGTTGTACTCTGTGCCAACCAGCTGGGAAACATTGCCGTAGATCAGGTTGAATTTCAAATTGCAACCGGTTTCAAGGGCATTTAGGAACGCCTTCTCATAGTCAACAGTGGTATTGATCGCATTGGATGCCAACACCAGGCTGTCCTGGAAGGTAAGCTGATAGAACGGAATGTTCTGATCCTGCATATCAAAATTACTGCCGGTATCTGCGGTATCGGTAATGATATCAGCATAGGGAGCGCAATATGCATTACCGCCGTGGAGCATCAGATACTCCGCCTTTTCACTGGTGGTTTTCAGCGTCTCTTCCCACAGCTTCAATGCCTGCACTCTGGAAATGGTATTCTCATTGACAACATAGTTGGAATAAACCATCTCACCCAGCTTATCAATAGAAATGTTGTTAATATTCCAATCTGCGGCAGAATTGGTGAAATCGGACACTACATCCGGTACCAACTGCGGGCGAAGCAGGTGCCAGCGGGAATCTTCCTGGGGCAGTTTAGAGTCCAGACTATACTTATACTGGAATGCATACTGATTGAAGAAGCCCTTCACGCTGTCTCTGTTTTCCTTATAGCCGTTGCCGTTTTCGTACAAATCAACAGGATTGGTTTCCAGGAACAGGAGGACGCCCTCCTGCTCAAGATACGACACCATTTCCTGGAATTCCTTCTTGGTACCAAGCACAGATTCGGTCTTTACGCCATTGTACATTTCGTTATTCAAGCCGCTGTCCAAGGCACCGATATAGTTGACAATCAGCTTTTCAACGCCCTGCTCTTTCAGCTCCTTAACAATGGTGCAAACTTCATTGTAGGTGGTCAGCGCTGTAACAACAGGCATCTTAATGCCCACCACATACTTCTGAATACTGACCGCGCCGATCAAATCAATAACCATATACTTGTCGTCGGCAAGTTTGGATTTTTTCAGCATTTCCCGTTCTTCCAGGAACTCGCGGTAACGCTTGCTCATACCGGAATAACTGGCATCGTCGCCTTCCAGGAAGTAATACCGGACAGCATAGTTCTTTCCGTCGTAGAGATCATTGTTGTAATCAATCACGCGAGTCTGATTGGCAGCCAAACGGTTACCCTCGTGGGTCTTTTTACTATACTCTGTGATGATTGCAGAGGAATAAGCGAAATTATAGGAATTCACCTTTTTACTGGTAGAAGCAGAAATCTTACTGCTTGCCTCACCGGAGATAATCACGCCCATAACCGCATGGTCGTTGGACTTAACGCCAAATACCGGCAGGGTGATATTCTCTCTGACGCTCTCCTGCTCGCTCTTCAACAAAGTGGGGTTAGAGCCGTAGACCACAGAGGAATAGGCCTGGGTCGTCTGCTTGTTGTTGTTGAACTGAATCAACGAACCGGATCCGTCGGGAACCAGCAGATAGCCGTCGTCTTCCAATCCGCCTGCGCCAAAGTAAGGTAGCAGCGCAATGGATTCCACCAAAAATGCCTTACTGCCCACATACTTGATTTCATCTGTGATGATCTCCGCCTGGAAGCCGTCATCGCAGAGAACGTACTGCACGGGGATATAGACATTGGCAGCAGGAAACGCAAAGGTGAATTTAATGCCGTTTTCCAGCAATTCGTGGGTCATACCACCCTTACGGATACTGGCACCAAAATTGTCCTGCTCCTGTGTGTTCAAGGTCTCCAAGTCAAGGAACATAACATGTAGCTGGGCGCTCAGCCTGGTCTTAATGGGCGCGAGCTTATCCTCGTCCCGGTCCTGCGGGTTGGAGAACCACTGCATACCGGTAGCCTTTTCAGTTACGCAAATTTCACCGGTGGTAAAATCAGCGCTCAGAATCAGCTTTTCATTTTCAGCAACCTGGCGGAATCCGGGTTCGCCGTAATCCCAGCCGGGTTCAATTTTAATTGACGAATCATCCACGCTGGCAGATGCTTCCTCTGCCCGTTTCAAATCCGACTGGTAGATCCGAAATCCGGCGATGCCCAAAAGAACTACAAACGCCACAGTCAAGGTAATGCTCACAATGCGACCGATCAGTTCTTTTCTTTTCTTTATCGCCCGTTTCAATCTCCAATATTTTACTTTTATATCCATGTTCTTCTCCGTTCCATGTAGATCCAGTTTAATAACTGATTTCAAACATTATCGTTACAATGAAAAAGTATAATTGTTGAAACAGAATTAACAGCATCAGTGCAATAAACAACATGATGATCAGTCCCGCAATGGTGAGCACGACTGCATAAAGGGCCTTGCCAAAGGAGTACTCGTGGATCTCCTGCAAACCGCTGAATGCAATGATAACACCCCAAATTTGCGACACGGTTATGGCGTACGTCAGGAACACCTGCTCATCGCCGGCGAAAAACCAGCTGAGCAAAGTGGTAATAAACCGCACAATAATATACGGCACCAGCGCATAGGCCGCAACCACGCAGATTTCGTTCAGCTTGCCCTTGCCTTCCAGCAGCGTACAGAAGCACCAGTTGGAAATACACACCATAAAGAAAATCATTACAGTGATCACTGCGGTACGCAGCAGGCTGGTATCTTCCAGCTTGAAGCTATTCATATCGAAGTCTGTTACTGTACGATAAAACAGCTCAACAAAAAGCCACAGGGCAACTATGATGGTAACAACCGTATTAGAGCCTTTTTTATTCGCCTTTAATTCAAGAAATCCGTCTTTGGGATGGGTGCATATGTAGAAAGGATACAGATAGGGGCTCATTGTATCAAAGCCTGTACGTTTTTTCATAGTTCACACCCCTTTACTTTCTCAAACGCCAATACAGATTAGAGATAATTTCTTTAATCTTATCGTAACCCAAAATTCCAATCATAGCGATAATCACAACCGCTGCAATCACGCCGAAGCTCTCGCGCACACGCTCATCACGCAGCGCTGCCTTTGCTTCACTGTATCCGGAAGTGTCCATACCCAGCTTGAAATAATCCATTGCGGTTTCATACTCGCCCATACTCATATACGCCTTACCCAAGCCTGCGTAGGCCTGTGTATAGTTGGCGTTCATTCTGAGCACTTCCATCCAGGGATCAATGGATTCCTGATACAGGCCCTGGCTGTACAGATAGTTGGCAGAACGAATCATCTCGCCGTAGAAGGTCTGGGTCATAACGGTTACTGTGTTCTTCGCCTGGTCCAGCACCAGCAGGTTATTTTCACTGTCGGATTCAATGGAAACCGGCTGGGTGAACAAGCCCTTCTGATAGCCGATACCGCCGAAGATCGCCAGCAGATTGCAATCCTTATCATACTGATAAAGCCGGCCGGTGATCTGGTCAATGATGGTAATTGCGCCTTCATTATCCACAGTCAGGTCCGCAGGCTGCATCTTGGCAACCTTCTGATAACCCTTGATAAGGTTAAAATCGATGGTTTGCGGGAACACGTTGGTACCCAAGGCATTGAGCTTTACCACGGTGGTTTCCACAGATTCACTGACGGGAGAAACCGCATAGACGAATCTGTCCTCAGACCAGAACAGGTTGTTAAATTCCACCGGCTGGAAGCTCTGATCCGACTGTTTGTTGGCTTCATCCGACAGAATGCTTCGCCAAAAGAATTCCAGCTTCATAGCCGCTGTCATTTTCAGCTTGTTGGTACCATAGAAGCCCAGGAAATTGTTGGCGCTGTCCACCAGCATAGCGCCGGTATTGATGTTGGCGGATTTTACGTACATAATGCCCATATTATCCACAACGATCTTCTGGGGCTTATAGGGCAGCGTGGGATCCAGCAGCTCGGCAACCGGCTTATCATAAACCTTGCTTACTTTGCCTTCCAGATCACAGACAATGATCCGGTCATTTTCCGTATCTGCAATATACAGATGCTTATTGGACTCCCGGTAATAAAGACCCTGGGCGCCAATGGCAAGGGTAAGTGTTTCGCCGTTATAATCGAATTCGGACAACTCTTTGATGCAACGGTAATTCTGATCCAGAATCAGAACACGGCTGTTGCCTGCGTCCAGAATGAACGTCCGGTCGCTGTTATCCACAAAGATATCGCTGGCGGCTTTCATACGGGTGGTACCCATTACAGTCTCATCCACAATCACCTTAACCTGATAGGCGTTGGTGGAAGGCACAGCGGTTCCTTCATCATAGGTAAAGGTCCTGTCAGGCTGGGCGGCAAAGGCTGTCATTCCCAGGGAAGTCAGCGCAAGCACCATAGCCATAAGCAGGCATATGATCTTTTTTCTCATAGACACACCTCTTCTTCCAAAACCTTAATCCTTAATACCCGAATGCGCCATCGTTTGCAGCATCTTGCTCTGCGTCAAAACAAACGATACGATAGGAGGAATCATCAGCAGCACAGCTGCTGCGGCAGCTGCGCCGGATCTGGCAACACCGCCGGCGCTGATCTGACCCAGCGCGGTGGGCAGCAGCTTCAATTCTTCCTTAAAGATCACACCGCCGGAGCCGGCATTCCAAATACCGGTGAAGGACAGCACCATAACTGTCATCCACGCAGGCTTGACGTTGGGCATAACCACATTCAGGAATATCTTCATATCGCTGGCGCCGTCCAGCTTGGCTGCATCCAAAAGAGAATCCGGAATTTGCAGCATAAACTGGCGCATAAGGAACATATGCAGCGTAGATGCCAGGGACGGCAGAATCAACACCCAATAGGTATTGAGCAGCCCCAATTTTGCCTTAACAATGTAGGAAGGCAGGGCGGTAACACCGCCGGAGAACAGCAGGGTCAGCATAATCAACTTCCACAGCGCATCTCTGCCGGGGAATTTCTTCTTGGCAAAGGGATAGGCTGCCATAGCGCCGATAACCACGCTGGCGCCGGTACTGACGATACTGACAAATATACTGTTAAACAGGTATCTGCTGAACGGGACAGACAGGTCAGACACCAGCTGGAACAGCTGGGTAAAGTTAACCCAGGTGGGGTTCACCACATAAAAACGCGGGGGGAAAATGAATCGTTCTTCCACGGGCTTAAATGCCTGAATAATGTTGTAATACAGGGGAAGTCCCATAAAGATACCCACTGCTACCAACATCACAAAGATGGAGAAGTTACCGAAGTGAGAGCGATTCAGTTGTTTTCTAATATGTATAATCTTCTTCATAGCTCTCTTATTCCTCCACCAGCAGCTTCGTAATAACCTTGTTGACAATCAGCATAACCAGCAGAAGCACCGTACTGATTGCACAGGCATAACCCAGCTCGTAACGGATCTCACCGTAGTCGGAGATGTGGTTGATAATGGTATGGGTGGCATACTCTGTGGAAGGCATACCGCACAATGCAGCATTCACTCCGCCCACAGCGAAGGAGCTGGAAATCTGCATAACCGCGCCGAACAGAAGCTGAGGCTTCATCTGGGGCAGAGTCAGATGCCAGATTTCCTGGAAACGGTTGTGAATGCCATCAATAGCGCCTGCTTCGTAGAGAGTGGTATCCACGGTCTTAAAGCCTGCCAGGAAGGACAGGAAGCTGGTACCCAAGCTGAGCCAAAGCTGAACCACGATACAGCAGATCAGCATATAGTCCGTATCTGCCAGCCACAGAATCGGGGAATCGATGATGCCCAGCTTCAAAAGCACGCCGTTGAGCACGCCGTAGCGGTCAGCAGAGAGAATGTAGGTCCAAATAAAGTAGATACTGCCGGAGATAGAAGGCGCGTAGAACACCAGGGTCATAACCGCGCGAATCTTATTGGGCAGCTCGTTAATGAACCACGCAAAAATGAAACACGCGATATAGCCCACCGGGCCGGTAATAAACGCCATAATCATGGTGTTTTTGACTGCAATGATAAACACATCATCATTCAGGAAGAGTGTTTTGTAATTATCAAAGCCAATAAAGTTGGGGGTCTGCAACATATTGAAGTCAGTAAAGCTCAATACAATTGCCGCCACAACAGGAATCACGGTAAAAATAAGGAACGCAATCAAGAACGGAGCAATCATCATATAGCTCATGCGTTCATTATATATAGTTCTCAAAGAGGACTTCATCCGGAACGCTCTTCTGGAACGTTCTAACGAAGAAGCCTTCGGTGAGGCTGTCCCTGCACGACTCATCATTTCTTCATCCTTTCAAAATAATCTTAGTTATTTTGATAAAATTCATTTCTCTTCCTGCGAATTTCATCATTGATCTTGATTGTCCATTCCGTCAGCAATTCACGGGCGTTTCCGCCGTCGTCAATCACGCCACGAACACAGTTGGTAAGACCACGGCCAACGTAGTAGTTACCGGGAACGATGGGAATGAATTCCAGATAGCTGAACTGTTTTTCCAAAATTGACAGTTCCTTATTGGTCCAGCCAATGGTACGGAGGGTTTTCAAGTTTGCTGTGGCATATCTGGCGGAAATGCCCAGCGCAGCCTCAATGTCGTTAGCATAGCGGCTCTGGGTCTCTGCCTTGGACCACCATCTGATGAATTCCCAAGCAAGATCTTTGTTCTTCGCTTCATTGAGCATAATCACACCGGTACCGGTCTGGTCCATCTGCGTGCGGTTGATCGTACCGTCTTCCTGCAATGTGCCGGGCATGGGGAACATATCCCACAGACCACTGATTTCAGGAGCCGTATATTTCAGGCTGGTGTAGGTGATATAGTCCGCAACACCAATGGGCATTTCACCGGTTCTGAACCGGTTTGCAAAGTCATAGGCCTGGGGGAAGCCGTACTTGGTAAAGAACTCGGTATGCTGAATCAGCGCGTCAACTGCGATGTCCGTATCGAGGGTTACCTCGGTCAAGTCCTCATTAAACATAGAACCGCCATTCTGATACAGCAGATTCTGGAAGGAGGCAGCTGCGCCAACCGACATATTATACCGCTGCAAAACCTGCGCAACATCGTACACATCATCCCAGGACTGGGGAATTTCCAGACCCAGATTCTCGAAGATGTCCGTTCTGATGAACATCAGAGAGCAGCCGTGGGTGCTGGGCATACCGTAGTGTCTGCCCTCCAACATAAAGGGAATCTCAGAACCGGGTACATATTCGCTCAAAATCTCATCAAAGCCCTCATAGTCGGACAGATCTTGCAGACCGCCACGGAGCGCCAGATTCACAACATTATCAGCGGAAACACCAATCATAACATCCGGGCCGGTGCCGGAAACAATGGCGTTGACAATAGACGCCTGAGACAGTTCGATGTCAACCTTGATGCCGTATTGGGATTCAAAATCGTCGATGATCATATTCTTCATGATCTCGTACTGGTCAATACCGGTGTTTACCCAAACACGAATGGACTGGGTTTCCTCACCCTTAACCGTTCTGGTATTGCGGAAGGTGGAGAAGAAGCTCTTAACCTGATATACAAGCCACTGCCAAACATTCAGCTTGGTGGTGGGCAGGTCGTCTTCCTTATCCGGAGATACCAGCATAATGTAATCCAGATCCAGCGCCTGTTCCTGGAACAGGGTCAGCTTTGCGCTCAGACCGTTGATATCGTTTTTGAAATTGGTAAGTCTGCTCTTGTAGGTCAGATCGCCGATGTTTTCAGCGTAGCTGAGCAGGTTGTATGCCACATCTTCAAAGTAGGCGTTTTCTGCACCCTTCTCACCTACCACTTCTTCCAGCCGCTTAGCCTCTTCAAACAGAAGCTCTGCATTTTCTGTAAAGTCTTCGGGCAGGTTGGGAAGCAATCTATCCAGATAGTAGTCTCTGTACGGGTCGGGGCTGCTGCCGGTGTTCATAACGATGGACAGATACAGGCTGTTCAGATTATCAATAACCGTTTGCAGCACGCCAATTGTGGAGGCAAGGTCGCCGATGACATTCTCCATGGTAATGATGTGCTCGCCCTTGGTCAGGTAAACACTGTATGCGCCGGACTCATTGCCCAGCAGCATATTCTTCCACTGGGTTGTGTAATTAAACCGCACGGCATTCAGCTCTGCAAAGGGAACCTCCCCGTCAACCAAAATCTTACGGGAGGAGAACAGACCGTCAAGGTAGCCCTGCTTATACTTGCAGCCGATGTAGTAGAAGCCGTCTTCCGGCGCTTCCACCTTCCAGCTGATCCACATACCGGGCTGCTTCCACTGCATACCGCCGCCGTAGTTGATCTTTGTATGTTCATAGGAGAAGGGCTGGGTCAAGGGGCTGCTGTTATCCGCATCTGGCCAAAGCTGGGAACTGGATTGCAGGTAGTAATCTTCTGCCTGGAACAATTCCAGTCGATTCTCGGCATTCTTATAGCCCTTCTGCTGATAAATGGAAAGGTAATCCTGATAAGACAACAGGTAGGGTTCCTGCTTAAAGGTCATACCCTGTAACAGCAGAGGTGTGCCATCAAAGCACAGGCTGATTTCGTGCTTGCCCTTTTCCAGATAGAATTGCAGAGAACCGTAAACGCCGGTCTGGTCATACAGGAACTGTTTTCTCCACTGAGGCTTCTGCATAGCCTGAGGACGCAGGTCGTCGCCATACTCGTCAGTGCTGATTTCTTCATTCTGATAGACACGGCTGATCACACAGCTGTTGGCTTCTGTAAAAGGAACCTCGCCGTCAATGAGCAAGCCAAACAGATACTGGGAATTGCTCTCTGCAAGAGGGAAATAATCCATCTCTATGCAGTACAGACCGGTTTCAGGAATATCAACAGTAAAGATGACCGTTTCACCGATTGCGCGGATATTCACACCGGAAGCAGAGCCTTCCAGATTCTTATATGCGCCGGTGCCGGATACAGCATCAGAAAAGTCAGACTCCTCTACCCGGAAATCAGAAAGGTCAACAGAGACCTCCTTCTCCGGTTGGGCAGCATTCTTATGCTCCTGCATATAGTAGTAATAGGTGTTGGTACTGGTATAACCGTCCTCGTTATAGGTCCAATCACCGTCTGTGCTGCTTTCCTCAGCAGCGACTGCCCCTATGGGACACAACCCGGTCCACAGGAGGCTGACTGCAAGCAAAGCTACAACCCATTTCTTCATCTTCATCATTTCGTTTCCTCACTCCTATTGATATTTCTGCATGGGAACGTAAGCATAACACGCAAACCTGGGTGTTCCTTCCCGGACAGAGGTTCCTGCTGGGAAAGGTCTATGCTTACACCGTATTTTCTTCCGTAAATCAGTTTGATTCGCTCATTGACATTTCGCAGACCTACATGATTTTCCTGGAAGCCTGCGCCTGTTTTCAGTTTCTCATTTAAGCTCCGGATTTGCGCGGGATTCACATTCTGCCCGTCATCTGCAACCGCCACGCAGAGAGTTCTCTGCCTGTAAGTTGCGGAGATGGTGATATTGCCCCGGTAATCCTTAGGCCGCAGGCCGTGGTGAATGGCATTCTCCACAATGGGCTGCAAGCACATCTTAATCACGTTGCAATCCAGCAATCTCTCATCAATATCCCAATGGAACGCAATGGAATCACCAAAGCGGATACGGACGATTTCAATGTAGAGCTTCAAAAATTCCAGCTCTTCCCTAAGCGTTACAATCACATCGTCATTTTCCAAGCCCTGCCGGTACAGCCTTGCAACCTTGGTGAGCATCTTGCTGGTGCGGTTACCAAGTCCCATATCCTCCACGGCTGCCCATTTGATGGTTTCCAATGTATTGTAAAGAAAATGGGGGTCAATCTGGAATTGCAGAGCGCGGAACTGCGCCTGCCGCAAAGCCCGGATTCTGTCCTCCACCTCCTGAGAGATTTCCTTGTTCGCATTCCGGTCAGCCAGAATGTTACTGGTGATGTAAAGCAGCTCGTTGGACTTTTTAGTGGCTTCCTTCTCGTTCCAATGGAGCTGGGGGTTTTTGATTACATTCATAATCTTTCTCATAGGCCGGAAGGTCAGCATCGTGATGATATATGCCACCACCAGGCTGGATAGCATACCAACCGCCACCGAAGAAAGCAGAAAGCTGCGAACGGCTTCCATTTCGCCCTGATAATCGGGCATTTCTGTTACAAAGGCATAGCGCCAGCTTTTATGTATAGACTCCACAGCGGAGATGATTCTGTTTTCAACCAACAGGGTTTGCCCGGCTTTTACCTTGGCAATGTCGCCCTCATATTGCCGGATTGTGTCTTTGTCCCAGCCGGCAAAATCACTGTCATTGCAGTACATAGTCTGGCCGCTGATGTCCGTTACAAAGAAGATTCCCTGTCCGGAAAGCTCCTGGTTTTCCAGCAGCTCACTGATTTTCTGCAATTCCACATCCAGCACAAACAGGCCTGCCCGTTCACCGCTCTTTGTCCAAATAGGCTGGCAAACGAAGATACTGTTGGCGTGGTTCACCAGCACATAGGGCGCATCCATGGGGATTTCCTTATGGATATCGTACCACTTTCCCCTGTCGGCTGACCCGGCAATGGGCGCGGCGCCGTTTCTGCTGATAAGCATTTCGTTAATGTCGGAATATATGTAGGTGGAAACAATGTAATTATTGGTCTGCACACGGGTTTTCACCTGGGAGACGGCTTTACGCACGTTCTGTGCATAGGTGGGGTCCTGCGCATCCTGCTGCACCACCTCCAAAACCGCATCCAACCGGGACATCCGGAACAAAACATCCAGAATGTCATCCATAATATTATCGGTTACCACTGCGCTTTTTTGCAGCAGCTCCTCGTTCATATCCATAATCCGGCTGTTGACTACCGAATTGAACTTTTTGTAGTTCAAACTCAGCACCAGCAGCAGCGGCAGGGTTACGAGCATAAATACATATGCAAAGTTCTTAAATAAAAGGCTGTTAAACTTGTACCCCTTGATATAAGGCCAGATTGTTTTCCGCTCTTTCATCACAGTGAAATCCTTTGACTGTATTCTCTGGGTGTACAACCGGTGTATTTCTTAAACATAATGGAAAAATAGGAGGAAGCGCTGTAACCTACCTTTGTGGCAATTTCGCCCACCTTGTAGGTTCCCTCTTTCAGCAGCACCGCTGCTTTTTGAATTTTCATTCGCAAAAGGTACTCGGACAGTGTTTCACCTATCTCCTGCTTGAACAGGCGGCTGAAATAGCCGGGATGCAGCCGATAGCGGGCAGCGATTGCCTCTTGGGAAATATCCTCGTGGCAATGCTCGTCCAGATATTCCAGCACCCGCGCAATGACTGCATGGGTACTTCCCTGCTTTCTTGTCTTCAAGCAGCGGCAAAGATAGGAGAAATCCGATCTGACACGCTCTTCTATGGCAGCAACAGTTTCACAACGGCGCAAATTGTCCATGTGGAATTTACCTGCCGTAATATTCAAAACATTGATTTTTCTTTTGGCGTAATTCTGCTCAACAAGGTAGTACAAGCTGGCAAATGTGGTTTGCATTACCTCAACAGAAGCATTTCCCAGGTTCCGGAAAATCCCATCCAGGATATGAAGCAGCGTCTCTTCGCTGCCCAGATCCAATTCCAAAATCAACAGCCTGTAATCAGAATCTTCTTCCACTGCCGGCTGGGCGTGGCTGGGCTGGGCTGCTTCTGCCTTGTCCGCAGAATCCAGCTGCTCCTTCAAACCCTTGAACACACCCATCAGCTCTTCTTCGTCAACAGGTTTCAAAAGGTAATGCACCACCTGATAGGCAATTGCCTCCCGGGCAAATTCAAATTCACTGTGGCCGCTTAAAATAACCACCTTAATCTGCGGATGCATTTCGTGCAGGTGGCGAATCATTTCCAGGCCGCTCATACGGCTCATAAGAATGTCCGTCAGCACAGCATCGCAGGGATTGTCCTTTATGTAGGCAAGGGCATCAGAGCCATCGCTGAATGTTCCCACCACCTGAAAACCCATTTCCTCCCAGGGGATAAAGCATTCCAAGCTATGCCTGATATTGTCTTCGTCCTCAACAATTACCAGCTTGAACACACTACCACCTCCGGACGGGTTTTGCCTTCTGTCTAATACGCATAAATACCACAGTATATTTACCTAAATTATAGTACAAAACCCAAAAAAATTCAATATCACTCTTTTTACTTTTTTATAATTTCCGCACTTTTTTTCCGGTCGGCAATCCAGATTCCTCCGTCAAGTTGCACAAAAATCGAAAGGACCTTGATTCTTCAAGGTCCTTGGGGGATAAAAGCTCTGTTGGGAGCGTGATTTTCAGGCGCTGAAACATAGCGTTTTGACTGGGTTGTGAACAGCTCGTAATACCGGCCTTTCTGCTCCATCAGCTCCCTGTGGCTGCCCAATTCAATCAGGCTGCCGTTTTCAATGACCGCCACTTTATTGGCTGTGGTGGCACTGGAAAGCCGGTGGGATACAAACACCGTGGTTTTATTATTCCGCAGACGGTCAAACTGGTTGAAAATCTCCTGCTCTGCCATAGGGTCAAGAGATGCGGTAGGCTCGTCCAGAATCAGAATATCCGAATCGGCGTAGAACGCTCTGGCCACCGCCAATTTTTGCCACTGTCCGATAGACAGCTCCAAGCCGTCCTGTTCAAAAATACGCATCAGGGGCGTGTCGTATCCCAGCGGGAGCTTTTCGATATACTCGCTGGCAGTACTCTGCCGGGTGGCATACTCGATTTCCTCCATAGGCGCGTCCTTATGGATGTTCCCCAGCCGGATATTCTCTTTCACCGTCAGGGCGTATTTGCCGAAGTCCTGAAAAATAATACCAAAGGTCTGATACAGGCTCTTCAAATCATAGCATTTCAAATCCTTACCGTCCAGGAGAATCTGTCCGGAAGTGGGGTCATAAAGCCGGGTCAGCAGTTTAATAAGGGTTGTTTTGCCTGCGCCGTTAAGGCCCACCAGTGCCAGGGTCTCCCCAGGATGGATGGTAAAGCTGATGTTTTTCAAAACATCTGAGTGTGTGCCGGGATACCGGAAGCTCACATTCACAAATTCGATGGTATGGGCTGTGCCGTGGGAAACCTGCTCACCGGGGATTTTTTCCGGCAAAAGGGTCTGCTTTTCGTCCATAAAAGCAATGAGATTGTCAATAAACAGGGTGCCTTCATAAATCGTTCCGGTAGAAGATATCAGTGTGCTGACGCAGTTTGCCACCGAGGCGATTGCGCCGGTGTAGAGGGTATAATCGCCAATCTGAATCTGCCCGGTGAACACCTGCTTGGCGATGATAATATAAAAGGCAAGATTGGTTACGCCCGTTACCACCGCAAAGAAAATGTGCCAACCGCTCTCGCTGAGAATCAGCTTTCGCAAGCCCCTGTAATACGCCTTAAAGGCAGCGGCAAATCTGCCGATGAAGGTATCTGCCAGGTCATACAAACGAATCTCCTTCACCAGATCCTTATCCACGAGAATACCGGAAAAATAGTTCATCTGACGGCGTTCTTTGGAGCTGAACCGCATATAGCGGAAATTCTTTCTGCGGTAAATAAAATTCACCACCGCCGAAGGCACAGAAACCAAGATTACAACAAAGGTAATCCAGGACAGGCCCGGCGCTGACAACAGCACAATCAGAAAGCTTACCAGCTCAATTACGGAGCTGATTACGCCCAGGGTTTCCGTGAGAATATGCAGGGGTCTGTGGCCAGCTTCCCGTTCCGCATTTTCCATTTTCTCATAGAAGGCATGGTTATCAAAAGAGGCCAAATCCAGCTCCTTTGACTTTGCCATAATTTGAGATTTTACCTCGTTGACTACCTTTTCTCCTGCGATTCGGTTCAAGGCGTGGTTCACATTGTTGACCACCAAAATCAGAAGCCGGTAAGCAAACAGCGCAATCAGCAAATACAAAATTCCCGATGTCCAAAAATCGCTCTCCGGTAAAAAGCCTGCCTTGATCACATCCTGCAAGCTGTTGAGGATTCTTTGGGATATCAAAGAGCCAATCACAGGGGTTATGCCCTTAAACAGCGCCATAAAGGTCAGCAAAACCGGAATCCAGCGGCCGGTCTTCCACACCAGCTGAATGATATAGAAAAAGCGCTTGAAAAAGCCGCCAAACAGCTCCGATAAATACCGGGGAATATCTTTTATTGATTTTGGCGCAGCGGGTCTTTGGTAATTTGGCGGCATTCTGCCACCCATAGGATGGGGCATAACGGGGATTCCTCCTTAAAATAAACAGCAACGGGAGACGCTACCGTTTGGCAGCATCTCCCGGGGTCTTATTCTTCAATTTCACCAGAGTTTATCATAGGGTCAAAGATTTTCACGAAGCGTTTGGCGCAAAGATAAGCAATGGCGCCCGGCGCCAGCAGTATCCAGATAGGCAGGGTCAAAACAAAGATTTGCAGGGAAACAAAGGCAACTGCCACCGGTATGATGTTCAGCACGAACACAATCACCGTGGTGGAAAGCTGCCGGGTGGACAGAAACATCGCATTTTTCAGTGTGCGGAAGAAAGGATTTTCAAACTGGGCCTGCAAGGCATAGGTATAGACCATAATACACAGCGTCCATACGCCCAGCGCCAGATACATACCGCAGACCAGGGTATTGCCCAGTCCGGAGCCGCCTGCCATAGACAGGTAGTCCACAAACAGAATTGCGCCAATGACAAGAAACAGAAAGCTGAAAATAACGCCCTGCTTAAAATTCATCTTAAAGCCACGGAAAAAGGCATCGGCGATTTTTACCTCATCTTTCCGCGCAAGCTTCAATGCCACATAATACATTGCAGCTGTGGCAGGGCCGATGGTAAAAACCGGCAGGCAGCACACAAACCACAAAATGCTCAGCATCAAAAAATCCACAAGCCGCGCCAAAGCCTGCATCACGGGACTATTCAAATCAAACAGCTTGTTCATAATTTCCGCTCCTAAATGCAGCATCCGCCTTTAATGGATATATTCTACATCAGCAAAAAACAGAAATCAACAAATTTTTTGTGAATTCTGATGCGCAAAAAGAAGCAGCTCTTCGACAGGATTCCCTTGCATCCCGGAATCCTCCGCGATACTCTATTAACTGGCGGACATTCTCCCCGAATGCGACAACCGCCACCGCCGCTGCGCATCTCCCACGCAGCGGCGGTTTCTCCTTTATGACACCGGAATCAGCAGCACCCGTCCGTCCTCAGGCTCACCGTCCAACTGATTCAGCTGCATAATCGTTTCCACCGTAGAGCCGGTTTCCTTAGCCACATCCCACAGCCGCCGGCTGCCCTTTCTACACAGAATCAGACTGGGGCGGTTAGGGTCTGGTTTTTCCAATTCCCCCAGCTCCATACCCGTAACCATTGGGATACCCCGTCCGGCTGTGGTAACCCCGTCCACATATACATCTGCGCGCAGGTTCACAGTTCCCGCGCCGGG
The DNA here is from genome assembly GCA_045635105.1 of Faecousia sp. GTDB lineage: Bacteria > Bacillota > Clostridia > Oscillospirales > Oscillospiraceae > Faecousia. Next base: position 74,831 of record JAZRBN010000025.1, on the reverse strand, counting down.
CACAGCCTGGGGTGTTCCGGTTGGAAATACTTTTACGGCAACCGCGCTGTCATTTGCAGCGCGCAGCTGCCACTTGCCCTCCCAGGGCGTCATTGCGCAGCGAAGCTCACCCTCCGGATCATAATAGAGCGTCTGAAACTGACCGGGCACAGTGGCATCGAAGCCGGTGTCTGTGGGATCAAGCTGTCCATAGGTGGGATAAAACGCCAAATCCACGATCTGCTGGGCATCCATATGGGCAATTTGCTCCGCGTGCAGCGACTGAACAGCATAATCCAGCACTGCCGGCAGATCCATCTGCTCCTGCTGTAAGGTTACGGCTCTGCACGGACTGTATGCATCCTCCGTTACTGTTACCATAGACCGGTGGCACAAAAGGTACTGTCCCAAAATACCCGCTTTTAAGAGCAATACCCCGTCTGCGTCCAATGTCAAATCCACGCTGGTTACGCAAGGGTACACACAGACCTGCGGCTCACCGTCATAGGTATCCTCCAAATCCGCATACTGGGAAAAAGGCACATCATAATCCCAGGTACAGAGCCTGCCGTCCTCTCCACGGTACAGCAGATGCAGGGCTGCCGCGCCACGGAAGACCACCTTCCCAGCCATTACCTTTCGGTCCGAAATCTCCGGCTGCAAGCTGTAATACAGCAGTTTTTCCGGCTTGGGAACGGTATTGGGAAGCACCAGCTGCTCCTCCAACAAAAACGCCTTCTCCCCTGCCTCCCGGGGCAGCATTACAGGATAGGTAGCAGTTAAAAGCTTTACATCCTCCGGCAGATCTGCCGGCGCAGCCACCTGCGTCTCCCCGGCGATCCACGCCTCTCCCAACGCCTCTACGGTAGCTCGCACCATCAGTTTCCGGGCAGATGTACTTCTGGCATCCACGCCTTTGAGCAGGCACAAAGACAGGATCTTCCCGTCGTGCCTGGTTTCCGGCAGCTCCCATTTCATAGAAAAAGGCAGCCACGCCTCCACGCTGCGGACACCGTCGCCGTCCTCCGGGGCATACAGCACCCAAACCATAACACCGCAGGAGACAGCCATAGCGTCGCTGTTCCACTCCTTGCCCCGGACAATCACCTGTCCCCACGCCCCAAGCACACGGCCGATATCCGGCATTCCCTCCGGCAGGCGCACCTCTAAGGTCTGCTCCTGGGATCGGGCGTTGCCTGCCAGCTTTTGCAAATACGGTACTGGAATTTTATCAAACTGCATTTCCACGCAAATCACTCCTTATGGGCTTCTGATACCAAAGCATATTCCCATAGGGACAAGTTTATGCCAACTATTTTCTGCGGCAGACGGCAAGTCCCGAAAACAGAGCAAGAAAGCCGAATAAATGACAGAAAAGGCCGCTTTCCAGCCACGTCCCAATCAGTACCCCCAGTCCAAAGGCCAGCAGCGCACACCCCCAAAGCTGATTGTGTCGGCACATAAAAAACACCCCCTGCATGATTGTATGCAAGGGGTGCTGTAAATTATCCGCCCAAATAGGCTTTTTGCACCTCGGGGCTGTTCATCAGCTCACTGCCGGTGCCGCTTAATATGATTTTTCCTGTTTCCAGAACATAGGCGCGGTCCGCAATTTCCAACGCCTTGCTGGCGTTTTGTTCCACCAGCAAAATGGTGGTACCGGCTGCATTGAGTTCTTTGATAATGGAGAAAATCTGATCCACCAGAATCGGCGCCAAACCCATAGACGGTTCGTCCAGCATCAGCAGCTTGGGCTTGCTCATCAGCGCACGGGACATGGCCAGCATCTGCTGCTCGCCACCGCAGCGGGTTCCTGCAATCTGCTTACGGCGTTCCGCCAGTCTGGGAAAGCGCTCAAACGCAGCCTCCAAATCCGCCTTAAACTGCTGCTGATCCTTGGTGTTATAAGCGCCCATCAGCAGATTCTCATAAACCGTCAGCTCCTGAAAAATCCGACGGCCCTCCGGCACCTGGGTCATACCCAACTGCACAATTTTGTGGCAGGGCGTTTTACTGATATCATTGCCGTCAAAGAGCACTGTTCCGCTTTTCTTGGGAATAATGCCCACAACGCTCTGCATCATCGTGGTTTTACCTGCGCCGTTGGCACCGATCAGCGACACGATTTCACCTTCGTTCACCTGAAAGCTAATGCCCTTTAAAGCGCAGATAACACCGTAGTATACTTCCAAATTATTAACTTCCAACAATGCCATGGTATCACCCTCCGATATAGGCCTTAATGACCTGAGGATCCTGCAACACAGTCTTTGTCTCGCCCTGCGCCAGCACAGTGCCGAAGCTGAGAACCGTCAGCTCGTCGCACAGCTCAGAGACAAAGCGCATATCGTGCTCAATCAGCAAAATGGTCATATCAAAGTTATCCCGGATAAAGCGGATTGTATTTGCCAGGTCCTCTGTCTCATGGGGATTCATACCGGCAGCCGGTTCGTCCAACAAAAGAATCTTGGGATTGGTGGCAAGAGCTCTGGCAATTTCCAGCTTGCGCTGCTTACCGTAGGGCAGGTTGCAGGCAAGGTTATTGCGTTCCTCATCCAGACCGAAAATACGCAGCAGCTCCTTTGCTTTTTCCCGCATTTCCTTTTCCATCTTAAAATGGCGGGGCAAGCGAAAAACAGATTCCAGCACGCTGCACTTATACTCCGGGCGGTTGTGCAGACCCACCATAACATTGCGAACCACCGTCATATTATTGAACAGACGGATATTCTGGAAGGTACGGGCAATGCCTTTTTGGTTAATCTTGTGGGGTGTCAGGCCGGTCATTTCTTCCCCGTCCAGGTAAAAAGTACCGGTGGTGGGCTTATAAATGCAGGTCAGCAAGTTAAAGATGGTTGTCTTACCCGCGCCGTTAGGGCCGATCAAGCCATAGAGCTGATTCTTCTTAATGCGGATATTCACATCCTGCGCCGCCTTCAAGCCGCCAAAGGAGATGCCAAGATTTTTGGTTTCAAGCATATATTCTGCCATTACTTCTCCCCTTCCTTTCTGTCAGGTCCGATATTTTGGGGAGCAAAATCAACGGATAGCACCTCGTCCATACTGATTTTTGTGGGCACCACATCCCACTTTGCCTTATCGTCCTTGATGTGGCCCGCATCATGCTGTTTTCTGAATTTCGACGCAAGGGCGCCCAGATTATAGGTATCCCGGAACCCTTTCAGCTTAGGCGCATTGTTGTAAATTACAATCACAATCAAAATCAGCGCGTACAGCAAATTCTGCAACACCGCCAGGTCGCCGGTAAGCTTGGTAGGCAGCCAGGTATTCAGCCAGGTAATCAGCATTGCGGCAACAATTGCGCCGTTGATGCTGCCCATACCGCCCAGAACTACCATAACCAGAATCTCGATAGAGTAATTGTAGCCAAACTTCAAGCTCTGAATCTTATAGTTGCTGTAACTGTACAGCACACCTGCCATACCCGCAAGGGTAGCAGACAAAGTAAAAGTCAGCAGCTTATACTTGGTAACATTGATACCGGTGGCACGGGCAGCGATTTCGTTATCCCGAATGGCGGTTACCGCTCTGCCGTGCTTGGAGCGAATGTAATTCTGCACCACCGCCAGGGTAATCAGCACCAAAACAAAGGCAATAATAAACAGATACTTCTTGTCGTATCGGGGGGTATCCAAGCCCAGCGTACCGCCAAAGCTTTCGTCGGAGGTATTCTGAAACAGGGATTTCACAATCTCACCGAATGCCAGGGTTACAATAGCAAGGTAGTCGCCCCGCAGGCGCAACGCGGGAATACCCACAATGATGCCGCAGATTGCGGCCGCAGCGCAGCCTGCCAGCAAAGAGATCAGGAAGGCAGCAATGCCGTTCCCCATAGCAGGCACAAGCAGCGCAGACACCTTACCGCCCAGGTATGCGCCTACGCACATAAAGCCGGCGTGGCCCAATGACAGCTCACCCAGGAATCCAACTACCAAGGACAAGGACACTGCCAAAATGATACCAATGGCTACCTTTTCCAGCAAAAACAGCAAGGAATTATCAAATCTTACACCGGTGGCGGACATCGTGCCCAAAACAATCGTAAGCAAGCCGATGACCGCATAATTGATGTAATGATTTACTTTTATTTTTCCAAGTCTCATACCTTTTCCCTCCGTTTCTTTCCAAGGAAGCCGGTGGGTCTGACCAACAGAATCAGAATCAAAATAGAAAACTCAATGGCATCCGTGTAAGGGGCGATTGCGGCAATTTTATAGGAGATACACTCCACCATACCCAGCAAAATACCGCCCAGCATAGCGCCGGGAATCGAGCCGATACCGCCGATAACCGCAGCGGTAAACGCCTTGATTCCGGGCATTGCGCCCATTGTAAAGGACACATTGGGGGCTTTCAGCAAATAGAAAAGTCCTGCCAACGCAGCCAGCGAAGAGCCAATAGCAAAGGTAATGGTGATAATACGATTAACATTGATGCCCATGAGCTGGGCAGCTTCCCTGTCCTCGGACACAGCAATCATCGCCCGACCCAGACGGGTGCACTTGACGAACATTGTAAGCACAACCATAACCACAACGGTAACAGCCAGCGTAACCAACGCAGAAACCTGCACCGTGGCGCCCAAAAAGCTTACCGAACCAAACTCATACACCGTAACCATCTTGGGTGCAGAACCGAAAACAATTTGCGCCAGGCTTTGCAGCAAATAGCTGACACCGATGGCAGTAATCAAAACCGCCAGGGGTGATGCGCCCCGCAAAGGCCGATAGGCCACCTTCTCGATCACAACGCCCAGGACCACACAGGCAATCACTGCCGCGAGGACGGCCAAAAGCGGATTATTGGTGGCCATAACCACGAAAATCACATAGCCGCCCACCATAATAATATCGCCGTGGGCAAAGTTTAACAGCTTTGCGATGCCGTAAACCATGGTGTAACCCAAAGCGATCATAGCGTAAATGCCGCCAAGGCTTAAACCGTTTATCAGTGTTGATAAAATTACTTCCATATTTTCATCCCAACTCTATGTTTTGTAACTGACATATTTCAGCACGAAACTGGACATACCGGCAAAGCAGCCGGTATGTGCAGCGTTTTTTGTTTTCCTTATAAATCAGCCTGCATCCTTGATCACATACTGGATAGCGCTCTTATCCACATAGCCGTTGGCATCCCAGGTGATTTTATCACCGGTAACACCGTTTTCAAAGGTGAAGCCACCCTCAAACTGCTCCTTCAAGATCTCGCACAGGTCAGAGGCGCTGATAGTAACAGGAATTTCCTTGCCGCCGTCAATGGCCTTCTTCATCGCGCCATAGAGTGCGTATACGCAGTCATAAGCAGAGGCGCCGAACTGGTTCAGAGTATCCTTGCCGTACTTTTCCACATACTTATCAATGAAGGTCTTGGCAGCGCCGGTTTCTGCCTTGGAGTTGAAGTGAGACAGCATCGTAACCTTCTGGGGAATGGTGGTGATATCAAAGCCGTCTGCGCTGTCGATGCCGTCAAAGCCATCGCAGCCGTAATATGTAGCGTCAGCCTGCAAAATGCTCTTAGCCTGGGTCATAAACAGGGTTGCGGGGGTATAGTAAATGGGCATAAAGATGAAGTTGCAGTCTTTCAGTGTGTCAATCTGGGTAGCAAAGTCAGTGGTATTGGCATCGCTGAAAGAGGTCTCGATCACAGTAACATCCTTAGACAGGTTCTCCTTGAACTGGGTGTAGATGCCCTTGGAATAGGTCTCGTCGGACTTGTAGAATACGCCGATGGTCTGTCCGGCAAAGTTCTCGTTGACGAAATCAGCAGCTACCTTACCCTGGTTGCCATCAGCAAAGCACATCTGATAGCCGTTTTCAAACTCGGGAATCTTATCGCCGGAGGCAGAGGGGGTCAGGAAGAACACATTGTCTTCCACTGCCAGATTCTTAAACTCTTCGCCCGGGCCGGTGGTAACAGTACCCAAGGACAGCTGCATACCGCCTTCCAGCAGAGCTGCATAGTTGGTGGGGATTTTGGAGGGGTCATGGGCATCGTCGATGGCTTCCAGTCTGAACTTAATTCCATTTAAGCCGCCGGCGGCATTGATCTCATCAACTGCCATCTGAGCAGCATTCTGCACAGCCTTACCGTAAATCGCTGCGCCACCGGTCAGAGGACCGGAAACGCCAATAACATACTCTGTATTATTGGCTGCGTAATTGGTCTGGCCGCCACAGCCGGCGAACATTGCTGCCACCATCAGGGCTGCCAATAAGATTGCAAGATACTTTTTCATACTTTGGTCTTCCTTTCAAACTTTCTTTATACAAAGAAGCGACAATGCCAGAAGCACCCGTTTCCTTATAAACACCGTAAATGGTGTTTATATTGTATCTCTGTGGTGCACATTTGTCAACGACAAAAATACAACATTTTCCTATTGCCAAAAGATACGTTTTTTATTCATTCTGCACAAGCATCTATTGCAAAGTCTCCCGGGCAATCGCCAAAACCGCAGAGGCAATGGGAATGCACACAGCCTTTCCGTAGCCGGCATCCTCCACGCACACAATAAAGGCCAGGGGCAATTCTTCATTGTCCACATAGCCGGAGAGCATTGCGTTTGGCTTTTGCTCACCGCCCACCTCACCTGTGCCGGTCTTTGCGCCCACGGTAAGCCCGGGGAAATTGTCAGCGCCGTACTTGGTATACACATTATTTTGCAGATATTCCTGCAAAACGGCTGCCGTTTGTTCGGACATAATCCGCTGGCCGAACTGAGTCCGTCCATTGTAGGTGCGGTTACTGCCCACGGAAATCTCCTCTACAAGGTACGGCAGCGTTACTCTGCCGCCGTTGGCAACAGCCCCCATAAAGGTCAAAAACGCGCAGGGATTCACCAGGTCCAGATACTGCCCGATGCTGCTCCAAGCCACATTCAAATCCTCAGCGTCCGCCGCCTGGAAATTGCCCTTTTGGGTGGTAATCCCGTCAAAGGATATGCTGTCTGTTACGCCGAATTGCTGCACATATTTTTCAAGAGTCTCACCGCCCAGCTGCAAGGCAATTTGAGCAAAGGCGCAGTTGCAGGAGTTGCAGAACGCCTCTTTCAGGCTCTGCTCCCAATGGGGGTCTTCGCAGGTGATCTCCTCACTGCCGATTTGGTAGCTGCCGGTACAGACAAACTCCCGGTTTGCAATCTCCGGATCGGTTTCCAGCGCCGCTGCCAGGGTAACCAGCTTGAAAATAGAGCCGGGAATGTAGCTGGACTGGGTAAACCGGTTTACATACATACCCTCGTACAGACCCTGGTTTTCCTCTGTAACAGACGGCAGGTTATCCGGATCGTAGGTGGGGGTGGTTACCGCGCACAGCAGCTGGCCGGTTTTGTAGTTATAGACCGCCACCGTACCCTTATATGCCCCCATTGCCTCCAATGCCGCAATTTGCATTTTAGAAGACAAAGTCAACTCTGCCACACCGCCGGTTTGACCGTAATTATAGACACCGTTAAACAGGTCAAAGCCTGCCATCTGGGAGGCATAATTTGCCAGCGACGGCGCGCTGATGCTGCCGTAACGGTCGCCCAGCCAGTGAACGGTAGACTGGCGCAGGGGTAAACTATTGGAATAAGTTCTGCCGTCATTTAGATCCAGCAGGAGTGTATTATCCCTGTCCACCACCACACCGCAGCCGATATTGCCGCCGGTATACACGTGGGGCGAGCCGGGAAACACCACCCAATCCGATGCCTTGGTAACATACTCTGCCAAAAAGAATACGAAGCCGCCCAGCAAAAGCACAACCACAAGGGTCAAAATGGCGGCACGGGATGCAATTCTATTCATTCTCCGTCCCTCCCCTTTTGTGCAGTCGTACCGCAAAGCTGGCGTTTTGCCGGGTATCAGCCGCCTTGATAAAGGCCAGCAACCCCCAGGAACAAATCATACTGGAACCGCCGTTGGACAAAAACGGGAAAGTAACGCCTGTCAGCGGCAGCACATCCACTGTGCCCAGCACATTGAGGATCACCTGCACCAGCATAATGCCCGAGGCGGTACAGGCGCCGATGGTATAGAAGCTGCTGCGTCCCACAGCCGCAGAACGCACGGAAAACAGCGCAAGACCAATAATGGATACCAGCAAAAGCAGCACCATAATCATACCCCACTCTTCACAGATGGTGGCGATAACCACATCGGAATCCGCAGCAAAAATATTCTTCATCCAGCCTCTGCCTGCGCCCACGCCCAAAAAGCCACCGGAAACCATACACATCAGCGCACGGGTTTGCTGATAGCCGCCGTCCAGGGGCGCTTCCCAGATATGCCGCCAGGAGGCAAACCGCCGCAGGGCGTGAGGGGCGATTTTCAGCGCCACCACACCGGCAAAGCCCAGCGCCGTCAGCGCCAGGGCAATGGTTCCCACGCTGCCGGAACGCAGGTAGGCAATCATCAAAAAGGCGGCAAAGAAAATCAGCGCCGTACCGAAATCATTCATAAGCGCCAAACAGCCGCAAAGGATAACGGTATAGGCAATAAACAGAATCAGATTCCGCTTTTTCAGCAGCCGGTCCATTGTGGATGCGCCCACAAATACGAAGCAGACCTTACTCAGCTCCGACGGCTGCAAGGAAAAGGACCCGATGACCAACCAGTTTTTCGCGCCGTAGTATTCCTGACCGAACACCAGCGTAATCAGCAGAAAGCCCACGCCGGCAATACCGGCTATATAGCGAATTTTCTTCGCCCGTTCCAAATCCCGTAGCGACCAGCCTACCAGCAGGAATGCGCCAAGTCCAAGGCCTAAGGCAATCAGCTGCTTGACAGCCTCCTCCGGCACCACAGCCGCCACCGCGCACATACCCATGGTACTTAAAAAGAACGCTACGGTTTCCACCTCAAAGGAGGTTCTGCGGATACACACATAAAACAGCAGCAGCAGCCACTGCATAATCATCATACCCACAAAGCCAATGAGCACCGTCTGGGCGGTATCCTTGTTGCCGCCCAGCAAAAACGCAAGGCAGCAGAGGGTCTGAAACACCGTCAGCAGCAGCACATTAAAGAGGCTGCTTATAAAGGACGAGCCCTTGGTGCGCAGCTGGGAGAGTCTGTGCTCCTGCTTTTTGGTAATGGGCTCCAGGCGCATCTGCACACCGCCTATGGAAATCACATCCTCAGGAGTCAGCGGACGGATACGGATGCGCTTTCCGTTGACCAGAATGCCGTCGGAGGAGTCCGAATCGGCAATGGTCCAGCTGCCGTCATCATAGCGGGTCAAAACGCCGTGGGTGCGGGATACGGCAGCATCGTTAATTACAATATCACTGCGCTTACTGCGACCGATGACACTTTCCCAATGGGTAATGGGCAGCCGTTTTCCCTCTTCCAGGCACAGCCACGCCCAGATTTCCGGTTCCCGTCGAAAGGTCAGCAAGGGCTTTATGCACCGCAGCAGCAGGATAAACGCCAGCACCGGCACACCGTAACGCATAACGCCAATCAGCACATTGGAATAGGTATCCCTGGCAGTTAGCAGTATTTGCAATAATTGCTCCATATCCTCACCTCCTTAGCATTTTTTCGTTCTTACAATTCCATCTGCCGCAAAAGAGAAATCTCCCGGGCATAGTCCGGCAGCGCGTTGGGGGTCTCCAAAATCATAGGTTTCCCCTTTAATACTGGATGATTCACAATATTGCGGAAGGTTTCCAGTCCCAGGCTGCCCAGGCCAATACATTCGTGCCGGTCCTTATGGCTGGCAAAGGGATTTTTGGAATCGTTCAAATGAAGGGCATACAGCTTATCAAGACCGATCACCCGGTCAAATTCCGCCAGCACGCCGTCCAAATCATTCACAATATCATAACCGGCATCGTAAACGTGGCAGGTGTCCATACACACGCCGATTTTCTCGCTGCCCACCGCGTCAATAATGGCTTTCAGCTCCTCAAACCGGCTGCCCACCTCACTGCCCTTACCTGCCATAGTTTCCAGCAGCACCGTTACCGGATAATCCGGCTCCAATGCAGATTTCAGAGCATCGGCAATCTGCGTGATGCCGGTATCCATCCCCTGCCCCACATGGCTGCCGGGATGAAAATTATAGAAATTCCCGGGAAGGCTCGCCATTCTGCGCAAATCGTCCCGCAGGATTTCCGCGGCGAAAACCCGGTCCTTTTCCCGGGCGGTACACAAATTCATGGTATACGCGCCGTGAGCCACCAACTTGCCGAAGGCGTTCTCCGCCAACAGTGTCATCGCCTTTTCACAGTCCGCGCTGCTGAGCTCCTTGGCGTGGCTGCCCCGTGGATTGCGGGTGAAAAAGGCAAAGGTATTGGCACCCAGCTCCCGGGCAGTACGGACCATTGCCACATTACCGTTTGACGCTGACAGATGGCATCCAATGTAGAGCATTTCCATTCACTCCTTTTCTCCATATAATACCACAATACAGGTGAAAAAGCAAACTGCAATGTACATACAAAAAAGGAGCGTTTTCACGCTCCTTTTCACTATGCATTTACAGAGATTTCCGAAGTATTTCTGCCAAATCCGTCTGCTCCCAGGGGAGATTTTCCACACCAAAATGACCGTTACGGGCAGTCTGGCTGTAAATGGGACGGCGCAGCTGCAATTTGCGGATAATGCCGCCGGGGGTCAGGTCGCAATGGTTGCGCAGCAGCGCCACCATCGCCTCATCGGCGATTTTGCCGGTACCGAAGCTGTTCACCCGCACAGAAACCGGCTGGGCAACACCGATGGCATAGGCAAGCTGAACCTCAACCTTCTCTGCCAGTCCTGCCGCCACCAGATTCTTGGCCATATAGCGGGCCATATACGCGCCGCTTCTGTCCACCTTGGTGGGGTCCTTGCCGGAGAATGCGCCGCCGCCGTGGGAGAAATAACCGCCATAAGTATCCACGATGATTTTTCTGCCGGTAAGGCCGGTATCGCCGTTAGGACCGCCAATCACAAAGTTGCCGGTGGGGTTAATATGGATATGAGGAACGGTCTCCACATCAAAGCCGTACTGTTTCAGCACAGGGGCGATGACACCGTCGCGAATATACCGGCGCAGCTCAGACATCTCAAAATCCGCGCTGTGCATAATGGACACAACCACCGTATCGATGCCCACCACATTGCCCTGCTGGTCAAATTCCACGGACACCTGTGTCTTTCCGTCAGGGCGGAGCAGGTCGTTGCTCTCCACGCACTGGGTCAGCCGGTTCGCCAGCGCTCTTGCCAGCGCAGCCGGCAGGGGCATCAGCTCCGGCGTATGGGTACAGGCGCCGCCAAACATCATACCCTGGTCGCCGGCGCCGCCAACCTCATCATTGGTACCCAGGGCAATGTCTGCCGACTGGGTATGCACCTTGCAGAGGATTTCCACAGTGTCCGCGGCAAAGCCGTCCTCCGGATTGGTATAACCGATGGAGCGGATTACATCCCGGGCTGTTTTCTCATAATCCACCACCGCCTTGGTGGTAATCTCGCCGCAAATCAGGCAGAAATCGGTGGTTACCGTTGTCTCGCAAGCCACACGGGAATTGGGATCCTGGGCAAGGCAGGCATCCAGAATCGCATCGGAAATGGCATCTGCCACCTTATCCGGATGGCCGCAGGTAACACATTCAGAAGTAAAGAGTCTCTTTTCCATATTATTTTTCCTTTCAAAAAAATAACCGCACACCGAGCATTCGATGTGCGTTTTATCGAATCCTCATCTCTCGTTGCCGCCGGATTTGGCACCACACTTGCGTAGGTTGCCGGGTTTCATCGGGCCGTTCCCTCCACCACTCTTGATAAGGCTTGTATGCAGTTGCTCCATTATTCTACACGAAAGACGAAAAAAGTCAAGTGTTTTTGGTGATTTTCTAAAAAATATTCATAAATCCTTTATAGACTTTTCCCAAAAAAGGTGCTATTATGGTAACAATTTCATGAGGAGTTGATGGGTTTGAAAAATCTGCGCCGCAGTTTTGAGCGGTTTTGCTTTCAAAATCGCAACAAAGGCATCAGTAATCTGATGCTTTACATTGTACTGGGTAATGCGATTGTGTACTTCATCAGTATGATCGCCCAGAATTTTGTACTCTACGATGTGCTGTGCTTTGACCGGAACGCCATTTTGCAGGGACAGGTTTGGCGGCTGTTTACCTATGTATTTACATCCTTTTCCGCCAGCGGCAATATTCTGCTGGTGGCAATCAGCTATTTGTGCTACTACTCCATCGGCAGAGCCATCGAAAACATCTGGGGTAGTCTCCGGTTTAATCTGTTCTACCTGTCCGGCATCCTGATGATGGACATTTTCGCTATGTGCTTCGGCGGCATTCTGATTCGCAGCGGCGAGTATGTGCTGGACTGCTCCGTGATTTATCAAAGCATGGGCACAACCTTGAATCTGACGCTGTTTTTAAGCTATGCCACCCTGTTCCCCAACGCCCATTTTCTGCTGTTTTTCATCATTCCGGTGAAGGCGTGGATCTTTGCGGTAGTGGATTTGGCGATCACACTCTACGATGTGTTTCAGCTGTCGGTTCCGGTGTTCTGCTTCCCCCACAATCTGTTCCCCCTGGTTGCCATTGGCAACTATTTGCTGTTCTTTGGAAAAGATGTGCTGAATGTCATTCCTATGTCCTGGCGGGTCAACGCCGGCAGGCTCTTCAAGAGAAAGTCTATAAAAAAGACCGGCGCAGTTCCCTTTCCCACTGCCGGCTCTTATGAGGCAACTGTGATAACACCCACCGCCCCCTACACCCACCGCTGCACCGTTTGCGGACGGACAGACCTGACCAATCCGGAGCTGGAATTCCGGTATTGCTCCCGCTGCAAGGGCTACCACTGCTACTGTGAAGAGCACATCAGCAACCACACCCATATCGAGTAAAAAAGGTGCGTAAAAAACGCACCTTTTTGTTATTTTGTGTAGAAATTTCAGATAAGATATGGTACAATGCTATAAAATGCCTTTAATGGAGGAATTGCTATGAGCAGAGCAGATGAATTGTACCGCCAGACCTGTCTGGATATTCTAAACAACGGCTTTTATGATACGGATTTACAGGTGCGTCCCCGCTGGGCTGACGGCACGCCCGCCCACACCGTGAAGAAATTCGGCGTGGTAAACCGTTACAACCTGAAAGAGGAATTTCCCATTATGACCCTACGCCGCACCTACTGGAAGTCTGCCCTGGACGAGCTGCTATGGATCTGGCAGAAGAAGTCCAACCGGATCGAAGACCTGGGCAGCCACGTATGGGACGAGTGGGCAGGAGAAGACGGCACCATCGGCAAGGCCTACGGCTATCAGCTGGGTGTGAAGCACCAGTACAAAGAGGGTATGTTCGACCAGGTGGACCGGGTGCTGTATGATTTGAAGCACAACCCCGCCTCCCGCCGGATTCTCACCAACATCTACACCTTTGAGGATCTGCACGAAATGAATCTGTATCCCTGCGCCTATTCCATGACCTTCAATGTCAGCGGCAACACCCTCAACGGCATTCTCAATCAGCGCAGCCAGGATATGCTCACCGCCAACAACTGGAATGTGTGTCAGTATGCTATGCTATTAATGATGGTGGCGCAGGTTTCCGGACTGGAAGCCGGCGAGCTGGTGCACGTGATTGCCGACTGCCATATCTACGACCGACACATTCCTGCCGTGAGGGCTATGCTGGAAAACGAAGGCTTCCCTGCCCCCAAGGTAACCCTGGATGAGAGCATTACCGATTTCTACGCCTTTACCAAGGACAGCTTCAAGGTGGAAAATTATCAGTTCCACCCCTTCGATTTTGAAATCCCTATGGCAATCTGAGGTGCAAATATGGAACTGATTGTAGCAGTCTACGATGACTGGGGCATCGGTAACGACGGCACCCAGCCGGTAGCCCTGTCTGCCGACCGGAAGTTTTTCCGGGAGACCACCAGGGGCGCTATGGTGATTGTGGGCAGAAAGACCCTTGCGGACTTTCCCGGCGGCAGACCCCTGCCCAACCGGGTGAATGTGGTGCTGACCCGGCAGAATACAGAGCTTTCCGATGTGGTTACCTGCCACAGCCCGGAAGAGGCTGTCCGGCTTGCAGAAACCGCTGAACGAGCAATGGTCATCGGCGGTGGCAGTATCTATCAGCAGATGCTTCCCTACTGTGATACCGCATTCGTTACCAAGGTTCACGCCTGTCCGGAATCTGACACCTTCTTCCCCAATTTAGACACAGACCCCCAGTGGGAGCTGGCGCAAGTGCTGCAATCCGGTGAAGAGAACGGGATTGCTTACGAAATGTGCCTGTACCGGCGCATACAATAAACAAATGAAAGAGAAACAATGAAGAAAACATTTCGCATTATACTCATCTGCCTTTTGGTGCTGGCATTGATTGCCGGTGGCTGTCAGGTGTGGTATCTATGGCGCACGCCCAAGGATTATGGAACACTGTCCCTGCTGCTCAGCGGCGGACAGGAGTTTTATCTGGAATACGGCAATCCTTACCGCGAGCCGGGCGCTCAGGCACAGCATACCATAGACAGTACGGTTACAGATATTCCTGTGAAGGTTTCCGGCTCAGTGAATATCCACCGCACCGGCAGCTATATGCTCAAATACACCGCAAAAGTAAGCGGCATTGTGCGGACGGATTACCGCCGTGTACATATTGTGGATACCACCGCGCCGGTGATCGAGCTGACGGTGAATCCCGACGCCTACACCCTGCCCAATCAGACCTACCGGGAAGAGGGATTTTTTGCCTGGGATAATTACGACGGAGATATCACTGACCGGGTTTCCCGGGAAGAAAAAGACGGTATGGTCGTCTACTCCGTAACCGATTCCTCCGGCAACACTGCCACCGCAAGCCGCACCATTCGCTACTATGACCCGGCGCTGCCGGACTTGCAGCTGCTGGGCAACACCACAGCGTATATCATCGCAGGCGAAGACTATGCTGAGCCTGGCTTTACCGCCAAGGACAAATACGACGGGGATTTAACAAGCGCGGTTTCCGTCAGCGGCAGTGTTGACCCGCAGATTCCCGGCATTTACAGCATCGAGTACTCTGTTACCAACGGATACGGCAACACCGCAAAGGCCCAGCGGACAGTGTATGTGATTCCCAAAAATGAGGACGCTGAGGAAGAACCGGACAACGGCGCAGAAGAAGATAAGCCCTCCGACGGAACAGAAGAAGAAAAGCCCACCGGCGGCACTGTCATCGAACCCAACGGCAAGGTGATTTACCTGACCTTTGATGACGGCCCCAGCGCCCACACAGGAAAGCTGCTGGATATTCTGGCCAAGTACAATGTAAAGGCCACCTTCTTTGTGGTGCAGAGCAGCCATATGGATATGGTTACCCGGGCTGCGCAGGAGGGGCATACCGTTGCCATTCATACCTACTCCCACAATTACAGCCAAATCTATGCCAACGACAGCGCATTTATGGCGGATTTGCAGGCGATTCAGAAGGTTATCCACCAATACACCGGGCAGCAGACAATGCTCACCCGCTTCCCCGGCGGCAGCTCCAACACCATCAGCAGCGCCTACAACCGGGGCATTATGAGCAGGCTGACCAAGAGCCTGCCGGCGCAGGGTTACCGGTACTTTGACTGGAATGTGGACAGCGACGATGCAGGTCGCGCCCGTACCGCCGAAGAGGTTTTCCAAAATGTAGTAAACGGCATTGGTGATATGCAAACCTCCATTGTATTGCAGCACGATACCAAGGATTACAGCATCGCAGCTGTGGAACAGATTATCGCCTGGGGACTTTGCAATGGCTATACCTTTAAGCCTTTGTCCTATGACAGCCCCGGCTGCCACCACCCTGTACTGAATTAAACAAAAACACACCGAGAAATCTCGGTGTGTTTTTTGTTACTATTTCGGATACTTTGCGCACATTTCTTCCAGATATTTAACTGTATTGGTGCTGTCCGACCAAACCGTCAAATTCGGGCTAGAATAACCCCAATCCGTATACTGGAATATGCTGTGGTCAAAGGAGAAATAGAGATAGCCTATCACATTAGATCCCTTATCCTCGTTTCGGTGATACGCCCAGTTTTGCGCCATCAGACCTGCCTCGCAGTCTGCCTTGATGGCATCCAGAAGACCCTCTAAATCCTCTTTTTCCATCAGCATTACGAACCTGCCCTCGTCTTCCAGATAACACTCAAACTCGACGTTTTCAATGCTGCGATACAGATAGATTGGATCGTTGATTTCAAAGATATAGCGCATATCGTTGAAATACTTGCCTGCGCGCTCACCTACGGCGCTATCCCGTCCCACATCATAATATCTTGTAACGGTTCTGCCACCTTTCAGCTTATACTGAATCCGCACATCACACTGGGTTCCCTGTCCGCGACTGTAACGGTAACCGGTGAGTTCTCTGTGGAAGCTCTGCAAGTCCTCCAATTCCTCCCGATCGGTAATCCGGTAACCGCTTTGGCCATTGCCCACATCCACATAGCTATGCAATGCACTTATCGCCAAATAGTTATAATCCGCTTTATCCGCGCCCCAAATCACAGCGCTTTCCACATTATCGATATTGGGAACATACCGGGTAACGCCCAGAGGGTCCAGGGAGGTCAGCAGCAGGCTTCCGGCAAAAACCGCAGCCACTACACCGAGGCCAACAAACGCCTTTTTGTTGAACACCTTTAATGTGCGGTTTAAGAGCATACTGCCTGCAAAGTAGCCGATAATCCCGCCGATGATCAGCATAATGTAGGTCTTGCTATCGAACAGCTCGGAGAACATATAGAAAATCGCGCCTGCACCTACGGTGCAAATCACCAAGAACAAGGGAGACAGGGGCCGCAGAGAGATAAAGTCCCCTGCCGATTCCAGCTGTCTGCGGCGGTAAACCAAATATGCCAGCGCCGCAAGGACAATGCCCACACCGGCGCAAATACCCACATACCACCAGGACGCGCCTACCAGCCCTTCAAACTGACCAAATGTAAGGTGCTCAGAATAATGAACCCTGTATTCTGCATAATTCGCGGTTCCCAGCTGATACGCAGGAAAATACCGGTAGAACAGGTTGGTGTTCAGCTGAATGCCGTGGAGCAGCGGTTCATACAAAAGCTCCGCCACCGCCTGCACCAGCACGGTGATAAAATGGAAGATGCCGTAGAGCACTCCCATACCGATCAGATTTCCCGCGCATACGCCGCACAGCACTGCCGAACCGAAGAAGAACAGGTATTGCAGTGTGGATACCGCCAGCCAAAGAAGAGCCATATACGCATACTCCCACAGCAGCAGGCTCGCCAGCAGGGTCAGCAGCAGATTGGGAACAAGGCTAAACAGCACACCCGCAAGAATATGGGTGGTCAGCCAGCTTTCCCGGCGCATAGGGAAGGCGTGAAGGGCATTGCAGAGTCTGCCGTTGAACAAATCCATCAGCAAAAATGCGCCGCAAAGTCCGCCGTAAATCAAGTTTATCCAGGACATAGCGCTGGTAAATTCCAGCATACTGCGCGCCATTTGGGGGTCAGAATCATGAGACTGCGCGAACAAAACCAGCAGCAGAAAAATGGTGTACAGACCCCATATGGGGAAGAAACGGAAGATGTCCTTCCGGAATGCAGTGAGATTAAAGAAGGATGTTCTTGACTTCATAGTTCACACCTCCCAGTTCATAAATAAAGATTTCCTCCAAGGACAGGGGCAAAACATCAAAATATGTCGGCTTGCAGGCGGCAACCTTTGCCTGCACCTCCTGAGGAGTGCCACGCACAACAAGGGTGTTCAATCTGCCGGAGGAGCTGGTGTGGAGAATTTCCAGACCTTCCGGCGCATCGCCCACCATTTGCAGCTTTACCGTGTTGCCCTGCATAGATGCAAGGCTGCGCTCCAACAGCATATGCCCCTTATCCATAATACCCACGTGGTCGCAGATATCCTCCAACTCCCGCAGGTTGTGGGAGGAGATCAGCACAGTGGTCTCCCGCTGGGCAACATCCGACAGAATCAGACTCCACACCTGCCGGCGCATCACCGGATCAAGGCCGTCCACCGGCTCGTCCAAAATCAGCACATCAGGTCTGGTGCAGATACTTAAATGGAATGCCGCCTGCTTCTGCATACCCTTGGAAAACCGACGGATTTGGGACTTTTTCGGCAGCTGGAATACATCGTACAGCCGATTAAACAGCTCATCATCGAACTTGGGATAGAAACCCTTGTAGTACTTCCGCATCTCCTCCAAGGAGGCTGACGGGAAGAAGAAAATTTCATCGGGAATGTAGCTGATTCGAGTCTTGACCGCGGGATTTTCGTACACCGGCTGGTCTTCCAGTGTGATGCTGCCGCAATCCGGGCGGTACACACCGGTGAGCAGACGAATGGCGGTGGATTTACCTGCGCCATTCGGGCCAACAAGGCCGTAGACTGCGCCTTTGGGTACTGTCATAGAAAGTCCCGACAAAGCGGTAAAATCCCCGAAGGTTTTGGTTACATCTTGCATATTAAGCATGGGTATCCCCTCCTTGTTTCAAATGTTGCAGCAGAGTTTGGCGGGAAACACCTGCGTCCAGAAGCCTTGCCGCGGCTGCGTCCAGCTCCGCCCACAGCTCCTGCAAACCGGGATCGGTACCAACAGGCGCGCAGACAAAGCTGCCCTTACCGGACACAGAGGCGATCCAGCCTTCCGTTTCCAGCTCCCGGTAGGCCCGCTGAATGGTATTGGGATTGATGGCAAGCGCGCTTGCCAATTCCCGGACACTGGGGAGCTTATCCCCCTCCGTCAGCACCCCGGCGCGGATTTGATTGCGAAAGTTATCGGCAATCTGAGTATAGATGGGTCTTGCGTCCCGGTAATCCAGATGCACCACGCGTATCCCCTCCTTTATCGGTGTATTAACCGTACTAAGTGTACTAGTACAGTTAGTATACAGCACTCCTTCCCCTTTGTCAAGCACAAAAATAAAGGCGTGCCGCAGCACGCCTTTTCTTTTATACTTCGGGCAGGTAACTGAACCCTTTTTGCAGCTCCTTGTCGGTGGGGGCATAATCCACCATCTTGCCGTCGTGGAACTTTTCATAGGCCATCATATCAAAATAGCCTGTACCGGTAAGGCCAAAGAGAATGGTCTTCTCCTCCCCTGTTTCCTTACATTTCAGCGCCTCGTCGATGGCCACCTTAATGGCGTGGGAGCTTTCAGGCGCAGGCAGGATACCCTCCACCCGGGCAAACTCCTCAGCCGCCTTAAATACTTCTGTCTGGGGTACGCTGATGGCCTCCATCAGACCGTCATCGTACAGCTGAGACAAGGTAGAATTCATACCGTGATACCGCAAACCGCCGGAGTGGGTTCCCGCAGGAATAAAGCCGCTGCCCAGGGTATACATCTTAGACAGAGGACAGACCATACCTGTATCGCAGTAGTCATAGGCATACTTGCCCTTTGTAAAGCTGGGGCAGGTCTCCGGCTCAACGGCAATAAAGCGGTAGTCCGCCTTGCCCTTGATTTTTTCGCCCATAAAGGGGGCAATCAGGCCGCCCAAATTTGAGCCGCCGCCGGCGCAGCCAATGATAATATCCGGCTGAATGCCGTACTTATCCATTGCAATCTTTGTCTCCAAGCCGATCACCGACTGATGGAGCATCACCTGATTGAGAACGCTGCCAAGCACATAGCGGTAGCCGGGCAGACTGGTGGCCTTCTCAACTGCCTCAGAAATAGCGCAGCCGAGGCTTCCGGTTGTGCCGGGATGCTCCGCAAGAATCTTCTTGCCTACCTCTGTTTCCATAGAAGGACTGGGGGTAACGGACGCGCCGTAGGTACGCATCACCTCACGACGGAAGGGCTTTTGCTCATAGGAGACCTTCACCATATACACCTTGCAATCCAGCCCCAGGTAAGCGCAGGCCATAGACAGCGCAGTACCCCACTGACCGGCGCCGGTTTCGGTGGTTACGCCTTTTAAGCCCTGCTTTTTGGCGTAATACGCCTGGGCAATAGCAGAATTCAGCTTGTGGCTGCCGCTGGTGTTGTTGCCCTCAAATTTATAATAGATTTTCGCAGGGGTTTGGAGCTTTTCCTCCAAGCAGTATGCCCGTACCAGCGGCGCGGGACGGTACATTTTATAAAAGCCCAAAATCTCCTGGGGAATTTCAAAATAGGCGGTGGTATCGTCCAGCTCCTGCTCAATCAGCGCATCGCAGAACACCGGCGCCAAATCCGCAGCCGTCATAGGCTGATGGGTTTTGGGGTCCAGCAAAGGCGCAGGCTTATTCACCATATCCGCCCGGAGATTGTACCAATATTTGGGCATCTCGCTCTCTTCCAGATAGATTTTGTAGGGAATTTGTTTCTTTTCCATTGTATATGCTCCTTTCCAAACTGCGGGGCGGAAATACAAAAATCCTGCCCCAGTTTTGAGCTGGGACAGGATGAAAAATCCTGCGGTGCCACCCGGCTTGACGCTTTTCGCGCCCACTTAACGCATACTACCATATGCTGACCTTTGCTGACGGAGGGTCATCTCCGGCGCACATACTAAGGTTTCCCCGTTCCGCTTGCCCTCGGAAGTCCATTCAATCTTACGCTTTCTGCCGCAATCCCACCGCCTGCGACTCTCTGAAAGAAAGGAAGCAAAACCTACTCACTCTTCCTCATCGGTTTGGGGTATTGTAACACACACGATTACATTTGTCAAGCGCAGGCGTACATCTCATACACAAAAATGTCATTTTTCTTTTACCAAATATTCACAGTTCGTTCTTTATAAATTCAGCATTGATTTAGCAAAGTGCGGTAAACTATCCACATACAGAAAGGAGTGTAGCCTTATGAACGATAACAACCAATTTCCTTGGAGCTCCGATTACCCGTACATTCCGCCTAAGAAGGAGAAAACAGGGCTTGGCGCAGGAAAGGTCATCGCCATTGCGCTGGTATGCAGCTTGCTGGGCGGTGTCTTTGGCGCGGGAGCTATGCGTCTTGGCACTCAGCAAGCGCAGATGCAGGGAAACGGTCAGGCAAATGTGTCCACCCTTTTGGAGGGCAACCGGGAGAACATCACCCTGGATGTTACAAAAATAGAAACCGGAAAGCTGATGACCCAGGCAGAGGTCTATGCCGCTAATGTGAATTCCACCGTGGGTATCACCACCTCCATCACCACCAATTTCTGGGGCTATCAAACCACCTCTGCTGCCTCCGGCTCCGGATTCATCATTACCGCCGACGGCTATATTCTTACCAATTACCACGTGGTGGAGGATTCCGATTCCATCACCGTTTCCCTCTACGACGGAAGCTCTTACAGCGCAGCGCTTATCGGCTACGATGAGCGCAATGATGTGGCTGTGTTAAAAATTGAAGCAGAAAAGCTTGTCCCCGTGGTGCTGGGCAATTCCGACAATATCAATGTAGGCGACAGTGTGGTTGCCATCGGCAACCCCCTTGGAGAGCTGACCTTCTCCCTCACCTCCGGTGCTATCAGCGCCAAGGATCGGGAGATCACTATGTCCACCGGCAGCACTATGCGCCTGATGCAAACCGACTGCGCCATCAACTCCGGCAATTCCGGCGGCGCGCTGTTTAATCTCTACGGCGAGGTCATCGGTATTACCAACGCCAAGTATTCCAGCAATTCCTCCTCCGAGGCATCCATTGATAACATCGGCTTTGCCATCCCCATCAACAAAGCCAGAAGCATTGCCGAAAGCATCATTGAAAAAGGGTATGTGTCCAATCCCTATATCGGCGTTTCCGTCATTACAGTCAGCTCAGAAACCCAAAGCTACGGCCTGCCCCAGGGCGCGGCAGTCAAAGAGCTGGACGAAAACGGCCCTGCCGCTGCTGCCGGATTAAAGGTAAATGACATCATTACTCACTTAAATGGCAAAGCAATCACCGGAAGCAGCGACCTTGTCAGTATCGTGAGCAATGCCGCTGTGGGAGATATTCTGGCTCTTACGGTATACCGCCAAGGCAGCACTTTGGAGCTGAGCCTTACTGTTGGCGAGAAAATTCAGTCCGTCCAGGAGCAAACGCAGAACCAGACCCAAAGCCAAAGACCCCAATATCCCTGGGGCTCCGGACAATAACCAACGGGAGTGCAGATGCACTCCCGAATTTTTTACTTGATTTTCTCTTAAAAATGAATAGAATATAGGATATATGCCCCATAGCGAAAGGATGATGCTGCTATGAACCAGATTTATATTCCCAAAGGCTACCGCCCTCCGCTGGATGCCTATGAAACCCAACGGGCCATCGCCTACATAAAGCAAGCCTTTCAGGAGGAATTTTCCGGCGCGCTGAACTTAAAGCGGGTGTCTGCTCCCCTGTTCGTTACCGACGCGTCCGGTCTGAACGATAACCTTAATGGCTATGAGCGTCCCGTCAGCTTTGATATTCCCGCGGTGGGAATGGATGCCGAGGTGGTGCATTCCCTTGCCAAGTGGAAGCGCCTGGCGCTGAAACGGTATGGTTTTGGTATGGGGCAGGGTCTGTATACGGATATGAACGCCATTCGCCGGGACGAAGACCTGGACAATATTCACTCCATTTATGTGGACCAGTGGGACTGGGAAAAGGTGATTTCCGCCGAAAACCGGAACATTGACTACTTAAAGCTCATTGTAAATGCCATTGTCCGCGCCATCTGCGATACCAATGACCGGCTGCACGTGCGCTTCCCCCAAATTCGCACAGAGCTGAGCCGAGAGGTAAGCTTTGTAACCACCCAGGAGCTGGAAGATCTGTACCCCGAGCTGGACGGAAACGCCCGGGAGAATGCCTATGTGAAGGAGCACCACACCGCCTGCATTATGCAAATCGGCGGCAAGCTCCGCTCCGGCAAGCCCCACGGTGGCCGCGCGCCGGACTATGACGACTGGCAGCTCAACTGCGACATTTTCTTCTGGGATGAGCAGCTGCAAAGGGCGCTGGAAATCTCCTCTATGGGAATTCGCGTAGACGCAGAGTCTCTTGACAGACAGCTAAACCTCTCCGGCTGTAATGACCGCAGAACGCTACCCTTCCATTCAATGCTTCTGAACAACCAGTTGCCGCTGACCATTGGCGGCGGTATCGGTCAGTCAAGACTTGCTATGCTGATGCTTGGCTGCGCCCACATCGGTGAAGTACAATCCAGCGTTTGGGACGAACAGACTGTAAACGAATGTAATAAAGCAGGAATTCCCCTGCTGTAATAAATAAAAAAGAGGACTGCTCAGCAGTCCTCTTTTTTATTACTCTACGCGAACTGTGCCATCATCTAAAACCGTAACGGTCATACCGTCCTGTACGAAATTCAAAAATTCCTCGCCAAGACAGTCAATAACTGGCATTTTCGCTCCGTCCAGCCACACCGATGCCAAAATCGAACCGGCTGCTGCCAGGGAGTCGATGGGATTACTAAACAGCATACAAGCCGGCTGCCGCTGCATTGCGCAGGCGCAGTACAGCACCATACCGCCGGTGGTAGAGCCGATGGTCTGCGGCAGGCACAGCGCCTTTCCAGCCATCTCCTTGCCGTATAAATCCGGATTGTTCTGATCACCACAGGTGGCCTTTTTATCACCGAATTGCAAAGCCTTTTGAAATGATGCCAGGGTATTGAGTCCTCCGTGGCTTACAACAGCAGGCGCGCTTACCGTGCCGGGGGTAACAATGCGACCCTTAAATTCTCTCATTTTGCAGCCCCTCCTTTGGTAATCCTTGCAAGGATTTCCTCTTCCGTATAATACCGGGCGGTGGTGTAAGTACGCAGCTTATTGGAGCAGGTAATCACAGGCATCTTGCCGGCAAGGGGGTTATTCATATACATAAGAGGACAGATGTAGGACAGAATCACACCGGTCTTTTCCAGTCTTGCGGCATATTCGGTAGCTTCAAATTCCTTCTTCACTGCCGGTGCGGTGGTAAACACTGTGGGAATTGCCACCTTTTTAAGATTGGAGGCTGACAAGCCTTCCTCCACACGGACTGTCCAGTCAATCAGCTGCTGCAAGGACATATGGGGACAGCCCACAAAGCACAGCTTGGGCTTGGCATCCTTGTTTTTCCAGATGATGGGATACTCATTTTTCACCCGCTCCAGCTCGGCATCGTCAATGATGTATTCCTTTGCGCCCTCGGCTACCAGAGTAGTTCCCTGTTCCACAGCCTCGGGGGTCAGATTTTCTATATGGTACAGACCCACCGCACCGTTGGAGGCGGTGGCTGCGCCGAAGTCCTTTAAGTAAGCGCAGGCGGCATCATTCAGCTCCGTTCCCAGATACTGATCAAGACCAACAATGTAAGGCACATCCTCCATCACCTTCATACCGATGGCAGAGCCCAGCAGCTGCGCCTCGGGCTTCTTGGTGGTCTGCACCTTTACGATCCAGGTTGCCTTTCGGCCCTCATCGGTAAGCAGACCAAAGGACGGCACAAAGCCGGCAATCGAGCCCATAATGTCCATAATGCCGGAATTGCGGTTGCACCGGGCGCCCAAAACGGAGTTGGCATACACCACCGCAGAGGACTCTGCCCAGCTGAGAATATCACCCTTTTTCGGCTTATTACCCACCTGGTCCAAATAACAGGCGCATGTGAAAGCATCGTCCTCCACAAGACCCAATTCTTTCAGCTGGCGCTCATAATCTGCCTGCTTGGAGTACATAAAATTGTTGAAAATAAAGCTTTGCAGGAAGTTTGCAGGCACATTCTTATCCAGGGGTCTGGGGTCAACAGAGAATTTCTGCTGAGAAATTGCGCCGCCGTCAATGAGCTGCTGCATTAAGTCAAACACAGGGCCCATCATTTTCAGGCCAAAGGAAGTTACCAAATGATTATATTGGGAAGTTACCGGCACCATTTTGTCAGCGCCGAACGCCTCGCCGTACATCACCAGGGTTTTCATCACCTTCGCCTGGATTTCGCCCTTGGAGCCGTTTAAGATTTCCTGCTGCTCTTGTGTTAAAATCATAGCCGTTCTCCTTTACAGTTTCATTGCCACATCCCACGCCTGCCAAATAACAGTCCGCAGGTTGCCGACCTTGTGGCAATCACCCACAAGATGCACGTGTTTCGCCTTTTCAGCAAGGGGCTGGGGCTTGTAGCCGGTGGAGAGAATCACACTGTCAGCGGCAATTCTCTGCTTAGCGCCTACCTTATCCCGAATCAGCACAGTGCCGTCCTCGATTTCAGCAAGGCTGTGTTCCAGATACACAGGAACATTATTTGCCTTAAAGAAGTCCCGCAGGAAGCTGGTGTTTGCCAGGCAGATGCCGGGGGTGCAAATCAGATCGTCCATCATCTCCACGATAACAGGCTTCTTGCCTTGCAGGTACAGTTCATAGGCAATCTCGCAGCCGGTAAGTCCACCGCCTACAATCACCACATTCTGCCCAACCTCTGCCTTGCCCAGCAGGAAGTCCACTGCCTGAATACCCTTTTGGGCGCCGGGAACGGGAATCCGGTTCGCCTTGGAGCCGGTGGCAATGACCACCTCATCAGCGCCCAGGGAGGCAATGTCCGTAACCTCAGTGTTTAATTTTACTGTGATAGCAGGATAATTGGCAATTTCACGGCGATACCAGGCAATCAGCGCTCTGTCCTTCTCCTTGAAAGAGGGAGCAGCCGCGGCAATAAACACACCGCCCAGCTCACCGCTCTTTTCATACAGGGTTACCTTATGTCCCCGCTTGGCGCAGACAATGGCAGTTTCCATACCGCCGATACCACCGCCGATGACAGCGATGTTTTTCTGCTTTTTGGCAGGAGCAATATAGTGCTTGGTGGATTGCATAGTCTGGGCATTGACAGCGCAACGGGCAAGGCCCATGGTATCGCTGAGATCCTGGGTATTGGCGTGGCCCTTGGAGGAGGAGAAATTGAAGCAGCCGGAATGGCAGCAGATACAGGGCTTAATATCCTCCAAGCGATCCTCTATCAGCTTGGTAATCCAGGCGGGGTCTGCAAGGAACTGCCGGGCAACGCCCATGGCATCGATGCGACCCTCAGCAATGGCCTTCGCGCCATCCTCCGGCTCCATTCTGCCGGCACAGACTACGGGAATATCCACAAACTTCTTAATATGCGCCACATCGTCCAAATTACAGTTCTGGGGCATATACATAGGCGGATGCGCCCAGTACCAGGAGTCATAGGTGCCGTTATCCGCATTGAGCATATCGTAGCCGGCATCCTGCAAATACTTGGCTGCCTTTTCCGATTCTGCCATATTCCGGCCCACCTCAGTATAGGTTTCGCCAGGCACTGCGCCCTCCCGGAAGCCCTTGACCTTGGACTCAACAGAATACCGCAGAGATACAGGGAAATCCTCGCCGCAGGCTGCCTTAATGGCCTGCACCACTTCCACGGGGAAGCGGTAACGGTTCTCAAAAGAACCGCCGTATTCATCGGTACGGTGGTTGGTCCACTCCATTGTAAACTGGTCCAAAAGATAACCTTCGTGTACCGCGTGAACCTCTACGCCATCCACGCCGGCATCCTTGCAGAGCTTGGCGGTCTTGGCAAAGGCCTCGATAATCTCGTGAATCTGCTTCTTGGTCATCTCGGGCGTGGTAATCTCCGGGTCCCAACGGGAAGGCAGGGGCGACGGACTTGCCAGCTCGTGGCTGGTGTCCAGAATGGGTTTCAAAACAGCGCGGGTGAATTTATTCTTGTGCATAGGCGCAATCAGCTCCGTGATAGCCCAGCTGCGGCCCATACCGGCAGTCAGCTGGATAAACAGCTTGGCGCCGGTTTTATGGATTTCCTCCATAAACTCCTTCAAATCCTCAAACATCTTGGGATTCTGCCACAGCCATTTGCCCCAGAAGGTATCCCGCAGAGGGGCAATGCCGGGGATAA
The DNA here is from genome assembly GCA_045635105.1 of Faecousia sp. GTDB lineage: Bacteria > Bacillota > Clostridia > Oscillospirales > Oscillospiraceae > Faecousia. Next base: position 48,042 of record JAZRBN010000025.1, on the reverse strand, counting down.
TCAGACCTACATTATTCTGCGCCCGTTCCAGAAAGAACTTTGCCGCTTCTTTGTCAAATTTACAGCCGGTCAGTTCAAACCAGCCAAACAGAGAAGTGCCGCCCATAGGACACATTACAATTCTGTTCTTGATCTCCACATTGCCCACTTTCCAGGGGGTAAATAACGCATTGTATTTCTGATCCATTTACAATTCACCTTTCACATTCTATATTCCAATTAAGCGCTCCGGAAAAACCGGAGCGCTTAATGCTCAATTTAGTTGGACTTGGCGTTGGCCAGCAGATATTTCTCTGCCTCGGCGCTCCACAGGTTGTTATGCGCCTTGCAGATGCGGTCCAGCTCCGCAAACAGAGGATCGGTCTTGCCCAGCTCCTCAAAGTCTGCAATAGCGGTCAGCGGCAGCTCAATATGGTTATAGATCAGCTTCTTGCCACCGGGAATGGAGGGCAGATTCAAAACCGTATCCACAACGGCATTCAGACCACCAATGTGGGTAACCAGCGCAGCGGGATTCAGCTTGCCGGCGCTCATCATTTCAATGGCCTCGCGCAGGTCGTCGTTGTTACCGCCGGAGGTGCCCACCACGTGGGTGTACAGATAGTGCACATTGTACCAGTTGAAGGGAGCCTTAAACTGAGGATCGGTAGGACCGGCAAAGAAGTTCAAACAGCCGTCATAGCCCAGAATATCGCCAGCCTGCTCGATCAGGGGCTTTACAGGGGCGAAGCAAATCACATCATCATAGCCGGTGCCGCCGGTCAAGGACCGCAGATACTCGGTTGCGCCTTCCATCTTGGTGTTGACATAGTGCAGCTCAATGCCCTGCTTCTTGGCTTCCTCTACGGTGTAGATAGAAGCGGCGCGCTCCAAACGGGCATCATCGATATCGGTAACAACCAGCAGGCTGGGACGACGGTCGCAGTGCAGAGCATAGTCAATAGCGCCCAGGCCCATAGGACCGACGGATGCCAGCATCGCCATCTTACCGCCCTCCTTAATACCCATCTCGTGGACATAGGAGCCGGCCTTGGTGTGATACATTGCGTGGAAAGTACCAACCACACAGCTGATAGGCTCTGCCAAAGAGCCGTAGAAGTAAGCATCGGCAGAGTAAGGCAGCAGGCAATCAGTCAGCAGGGTTTCGATGGGCACATTGCCGTAGGTGGCAGAGCCGCCGCAGTATTTATAGGAGTAGCCGGGAGCCATCTGAGAGCCCTTGTAATAATGGGCTGGCTGAATGGCAAACTTGTCGCCAACCTTATACTTATGCTTCCAGTTTTCGCCAACGGCTACGATATCACCGCAGAACTCGTGGCCCACGATAGTAGGGTTGGTGGCGCAGTCATCGGGAACGCGCTTGTGGTCGCCGCCTTCCAGGGCAGCCTTATAGGTGGACATACAAACAGAGTCGGAAATTACCCGAATCTGCACATCATCGGGACCAACCTCGGGCAGGGGGAATTCTTCCAGCCGCAGGTCCTGCTTACCATAGATTCTTACAGCCTTGGTGTTCATATAATTAACCTCCAATTACGTATTTTTTTCGTGTTCAATCAGCTTCCAGGTGGCATCAATCAAATTCTGGAACAGGGGATTTTCCATTGCCTTAATAACAAAGCTCTGCCGGGGCGTGTTGATATCCTCGCCGGAGATTTGGAACATACCATACCGGTCGCACAGCCCTCTCAAACGGGAAAGCTGCTGAGGGGTGTTCCGGGTAGGCATATAGGTAACTGCCTTTACCCCCTCCTCTTGCAGGCACAGGAACACATCGTCCAAATAATCGTCCTCGAATTTCTGCGCCTTTTTATCGCCGGTAACGGAATCGCCCACATCACCCAAATAGGCATAACAAAGGTAGGCATCTACCTCTTTGCACAGCCTTACCATATCGGAAAGCTTGGGACATTCATCGGTAGCATCAATATAGATTTTCGGCACAAATGTACCTTTCAGCATACCCAGCACATCGTACTCATAGAAGGGATACTCCGTATCCAGCAGCATAGTCTTCTGCTTGTCGGAAAGGGTCATTCCCATAGCGGTCAGCTTATCGATCATCGGCTGACCCTTACCTACCTGCCTTACCAGCTCAATTGCTAGTGCATACATCAGATGCCGCTCGGTAACGCCGCCGTTTTCCGCAGCCAGGGACAAGGGAAGTACATCCCGGTCATAGTCCAGTTCCACGCCTACCAACGCATTGATTTTCTCCACCATTTTCCGGTTACGGGCGTGGCGGGCGGCCTGATAGGGCTTAAAGAACTCGGTCAGCACGGAAATCTTGTTATGAGGAACAGACTGGATAGTCATATAGCTGACGCCAACCTGATCCGGATTATTGGTACGGCGACCTTCCAGCCGGGTTCCGTCCATAGACACCCGGGCCTCCATACCGATGGTTACAGGCATATCCACCATTTTGGCAGCTTCAATAAACTCCTCAGCGCCGGAAATGGAATCGTGGTCGATAATACCGGCAGTGCACAGCCCCTCCATACGGGCAGCGAAAACTGCCGCTGTGGGAGAATAGGGAGAGAAGGAATAGGTGGTATGAATATGGTTATTAATGTACTGGGGCACCATAGGCGGGAAAACTGCGGTTTTCAGAACCTCTGCAAGGTTATTAAGGCGCTCCGCCTTGGTGGGTGCGTTGAGTTTATTCAGAATTTCAATGTCAATCATAATATTTCCTTATCAGTTCAGCATAACCTGTCCGCCGGTAACAGGCAGAGCCTGGCCGGTTTCGTACTTCTGCTCCACGCAGTACATCACCGCGCGGGCAACGTCGATAGGCAGGCAGCCCCGGTTCATAGGCGCCTTTGCCTCGTAGAACTTGCGCACATCCTCAACAGTCTTAGCGCCGGGCACCTTACCGGCATTTAAGTACTGGACAAACAGGCCGCGCTCGGGGTCGGACCACAGAGGACCGTCCAGGTAGTTACCGGGGCAGATGGCGTTGACCTTAATGTTGTAAGCGCACAGCTCCAACGCAAAGGACTGGACCAGTCCGATAGCGCCAAACTTAGAGCCGGCGTAAGCAAAGTTCTTATTGGAGCCTTCCAAACCGGACTTAGAGGACATAGCGATGATGTCAAACATAGCGGTAGGGTCAGCCTCGTGCTGTGCCTGCATAATAATAGCAGCGTACTTGCAGGTGAGGAACAGGCCGGTGTAGTTGATTGCGGTAACAAAATCGAAGTCCTTCTTCTCAAACTCCGCGATAGGACCGGAGCGGACAACGCCAGCGTTGGCAACCATAATATCCAAACCTCCAAACTTCTCCACCACCTGCGCCACCATATTGGCGCAGCTCTCCTCATCGGAAACATTCACAGCGATTGCCCATGCGCGATCACCCATTTCGGCAGCCACAGTCTCAGCCAGGGGCAGGTTCATATCGGCAATGATAATGGTTGCGCCCTCTTTGTACAGCTCCTCGGCAATACCCTTGCCAAAGCCCTGCGCCGCGCCGGTAACGATGGTGATTTTGCCTGCCAGGCGGCCGGTGCCTGCGGGACGGTTATGGATGTTTTCCTTGGCAATGGCCTGCCATTTTGTCATATCTACGCTCATAACTGCATCTCCTTTGTTATTTCAAAAATGTAAGTAATTTCTGGTAGGCTTCTTCCCACGCTTCTGTGTGGTTAGGTGTCCAATATTCCACGGACTCGGAATTGCGCACAACCTGCCGCAGCTGGTCCAAATCCTTAATATCGCCCAGCGCCATAGCCTGGGTCAGAAGGTTGCCAATAGCTGCGCCTTCCACAGGACCGGTAACAACCTCTCTGTCAAGGGAGTCCGCAATCAGCTGGTTCAGGAACTTATTATTGATCGGTCCGCCTACGATGTTCAGCGAATCAATCCGCTGACCCTTCATAGTTTCCAGGCCCTCCAAAGCGCTGCGATATTTCAGCGCCAGGGATTCATAGACCGTGCGCGCGATCTGCCCCACGGTTTCGGGAACAGGCTGGCTGGTCTCCTTGCAGAAATCCTTGATCTTCTGCACCATATTACCGCCGGCATAGAACCGGGAATCATCAGGATTGATAATGCTCCGCAAGGCTTCCGCGCCACGGGCAGCCACCACAATCTCATCCCAGCTCATTTCGATGCCTGCCTTGATCCAATCACGGCGGCATTCCTGAATGATCCACATACCGATAATGGTATTTAAGGGGCGATAGGTGCCTTGAATTGTACCCTCGTTGGAGAAGCCACGGTTCTGCGCATCCATACTTAGGTCCGGCTTATCCATTTCTGCGCCAAACAGACTCCAAGTGCCGGAAGAGCAGAAAGCAAAGCTGCCCTTACCGGGAATCGCTGCCACGGCGGAAGCGGTATCGTGGCTGCCCACAGCCACAAAGGGCGCAGGATTCAGTCCCAGCTCCTGGCACAATTCCTTGCGCAGATGACCGCGGATCGTGCCGGTCTTATCAATTTTGGTGAATATTCTCTTGGGCAGTCCCAAGGCTTCAATGGTCTCCCAATCCCAATCCTTGGTGGTGGGGTTGTACAAGCCAGTGGTAGTAGCAATAGTATACTCCGTTCCCTTGGCGCCGGTGAGGAAATAACCCAGCAGATCGGGGGTCAGCAGCATGGTATCCGCAATTTCCAAAGCAGCATCGTCCTCACGGACTCTGCGATAGAGCTGATAGACGGTGTTGAAGGTCAGATTGGTGTCGATACCGGTGCGGCTGTAGAGGGTCTCGGTGGGAATCTTCTCCTTTACCGCATCAATATCCTCCTGTGTGCCCAGCCGGTAGGAGCGAGGCACACCGGCAAGGTGTCCGTTTTTATCCAGCAGGCCGTAATCCACGCCCCAGGTATCAATACCGAAGGCGTCCAATTCGCCATAACCGCCCTGCTTAAAGGCAAGCAGGCCCTGCTTTAACTGATTGTACAGATACGGAGTATCCCAGTAGAACACGCCGTTCATCTCTATGTAATGGTTTTCAAAGCGGTGCAGCTCCCGCATGGTGATTTTCTCACCGTCAAACCGGCCCAAAATGGCGCGGCCGTTACTGGCGCCCAGGTCAAAAGCAATAAAATTTCTGATTCTGTCCATACAAACGCTCCTGTTATAAATTTCCTTAGACTATTATACAACTTTCAATCACACAGTTCAATACTGAATCAAAGTTTTTCCCTTGATTCAGTATTCAGCCGTGTACCGAAAAACCGGCACCACCGAAGTGGTGCCGGTCGGTTTCAGCCGTAAGTATCTTCAATTATGGGATAGAAATTAGCCCATGTAGAAGATGTTCTTGTCCTTCAGCTCGTCAATGTTGTCCTTGTTGTACCACTGACCGCCGATACCTACATCGGAAACTTCCTTGCCTTCCAGCTTAGCGATAGCCAGCTTGACAGCCTCAGCGCCGATGGAGTAGGAGTCCTGAGCAACAGAGCCAACCAACAGAGCGCAGGTAGCGCCGCCGTCCTTGATCCAGTCGTACTGGTTGGTGCCGGCGTCAAAGCCGCAGAACAGGATTTCCTTGTAGTCAGCAGCATTGTCCTTGACCTCGGGGTAAACTTCATTCACAACACCTTCGTTGGTCATGAAGATAGCCTGTGCGCCCCACTCCTTCAAAGCAGTCAGACCCAGCTTGTATTCGCCGGCGTTGTTCTGCTTTTCCTGACGGTTGATTTCCAGAGTGATGGAGTCAGCCTTTGCCAGCTCTTCGATCTTCTCGATGAAGCCCTCAGCGCGGTCGATACCGGTGGAGGTGGAGTCGTGCTGGATAACGCCGACCTTGTAGCCGTTGACCAGAACGTTCTGAGCCTTCAAGTAAGCGTAGAAGTTCTCAGCAACAACGCCGCCAGCCTTCTTGTTATCGGTAGCTACGGAGCCGATGGTGGGGTCCTTGCCCTCGGTGATGTCAGCGCCGTTGGAGTACAGACCGGAGTCGAACTCAACAACAGGCAGACCCTTGTCGTAAGCAGCAACCAGCTGATCAACGAAGCCGGTGCCGATGGTAGCCAGAACGATAGCCTTGATGTCCTTGGTGTTCAGAGCGGACTCAACCATGTTACGCTGATTGGGAACTTCGCTCTCAGACTCAGAGGTGGGGCCCTGGAAGGTTACGTTGTAACCAGCAGCCTTACCTGCGTCAACGGCACCGGCCTTAACAGCCTGCCAGAAAGCGTGGGTTTCGCCCTTTGCGACAACAGCGATAGTACCCTTGGTTTCGGAACCGGCGGGCTTGTTGCCACATGCTACCAGACCCACAACCAGAACCAGAGCCAGGAGCAATGCAATGAGTTTCTTCATAATGTGTTTCCTCCTAAAATGATTTTTGTTTTTTATATAAAACCTCACGGTTTTAATATACGAGCTTACGCCTTTACCTCAGGCTTTTCACTTTTGGTTTCAGCAACAGGAATCTTAACCTTAGCTGCGTTCTTCTTCTTCAAAACGTCCAGCATAACAGCGCCAACCACGATGATACCGGTAACGGCATAAGTAATGTTGGTTGCGGAGATGCCAACGCCGCCGGCCATCGCCAGGTTCAGGCCCTGACGGATAATGACCAGGATCAGAGCGCCCAGGATGGTGCCGATGATGGTAGCAGAGCCACCGGTGGTGGAAGTGCCGCCGATGTAAACGCCTGCAACTGCATCCAGCTCCATACCGTTGCCGGCAGCCAGATTCAAAGAGGGGTTCGCAGCCACATAGAACAGAGCAGCCATAGAAGCGAAGACACCGCAGATCACATAAGCGATGATCTTGTACTTGTCGGTATTGATACCGGACAGGCGGGCGGCCTCTTCATTGGAGCCGATAGCCAGAATATAACGGCCAATCTTGGTCTTGTACATAACCACCATACAGATAACGGTCAGACCCAGCACCCAAACAATACCGATGGGGAAACCGTTCAGGTTGGTGAAAATTTTCTGGAACCAACCGGTGGAGGGGTACTTAATAGCGGAAGAAGTACCGCGGACAGCTTCCGCAACCACTGCGGTCAAGCCACGGGAGAAGAGCATAGAGCCCAGGGTTGCAATAAAGGGAGCGATCTTGCACTTGGCAACCAGCAGACCGTTAATCAGACCGAAAATCAAGCCGGTAACCAGGATAATGGGAATGGTCAGCCACAGAGTGCCTTCGTCAGCGGAAACGCCGGTCTTACACAGCGCGCCAGCCAGAACGGCAGAGCCGAAGCATACGGTACCAATAGAAAGGTCAATACCGCCGGTGGCGATAACGAAGGTAACGCCCAGGGACAAAATCGCATAAGGAACCAAAGCCTTGGTCATAGTCAGCAGGTTGCCTTCGCTGGCAAAGCCGGGGTTAATCAGGTAAAAGACCACAAACAGAACCACAGCGGCTAAAATAATTACGAAGTTCTGCTTGCCGCCGGACAGCAGGTTCTTTGCTTTGGTCAGGGGACTTTTATTGTTGCTCATATCAATTCTCCTCTCGCATTGTGGCAAGTTGCATAATATTTTCCTGTGTAGCTTCGGAAATGTCCAGTTCTCCGGTTTTGCGACCCTCGCACATCACGATGATCCGGTCGCTCATACGCAGAACCTCAGGCAGTTCGGAAGAAATCATAATGATGGATTTTCCCTGCTTGGTCAAATCCTCCATCAGATTGTAAATCTCACTCTTGGCGCCCACGTCAATACCGCGGGTGGGCTCATCAAAGATAAAGACATCGGAATTCTTCATCAGCCAGCGAGCAATGATAACCTTCTGCTGGTTGCCGCCGGAAAGGTTTTTCAGCAGCTGCTCCATAGACGGTGTCTTGGTGCGCAGCTTTGCGTTGATCTCCGCGGAAACATCCCGCATCTTGCCGTCATCAATAATACCGGCTTTGATGTAATTGTCCACAGATGCAATAGCAGAGTTCTGGGTAACGGATTTATCCAGCATCAGACCGAAGCGCTTCCGGTCCTCACTCAAATAGCAGATGCCGTTCTTGACAGCCTGCTCGGGAGTCTTGATTTTTACCTTCTTACCGTTGAGGAAGATCTCACCGGTCTGTCTGGAATCAGCGCCGTAAAGAGCACGGGCAACCTCGGTACGGCCGGCGCCCATAAGGCCTGCAAAGCCAAGAATCTCGCCCTTGCGGAGGGTGAAGCTCACGTCCTTGACTTCCTTGCCGGCATTTAAGTGCTTGACCTCCAACACAACAGGCGCATCGGCAGGCACAGCGCTTGCTTCCTTCTGTTCGCCCATAATCACACGGCCGACCATCATCTTCACGATGTCGTCCTTAGTAACCTCAGCGGTATTGACTGTGCCTACATATTCGCCGTCCCGCATAACGGTAACACGGTCGGAGATTCGGTTGATTTCGTCCATACGGTGGGAAATGTAAATCATACCGATTCCCTTATCCCGCAGGTCGTTCATAATCTTGAAAAGCTCCTCAACCTCGGGAAGCGTCAATGCTGCGGTAGGCTCATCCAAAACCAGCAGCTTACATTCCCGGGAGACAGCCTTGGCAATTTCCACCATCTGCTGCTTGCCAACGGTCAGGTCGCCCAGCTTGGTGGCCGGGTCAATTTTAACACCCATTTTATCAAAGAGCTTCTGCGCCTCTTCTTCCATCTTCTTATCATTGATGAAAGCGCCGCGCTTAAACTCACGACCGATAAACATATTCTGCGCCACGGTCAAGTGGTTCATCATATTCAGCTCCTGATGAATCACGCTGATACCCGCAGCCTGGGATTCGGCTATATTATTGAAATCCACTTCCTGGCCGAAGTATTCCACACTGCCGCCGTCCCGCTTATGTATGCCGCAAAGCACTTTAATTAATGTAGACTTGCCGGCACCGTTTTCACCCATCAGCGCATGGACCTCGCCGGCCTTCAATTCAAAATTGACACCGTTGAGCGCATGCACGCCGGAGAAATACTTCTGAATGCCTTGCATTTTCAGAATTGTTTCGCCCATTCCAACATCACCTTTCGTTGTTTAATAAAATTGAACATCAGAAAAGGCCGAAACCCCGTTCTGAATCTGCAATTACTGGTTTGTAAAAAGCTCTCTCAACCTGGGAAATCCAACAAAACGCACATTGCTTTTATATTTTGCACAAAAACGAAACGATTCGCTTGTGCTGTATTACTCATAGCATATGCCCTTTCCCATTCACAAGGGTATTATAATAAACTTTACTAAAAAAATCAATATATTTTTTCAAAAATTGTGTTGACAGCACAAAATTGTTTTTATATTATAATTATGTCAGTCGTGGCTGACCCTGCGTCAAAGCGCGAATCGATTCGCGTTTTGGCAGAAAAATGGAGGTGCAACAATGGCAACTATTAAAGATGTGGCGCGTATGGCCGGTGTTGCGCCGTCTACCATATCCAAATTCTTAAACGGTGGAAGTGTTCGTCAGGAAAATGCCGAATCGATTCGCGCCGCCATTGAGGCTCTGGACTATCGGGTTGACCCTTTTGCCCGGGGATTAAAGTCCCAGCGAAATCGCAGCATCGGCGTGCTGATTCCGGATATGACCGCCCCCTTCTACGCCAATGTGGTTATGACCCTGTCCCGCACCTTGCGGGAGCGGGACTATCACTGCCTGATTTCCTGCTACGGCGCAAACCACGGTATGGAACGGGACAACCTGAAATTTATGCTCACCTGTGGTATTGACGGGCTGATATACGCGCCGGAGGATCTCTCCGCTGAGGAGTTTAACGAGCTGACCGCCAACCGCGGACTTCCCATCGTCCAGATCGACCGTATGATCCAAGGTGTAGATGTGGACGCTGTGCTTGTGGACAACACAGAGATTGTCTTTCAGGCAGTCAGCAAGCTGATTGCCGGCGGACACAACCGCATCGCCATTATTACCGGCCCCAAATCCGTATTTACTGCCAAGGAACGAATGGTTGGTTACCTGCGGGCGCTGTCCAACGCGAACATTCTATACGATGATAATCTGATCATCAGCGGACAAAACGATTTTGCTACCGGCTATCGCAGCTGCGGGCTTTTAATGAACCTGGCAGATCGGCCAACCGCCGTATTTACCACCAATTACGACATCACTATGGGCTTCATTACCGCTGCCCGGGAACGGGGTCTGCAAATTCCGGAGGATGTGGATGTCTTTGGCTTTGACAGCGTGGAGACCTGTTCAATGATGAACCCTCCCCTGCCCGTAGTGCAGCAGCCGGATCAGCTCATCGGCGTTACCGCCGCCCAGTTTCTTCTGGACCGTCTGGACGGGCATAACGGCCAAACCCGCATCGCCCGGCTGAAATGCCGGATCACGCCGGAATAAACCAGTATAAAACGCAAACGCGTATTTATAGATTATTGTATATTCAAGGAGGAAATAACAATGGCAAAAAATAGATATGTCGGCGATTACCCTGTTATTGGTATTCGTCCCATCGTAGACGGCCGCCGCGGCCCCCTGAAGCTCCGTGAATCTCTGGAGCCCCTGGTATGGGCAATGGCAGAGTCTGCCAAGAAGCTGTTTGAGGAGAACCTGTTCTACTCCAACGGCGAGCCTGTTAAGGTTGTTATGGCTGACACCTGCATCGGACGCGTTCCTGAAGCTGCCGCCTGCGCCAACAAGTTCAAAAAGGAAGGCGTTTCCATCACGCTGTCCGTTACCCCCTGCTGGTGCTACGGCAGCGAGACTATGGATATGGATCCCCACACCATTAAGGGCGTATGGGGCTTCAACGGTACTGAGCGTCCCGGCGCTGTGTACTTAGCCGCTGTTCTGGCAGGACACGCCCAGAAGGGTCTGCCCGCCTTCGGCATCTACGGCCACGAGGTACAGGACCGGGATCAGGTTACGCAGATTCCCGAGGACGTTAAGGAAAAGCTGCTGCGCTTTGGCCGCGCCGCTGTTGCTGTTGCTACTATGCGCGGCAAGTCCTACCTGCAAATCGGCTCTCAGTGTATGGGTATTGCCGGCTCCATTATGGACCAGGATATGCTGGAAAACTTCTTCGGTATGCGTGTTGAATCCGTGGACGAGGTAGAAATCCTGCGCCGCATGGAAGAAGGCATCTACTGCGAAGAAGACTATCAGAAGGCACTGGCTTGGACCAAGGAGCACTGCAAGGAAGGCCGCGACGATAACCCCGAAATGGTAAAATTCTCTGATGAAGAGAAGGAAAAGCAGTGGGAATTCACCGTCAAGATGTACTGCATTATCAAGGATCTGATGGCTGGCAACCCCAAGCTGGACGACAAGTTCGAGGAAGAAAAGGTTGGCCACAACGCCATTGCCGGCGGCTTCCAGGGTCAGCGTCAATGGACCGATCACTGGCCCAACTGCGACTATCCCGAGGCTCTGCTGTCCTCTACCTTTGACTACGAAGGCGCCCGTGAGCCCTACACCCTGGCTACTGAGAACGACATTCTCAACGGTATGGGTATGCTGATGATGCGTCTGCTGACCCACCGTGCGCAGATCTTTGCCGATGTGCGTACCTACTGGTCCGGCGAGGCCACCGAGCGGGTTACCGGCTACAAGCTGGAAGGCAAAGCCAAAGAGTCCAACGGTATCATCCACCTGCTGAACTCCGGCGCTGCCTGCCTGGATGCTTCCGGTGTCTGCACTGACGAGAACGGCAATGCCATCATGAAGAAGTGGTGGGAGGTTACCGACGAGGACATCAAGAAGATGACCGATGCTACCGTATGGTGCGAAGCCGGCTTCGACAACTTCCGCGGCGGCGGATTCTCCAGCCACTACACAACCAAGGCCGAAATGCCCTGCACTATGATCCGTATGAATCTGGTGAAGGGTCTGGGTCCTGTATTGCAGATCGCAGAAGGCTGGACCGTCAACCTGCCCGATGACGTCTCCGACACCCTGATGGAGCGCACCAACCCCACCTGGCCCTGCACCTGGTTTGCACCTCGCTGCGACGGCAAGGAAGGCTCCCCCTTCAAGACCGCTTACGAGGTCATGATGAACTGGGGCGCTAACCACGGTGCCATCTCCTACGGCCACATCGGTGCGGACCTGATCACCATGTGCTCTATGCTGCGGATTCCCGTATGTATGCACAACGTACCTGAGGAAGACATCTACCGTCCTGCCTGCTGGAATGCATTCGGTATGGACAAGGAAGGCCAGGACTACCGCGCCTGCGCCACCTACGGCCCTCTGTACAAATAAAAATATAAAGTGGCGGTCTTTTAGGCCGCCACTTTCTCTGGCATAATATTTACAGGAGGTAAATCATATGTTAAAAAACATTCCTTCCATTCTCTCCCCCGAGCTTTTGAAGGTCCTTGCTGAAATGGGTCATTCCGACCGGATCTGCATCGGCGACGGTAATTTCCCCGGTGCTGCTATGGCAAAGGCCAAGAACGCCATCTTCCTGCGGGCAGACGGACACGGAGTACCGGAGCTGCTGGACGCGATCTTGCAGGTGTTCCCGCTGGACACCTATGTGGAAAAGCCTGCTATTTTGATGGAGAAAATGAATTGCGATAAGGACCTGACCATTCCGGTCTGGGACGAGTACAAGAACATCATTGCAAAATATGACAGCCGGGGTGCTGATGCCGTGGGCAACATCGACCGCTTTGACTTTTACGATGAAGCAAAAGACTGCTACTGCATTCTCCAATCCGGTGAGACCGCAATCTACGCCAACATCATCCTGCAAAAGGGTGTTATTAAGTAATTCTAATCATATTTTTTGGGACGCACTTTACAAAAAGTGCGTCCCTTTTGTTATTTCATTTTCAGTTGTACCGTATTGGTTTTAGCCGTGTTGCCGTACTTGTCGGTAACTACGCAATATACGGAGCGATTCTTTACCGTATTGCTCATTTTCACCGAATAGGTTGCAGTTGTAATGGAAGACTTCACATACATAGTTGCGCCGGCATTTTTCACATACCAGGTATACTTCAAGCCGTCGCCGGCTGCGCCCACTGTTACCTTGGCGGTTTCCCCACTCTTGGTATAAGTGATCTTCGGCTGGGTGGTAATGGTGGCTTTCATACGCAGCTGTACCACATCGGTTTTCACACTGTTGCCATACTTGTCGGTAATCACGCAATAAACAGAGCGATTTTTTACCGTATTGCTCATTTTCACCGAATAGGTTGCAGTCGTAATGGAAGACTTCACATACTTAGTTGCGCCTGCATTTTTCACATACCAGGTATACTTCAAGCCGTCGCCCGCTGCGCCCACTGTTGCCTTGGCGGTTGCCCCACTCTTGGTATAAGTGGTCTTAGGCTGGGTGGTAACCGTAGCCGCCATCCGCAGCTGCACCTCTTTTGTCTTTGCGGTATTTCCATACTTGTCGGTAATCACACAGTAAACAGAACGGTTTTTCACAGCGCTGCTCATCTTCACCGAGTAGGTTGCGCTGGTAATGGAAGACTTCACATACTTAGTTGCGCCTGCATTTTTCACATACCAGGTATACTTCAAGCCATCACCTGTTGCGCTCACGGACACCTTCGCCATTGCGCCATTCTTGGCATAGGCGGTACTTGGCTGAGCATTCAGCGTTACCGCCATCCGCAGCTGCACTGTTTCCGTTACCTTTGCGTTGCCGTACTTGTCAGTAACCACGCAGTAAACAGAACGGTTCTTGGTGGTGCTGCTCATCTTCACTGAATAGGTTGCGGAGGTAATAGAAGACTTTACAAACTTGGTTGCGCCGGCATTTTTCACATACCAGGTATATGTCAAGCCGTCGCCTGTGGCGCCAACCTTTACCTTTACAGTAGCGCCGTTTTCAGCATAAGTGGTTTTCGGCTGGGTTGTGATGATCAACGAAGTTGCATATGTAATCTCCTCTGTGGTAACAACCGCGACTGTCTTCTCATTTGCATCCGTCAGCAGAATCATATAGCGGTATACGCCGCCCAACACAGCCGAGGAATCAAAGAATGTGGTCTGCGGTGTTGTACCTACATGTTCGTAGCCTGCCATTTCATCCGACAGACGGTATACCTCATAAGACACCACATCGTCATAGGGTTCATATGCCAAAGCAATGCCGGCAGGCGTCATCTGCACGAAAACGGGCGCTACAAGAGGAAGCTCCGTACAATCCGTCGTGGCTGCGCAGTACTTGCAATGGCGGCTCTTATAGCCTGTTTCCAGGCCGCTTGCCACCTTGTCAATTGTATAGCGGGTATCATAGGTATGATTTGCCTTCGGCACAATTTCCTGGGGGATAATTATATCACCGCAAGCTCCACAGTGAGAACCCTGGGTCTTGCCTTCTTTGGTACAGGTAGGTGTTTCAGCATAGTCAATGACCCGATTGATGTGGTAATCGTTGGTGGGAACAACCGTCCGCTCCGTAAGGGTCTGACCGCACCAACCGCAGAATGTTCCGCCAGTAAGGCCTTCCGTTACACAGTTGGCAGGAACTTCCTCATAAGATAACGCCCTGTGGTTATTGGTGGGCGGAATGTATTCCGGCTCCTTGATATACTTTTGGCAATCCATACACCAAATCGCTTCCGTCTTGCCGCCCTCGCCGCAGGAAGGCGCCTCTCCCATTTCAATGCCGACGCGATGATTCAGCGAACCGGTTGGCAGCTGCTCAACAATCACAGTTCCGCAAGCCTCGCAGTGAGAACCCTCCGTCATACCGTTGGTATTACAACCCGGCTCTACGGCAGGGTCAATCACCACATCGGTATGTCCCGCGGGAATAACTTCCGTGTAGGAATCGCCACACAGACCGCAGGCATAAGTGCGGACACCGGCAGTGGTACAAGTAGCAGGGGTAGTAACCGTGGAACCGTACTGATGCTCACAGCCGTCCAGGCAGTCAAAGGGAACATCAAATTCTTCCGCATAGGCTTCCGCGGCAGAATCGGTATAACCGCTCAACATAAAATTGTAGATAGGCGTATATACATACGCCTCCACCGCAGAGCTATAATGCTTGGAATATCCGAAAGCGTAATCACCGATGGAAACAACCGTCTTGGGAACAGTAATATTCTTCGTAGAAGTGGTGTTGATAAAGGCTTCGCTTCCGATATACAGAAGGCTTTCCGGCAGCGTGATTGTGCGCACCGAGGTCGCTTTTTCGAATGCATTTTCCGCAATCAAGGTGGTGCCCTCTTTAATATTGGCTGCTGTCAGCGAGGAGTGGGCATAAATCACATAATTTCCATCATAACCAATGGGATTCTCTGCGGTAACAAGCGCGTTCAAATACGCCGTGTTCTCAAACGCATTATATCCAATACGCTGCAAATTACCGGGCAATTTCACAGACGCCAGGTTTTCGCAGGAAGTAAAGGCAATTTCACCAATATGGGTAACATTCCCGGGAATGTCAATCTCCGTCAGATTGTCGCAGCCGTAGAATGCGCCTTCACCAATATACTGCAAAGATGCCGGGAGGTAAACAGCGCTGATGGGAAGGAAGTCAAAGGCTTCGTCCGCAATCAGCTTGGTGCCTTCCTTGATACGGTACTCGCCACCCAGCTCTATGCCGGATTCGCCTGCAACCTCATCCCACTTTTCCCGGCCCTGCAAGACAAATTCGTCCAAATACAGAACCAAATCATTTTCCCAGTTGCTGAGATTATTGTAATACGCGGTCATATCGAAGCACAGCGGTCCGATGCGGGTTACTGTGTCAGGCAGGTCAATTTGGCTTAGATTCTCACAACCCTGGAATGAACCGCCGCCGGTGGTTAAAAAGCCGTCAGGCAAAACAATTTCCGTTAAGCCAATGCAGTTATGGAAGGCTTCATCACCAATATGTTTCAGATTTTCACTGAACAGGATTTCATTTAAGTTTGCCGCCTCGGAGAAAGCGTATGCCTCAACGGATTCCACCGTATCCGGCATATCGTAAACTTCGTCAGTCAAGCCGATGGGATAGCTCCACAAGGCAGTTTTATCAATATTAAACAGAACGCCGTCCTCTACGGTGAAGTGGGTATTGCCCTCTGCCACCTTGTATTCCAGCATTCCATAACAATTGGCAAATGCGGACACATCAAAGCTTTCTAATCCCACAGGAACAGTAAATTCCGTCAAGCTTTCACAGCAGGCAAAGGCGTTCATACCCATTGTTTTCAAGGTCGTAGGCAACTCCACCTCAGTCAGACTGACAAAATCGCAAAAGGCATTGGTGCCCAGGCTGGTAATGCCCTCTTCCACCACAACCTTAGTGATTGTACCCTTTTTCGCATCCCAAGGAACGGTATGAGACCAAAAATCATAGTGGTACATATCGCCCGTGCCGGACAAGGTCAGCACATTGTCCGTAATGGTATAGGTAATGTCATCGCCGCAAGTGCCGCTGGTTGCAGCATACGCTGTAAGATTGCCTGCAAAAACCACAGACAAAAGCATTACAGCAATTAAAATCACAGATAGATGCTTTTTCATCCCAAACGCTCCTTATCAAACCGCCTCGATGGCTTGTTTCAAATCGGCAATTAAGTCCTCGGCATTTTCCAGGCCGCAGCTGAGCCGAATCAGATCCGCGCCGATACCCGCCTGTTCCAGCTGTTCATCTGTCATCTGCCGGTGGGTGGCAGATGCCGGGTGCAAACAGCAGGTGCGGGAGTCTGCCACGTGGGTCTCGATAGAGCCAAGGCGCATATGCTTCATAAAGGTTTCCGCTGCCTTGCGACCACCCTTCAAGCCGAAGGAAATCACGCCACAGGAGCCACCCGGCATATACTTCTGAGTCAGTTCATAATACTTATCCGTCTTCAAGCCGCCGTATCTGACCCATGCCACCTTCTCATTGGCCTGCAAAAACTCTGCGATTGCCTGAGCATTGGCGCAGTGCTGCTTCATTCTGAACGGCAGGCTCTCCAAGCCAAGATTCAGATAGAATGCGCTCTGGGGAGACTGGATAGAGCCCAGATCCCGCATCAGCTGAGCGGTACATTTGGTAATAAATGCCCCCTCCAAACCGAAGCGCTCGGTATAGGTAACCCCGTGATAGCTGTCATCGGGTGTGCACAAGCCGGGGAATCTGTCGGGATATTTGGTCCAGTCGAATTTGCCGCTGTCCACAATGCAGCCGCCTACGGCAACGCCGTGGCCGTCCATATACTTGGTTGTGGAGTGAGTAACAATATCCGCGCCCCATTCAATGGGACGGCAGTTTACCGGCGTAGCGAAGGTATTGTCCACAATCAGCGGCAGGCCATTGTCGTGAGCCGCCTTGGCAAATTTCTCGATGTCCAGCACATTCAGCGCAGGATTGGCAATGGTCTCGCCAAAAATCAGCTTGGTGTTGGGACGGATTGCCGCCACAATTTCCTCGTAGCTGGCATCGGGGCTGACAAAGGTTGCCTCAATGCCCATCCGTTTCATGGTAACAGCGATTAAGTTAAATGTGCCGCCATAAATAGCGGAGGACGACACAATATGGTCGCCGCAGGAGGCAATATTGAACATTGCATAGAAGTTCGCTGCCTGACCGGAACCGGTGAGCATAGCCGCAGTACCACCCTCCAACGCAGCAATCTTTGCCGCCACCATATCACAGGTGGGATTCTGCAAGCGGGAGTAAAAATAACCGCTGGCCTCCAAATCGAAGAGCTTGCCCATATCCTCGCTTGTGGCGTACTTAAAGGTTGTACTCTGCACAATGGGAATCTGGCGGGGTTCACCGCTGGCAGGGCTGTATCCTGCCTGAATGCACTGGGTTTCAATGTGCAATTTCTGTTCCATAGAATCACCTCAAAAAGTAGTTAGAATTATTGTAATACCGTAGGTTTGCTTTGTCAAATCGAATCCAGGATTTCAAGTAATTTCTCCACATCTTTTCCGTCCGTTGCCCAGGAAGTAGCCAGCCGGACAACGGTATGGTTTTCGTCCGGTTTTTCCCAAAAGCTGATGTTCACCTGCTGTTCAAGCTTTTGGCGAACATCGTCCGGCAGCTTCACAAACACCTGATTGGTGGGCGAGCCGTAGCACAACTGCCAGCCCTTTTTCTCCAAGGCAGACCGAATGGCATCGGCATGCGCAACCGCCGATTGCCCCAACTGCATATATAAATTGTCGGTAAACAGCGTGTCGAACTGAATGCCGAGAATTCTACCCTTTGCCAATAACGCGCCGTGCTGCTTCATAAGGGTAAAGAAGTGGGGGATCAAATCCTTTTTAGGAATCACCACCGCCTCGCCCAGCAGCGCGCCGCACTTGGTGCCGCCGATGTAGAATACATCGCACAGCCGCGCCAAATCCTGCAAGCGCACATCGTTGCCGGGACACGCCAAAGCATAAGCCAAGCGAGCGCCGTCGGCGTAGAGATATAATCCGTATTCCTTGCAGACAGCGGAAAGCGCTTCCAATTCAGACAGGGAATACAGGGTGCCGCTTTCGGTGGGCTGAGAAATGTACACCATACCCGGCATCACCAAATGCTCCCGGTTGTCATCCTGCAAAAAGGTCTTCGCCACCTTGGCAACATCGGCAGCCATCAGCTTACCGTCATACTCCGGCACGCAGATCACCTTATGGCCGCCGTGTTCAATCGCGCCGGCTTCGTGGGCGGCAATATGTCCGGACTGGGCGGCAATCACGCCTTGGTAAGGACGCAGCAGATACTTCACAATCATGGCGTTGGTCTGGGTACCCCCCGGCAGGAAAAACACTTCCCCGTTAGGAGCATCGCAAGCTATGCGGATTTTCTCCCGGGCAGATTCACAAATTTCATCCGTACCGTAACCGGCGGTTTTCAGCAGATTGGTCTCCACCAGCCGCTCCAATATTTTCGGATGCGCCCCCTCCATATAATCCGATGTAAAGGAAAGTTTCTCCATAGCAGTACTCCTTACAATTTCTCCTGCCTATTTTATCACGGGGAGTAACAGATTGCAACGAAAAAAGCACCGGCTGAGCCGGTGCTTTTAGGACTTATTTGGTGGTCTTATTCAGGATCACGGTAACCAGCACGATGATTCCGATGGAAACGAAAACACCCAGCATACCCAGACCCATATACTTTAAGTTGGCAACAAAAGCCATAGGATCAAAATTCATTGATTTGTCCTCCTTATTTCATAAAGAAGTTCAGAATCATACCGCCTGCAATCACGGAGGCGATCTGACCGGAAACGTTGACACCCATAGAGTGCATCAGCAGGAAGTTCTGGGGATCCTCAGCAAGACCCATCTTATGCACCACACGGCCGGACATGGGGAATGCGGAAATACCCGCTGCGCCAATCATAGGATTGATCTTATCCTTCATAAACAGATTCAGGAACTTGGCAAACAGCACACCGCCGGCAGTGTCAAACACAAAGGCGAACAGGCCCAGGCCCATAATCAGCAGGGTATCCACTTGCAGGAAGAACTCTGCCTGCATCTTGAAAGCGATGGTAATGCCCAAAAACAGGGTAATCAAGTTTGCCAGCACCTTCTGAGCGGTCTCAGACAGCTGGTCCAGCACGCCGCACTCACGCAGCAGGTTGCCGAACATCAAAAAGCCTACCAGCGCAACAGAGCCGGGAGCAATCAGACCGGCAATGATGGTGATCAAAATGGGGAACAGAATGCGGGTTACCTTGGAAACCTGAGCAGGTGCGTACTTCATACGGATCATACGCTCTTTTTTGGTGGTCATCAGCTTGATGACGGGGGGCTGGATAATGGGAACCAGCGCCATATAGGAATAGGCAGCCACCATAATCGCGCCCAAATAGGGAGATTCGGGATCCAGCAACGCCTGGGCCACAACGATAGCGGTAGGACCGTCGGCAGCGCCGATCACGCCGATGGAGGCAGCTGTCTCCAAGTCAAAGAACATAGAGGCAGCGCACAGGGTAAAGAAGATGCCAAACTGGGCAGCTGCGCCAAAGAGCATCAGCTTGGGGTTGGACAGAATGGGTCCAAAGTCGATCATAGCGCCAATGCCGATGAACAGCAGCAGCGGGAACAACTCGTTGGAGATACCGGCATTAAACAGGGTCTCCACCACCTCCACCGCGCCGGAGTTGGGCAAATTCACAAGAATTGCGCCAAAGCCCATAGGCAGCAGCAAGGTAGGCTCCATATCCTTCTTGATTGCCAAATAAATCAGCAGGCCGCCGATCACCCACATGACCAGCACCTTCCAGTCCGTAACCGCAGCGGCTAAGCCGTCATACAGAAAGGACATTTCCTCTAAAAAGCTCATATGTTTTTCCCCTTCTTCGTAATAATTCCTTATGCAAAATCAGAGCAGTTTCCACATACTCCACTATTATAAAGAATACCAAAAATGACCGTTTCTGTCAACCGTTTTGCATCACTGCGGGCAGGTCATTTCCATTATTTTCTCAATCATCAGGTGTGTTTGTTGACTTTCTTCGGTATCGGCAGCTTTGTAGTAGACCTCCTTGCCTTCCCGACGGCTGACAATCAAACCGCTAGCCTTTAACTGACGCAGATGGTGGGAAACCGCAGGACTGGACATCTCCACCAATGCCGAAATATTGATGACACATTCTTCACAATGGCACAGCAGCCAAAAAATCCGCACACGGCTGCTATCAGAGAGCTGCTTGAAGACCTCTGCCACCTTTTGGAAATCCTCCACCCGGTCCAGTTGACCGGCAAGCTTTGCAATATCCTCTGTATGGGTATGCTGATGGGGCAAGTGCTTTTCCGCCATTTCGCTCCCTCCTTTTCTATCAGTATAGCACGGTTGGGCGGCCGTTACAAGAAAAAACTACTCCCCTTCCCTTGACTTTCTCAATGAAATATAGTATACTTTGCTTACGATTAAGCGATTGTTTAATTGTTGAATGGAGGAACATACAATGAAAAAGACTTATAAAATTGAAGTTGACTGCGCCAACTGCGCCAATTTGATAGAACAGGCCGCCAAGAAAGTGGATGGCGTAGCAAACGCCACCGTAAACTATATGATGCTGAAAATGACAGTGGAATTTGCTGACGGCGCTGACCCTGCTGCCGTTATGAAGAATGTATTGAAGGTTTGCCGCAAGGTAGAGCCGGATTGTGAGATCTTTTTCTGAGGTCAAAAAATGACGGGAAAACAAAAAAATAAGCTCCTGCGGATCGGTATCGCGGCAGCGGGAATGGCTGTGCTGAATCTGGCTCCCCTGTCTGCCCTGCCCCGCCTGGTACTGGTACTGGCAATTTATATTCTCATTGGATATGACGTTTTGCGAAAAGCCTTTATGGGCATACGCAACCGCAGAATTTTTGACGAAAACTTCCTCATGGCTCTGGCAACGCTGGGCGCAATCGCCCTTGCCCTTTATCAGAAAAGCTATGATTTTAACGAAGCCATCGCGGTTATGCTGCTGTATCAGGTAGGTGAGCTGTTTGAAAGCTACGCGGTGGGAAAAAGCCGCCGCAGCATCAGTGCCCTTATGGATATCCGGCCGGACTACGCCAACATCGAAGACGGCGGCAAGCTGATTCAGGTTGACCCGGAAGAGGTGGCCTTGGGCAGCACCATTATAGTGCGACCCGGCGAACGCATCCCCATCGACGGCATTGTTTCCTCCGGCACCTCCACACTAAACACCAGTGCGCTGACAGGAGAGAGTCTTCCCCGGGAAGTAAATACAGGTGATGAAGTAATCAGCGGCTGCATCAATATGACGGGACTGCTGAAAATCACCACCACCAGGGGATTTGAAGATTCTACTGTCTGCAAAATTCTGGAGCTGGTGGAGCAAGCCGGTTCCCGCAAAGCAAAATCTGAAAATTTCATTGCAAAATTCGCCCGGGGCTACACCCCCATTGTCTGTTGCAGTGCATTGGCGCTGGCAGTGCTGCCCCCGGTACTGAATC
Organism: Faecousia sp.; assembly: GCA_045635105.1. GTDB lineage: Bacteria > Bacillota > Clostridia > Oscillospirales > Oscillospiraceae > Faecousia. The sequence goes on along the minus strand of JAZRBN010000025.1, from coordinate 26,317 downwards.
TTCTGCTGGGCAGCGCTCCTTTGTGGGACAGATGGATTTACCGGGCGCTGACATTTCTTGTTATCAGCTGTCCCTGCGCGCTGGTGATCAGCATTCCCCTGACCTTTTTCGCCGGTATGGGCGGCGCCAGCAAGGAAGGTATTTTAATCAAAGGCTCTAATTATTTGGAAGCCCTGTCCAAAACCAAAACTGTGGTGCTGGATAAAACCGGCACGCTGACCCAAGGAGTCTTTCAAGTAACGGAAATTCACAGCCATTCTCTGGATGCGCAGCAACTGTTGGAATACGCTGCATTGGCAGAATCCGCCTCCACCCACCCCATCAGCAAAAGTCTTCTCACCGCCTACGGAAAAGAAATTGACCGGTCGCGGGTTTGCGACATAACGGAAATCAGCGGCAAGGGCATTACTGCCGTTGTGGATGGCGCAGCGGTAGCTGTTGGCAACCGCAAGCTGATGGAGCAGCTGGGCATCACCTGCCAGGAGCCTGCCGCAATCGGTACGATCGTTCACCTGGCAGTGGACTGCGCCTATGGCGGATATATTGTGATTGCTGATGCTGAAAAACCCAACGCCAAAGCAGCTGTTCAGCAGCTGAAAGCCGCCGGTGTCAGCGAAATTGTTATGCTTACCGGCGACAACAAAGCAACTGCGGAAGCCATAGCCGCATCCCTTGGCATCGACCGGGTATGCAGCGAACTGCTCCCGGCAGATAAAGTGGAGCAGGTTGAGCAGCTCCTCTCCACCGCTGGTGGCAAACTGATTTTCGCCGGCGATGGCATCAACGACGCACCGGTGCTGTCCCGGGCGGATATCGGCATCGCCATGGGCGCCATCGGCTCCGACGCCGCCATTGAGGCTGCGGACGTGGTGCTGATGGATGACAATCCAGCAAAAATTGCCAAAGCCATTAACATCTCCCGGAAATGTATGGGCATTGTATATCAGAACATCATCTTTGCCCTGGGCATTAAATTTGCCTGCCTGCTGCTGGGCGCTTTTGGTTTTGCCAATATGTGGTTTGCCATCTTTGCCGATGTGGGCGTGATGGTACTGGCTGTATTGAATGCTATACGAGCACTGAATGTCAAGAAACTATAAAAAACCTCCGGGAATTTCCCGGAGGTTTTCTGTTTGGTTTATTTCTTAGGCGCTTTGATTTTGTTCAGCTTTGCATTCAAATCCAAAAGCTGTTCCTTGGTGAACTTCACATCCATCATACCACCCATCAGCGTGAACAGACGCAGCACAGTAAAGCCGTTCATCATAGACATCATCTCTGCATTCACTTCAAAGCCGGCAGCCTGCATTTTGCCATCCTTGCCACCCATCATTTTGGCAAACATACCCATAAACAGGAGCTTACCCTTCACAGTGGAGATGACATCGCCCATCTTATCGTTCAAAGACAGGTAACCCTCAGGCGCTTCAATGTCAAACCAGTTGAGAATTGCGCCCTTTTCCACCAGGCGGTAGGAATCATTAAAGGTATCCACTTTGCGAATGATGCTCTCATCCTTCATATCGCCGGAGACTGCAACCAGCTTAGTCTCGCCCACATTGGGCACATTGAAATAGAAGAAGTGGTCGGCAGCTTCCTTCACACCCAGGCTTACGCCGTTGGCAAACAGCTCCACGGTCTTCTGATTGGAGTAAACGGTAACCTTGGTTACATCCTCTACCCGGTCAATGTAGCGCTTGCCACACAGGTGGACAAAGGGCTCGTCAGACAGCCATGCCTTGTAAGCATAGAAGGAATCCTTTTTATACTTGCGGTCCATAGTTACAAGACCCTTGTGGTTCTGACCGTTCTCGCCACCCTCGTTACGGGCATCCGCGCCGAAGTCGAACATATTCCACACATGGGTTGCCCACATATACTTCCGGGTGAACAGCTGCTTGATCAGCTCCTCGTGGTAGTAAGCCTGGTATTCCTCGGTATAGTCGCCCTGTCTGGGGTCGGAGGTGTGCCAGTTCAGCGCTTCACAGCCATACTCAGAGCAACCGATGGGGATATTGGGGTGGGTAGCGTGGAACTTATCGAACCAGGGGCCGTTCATATCGGTATCGCCACCGTACCAGCCAAAGTAGTGGTTGTAGGACACCACATCGGGAATCTGCAAGTAAGGATCGTCCATCTTGCACATAGACACAGCCGCGATGGTGGTCAGACGGGTCTTATCCATTTCGTGGCACAGGTCGTTCAGAATCCGGTGGTTTTCCAGCAGGTCATCGTCAGAGCCGCCAATGGAAATCTCATTGGAAAGACCCCAAACCACAATAGAGGGGTGATTGTAATTCTGAACAATCAGTTCCTTCATCTGGGAGATGGTGTTCTCGCGGCCGGTGGGCATATGCTTGGAGATGTAGGGAATCTCCGCCCAGATCACAAGACCCTTTTCGTCGCACAGGTCATAGAAATACTGATCATGCTGATAGTGGGCAAGCCGGATGGTGGTAGCGCCCATTTCGCAAATCAGGTCCATATCCTCTTCGTGATGCTCAGGAAGCAAAGCATTACCCAAACCCCAGCGGTCCTGATGGCGGGAAACGCCACGCAGGGGGTACTCTTCACCGTTAAGAATGAAGCCGTTATTGGGGTCAATCTGGAAGGTACGGCAGCCAAAGCGGGTGCAAACACTGTCCAGCACATTGCCGTCTTCCATCAGCTCTGCCTCGCAGCAGTACAGATAGGGGTCCTTGCGGCCGTGCCACAGATGCACATTGGGAATTTCCAGCGTTACAGAGGTCTCAGCGGTCTGCGTCTGGGCAATCACATTCTCATCAGCATCATAAACGGTATAGCGGATAGTCTGACCCATTTTGGTATCGGTCAGATATGTATCCACCTTCACAGAGGCATTTGCGCCGTTAACGGCAGGCGTTACAGCAATGCCGGGGCCGCCGTAATAATCCAGATCAAAGTGGGATTGGCTGACACAGATCAAATTTACATCCCGGTAAATGCCGCCATAGAAGGTAAAGTCAGCCATCTGGGGATAAACAGTTTCGTTGGCGCTGTTGTCCACAGCGATCACCAGCAGATTGGTTACTGCAAGATCCTCGGTCAATTCCACACGCCAGGTGGAGTAACCGCCATCGTGATGGGCAAGGTGCTTGCCGTTAATATACACATCCGCAGAGGAGTTTGCGCCCTTCAATTCCAAATAATACCGGTCAGCGGTGGGCAGATCCATCTTATTCAGAGTTTTGGCATAATAAGCAGTGCCGCGATAGTAGTCATTGTCGCCGTCCTGGCCGTCAATGGCGTTCCAGCAGTGGGGCAGGTTCACAAAGTCCCACTTGTTATCAATAGCGGTGGGGACAGCTGTGGCAGCCTTGGAAAAGCTCCACTTACGATTCAAATTAACAATTTGTCTCAAAATCGGTTACCTCCAACAGTAAGATAATTTCATTATACAGGTTTTTCCGGAAAAGTCCCAAACATTTTGTAAATTCGCAGAAAAACTGCCGCACCTGCCATAGCAGATGCGGCAGCAATAAGCGTTTATTCAGCAAGCTTTCTAGCGGAGAGTTCTTCATTCATCTGTGCAAGGGTTTTCTTATCCAGATTGTAGATTACAGCCAGACCAATAAATTGCAGCACTGCACTGAACATATACAAACCGCCTACCAGCCAGCACATATTCTTAGCAGTCTCAGCACTCTGACCAATGGTGCCCAGCTTGGAAACGTAGCCCAGTACGCCCATAATAGCAAGCACAGCAGAGGGGCCAACGCCCTGTGCCAGCTTCCGGAAGAAAGAGTGCAGAGAGTACACAGTGCCTTCCTCGCGGGTGCCGAATTTCCACTCATTATAATCAATAGCATCTGCCATCAGCGCCCAGGACACGCAGGTATAAACGCCCATACCCAGACCGAACAGGCACAGACCGACCAGATAAACAATCAAGGAAGTATTTACATCGCCAATCATGGGGAAGATCAGCATAATCACACCGCCTACCAAAGAGACAAGGGTGCCTACCACAGAAGCTTCCTTCTTACCATACTTCTTAACGATCTTGGTGATGAAGGGCATAAACAGGAACATAGGCAGGAATCCGATCATCTGCACAACACCGGACATAGAAGCCATATTGAAGTAAGTGGCAAACATAATGGTATTAGCAGTCGTAGCTGCATTCATACCAAGGAACATTCCCATAGCCGCCAGAGTAGCGCCCACAGCGGGACGGTTTCTCATAAACTTACCAAAGGCTTGCAGGATATTGAACTTCTCGCCGCCTTCGCTGGCCTTTACGGTACTCTCATCTACACGAACAGTAATCGCTTTGAGCATAAACATAAAGGCAATAAAGCCCAAAACGCCCATAATCAGCGCAGCGTAGAATACACGCTCACCCAGCAGGATCTCCACCTGCTTACCGGTAGTGGGACTGAGAACCGCTTCACCGATTTCATAGGGAGTGCCGGTCAAAGGATTTGTTAAGAATTGAGACTTATCAACACCTTCGGGGATTTCGATCTTGCTCAGAAAATCATCGGAACCGTTGTAAGTAACCTTCTGCCAAATCAGCATAGGCAGAATCATACTGGGAACGATATTGCCGAACATAGAGCCGATAGAACGCCAGGTGGACAGCTGTGCGCGCTCACCCACATCCTCGGTTACCAAAGAGAGCATCGAGCCATAAGGCACATTGGCAACCGTGTAAAATGCATCCCAAATCACATAACCGAAAATGAACAGAACAGCCTTAACAACTACGGGAGCATTGGGGAAGGGCAGGAACACCGCTGCGCCGCCAATGAGCAAACCACAGGCGCCAACAAAAATATACTGCTTAAATTTGCCGCGCTTGTAATGCCGGTGATCATTATCGATCATTGTACCGATCATAGGATCGTTCACAGCATCCCAAATCTGCACCAAAAGAAGCAGAATAGACAGCAGGCCGGTTTCCATCATCATATAGACTAGCCAGAAGGTCTGCACGGTGCCTTTCAGAGCAAAGCTCATATTGCAGCCAAAATCGCCGGCTGCATAGGCAAGCTTGTCCCGGAAACCAAAGGGACGGAGTTGTTTTGTTGTTTTCACTGGGAAAACCTCCTCAACATTTTTACCAAAGAAACCCAATTTATCAGTTTCTTTTTTTACATTTTACCATATAACCGCCCTTGCAGAAACAATAAATCTCTGATATTATAATACATATCTCATACAAGTTGGAGGTTGTCCTTATGGGAGATACAACGATCTTTCTGCAAAAATTATTGGAAACCACCGCAAGAATTCCCTTTTCCTGCATTCCCTTCACCAAAGAGGCGCTGCAAGACTTTCTCCACCGCACTGCCAATCACACTTTTGATTCTTTTCTGACAGAAAACGCCTCCCTTTGGCATCATTTGCACCAAATTCCCCCGCAGGACAACACTATTGACGAATATAGTTCCCTGGGCGGAATCACATTGCTAATGTATGTTAACAGGCAGGCGCAAATACTGTATATTCTCGGTCCTGTCCTAACGCAGCCGTTCAATTGGGATGAAACGCTGCAAAATGCAAGACAACATCAGATCCCCTCCCAGGTCGCAGCCGGTATTGCGCAATTTGCCGGCAGTCTGCCGGTAGTTGCCAGCCACATTCTCTACCGCACTGCCGATTTGGTATTCGGACATCTAACGGGTAAAGAGCAGCCCATGAATATTGTGCAAAACAACCTGCTACCCTCACAAAAAAGCTTTTTTATGCAGCCTGTGGGTAGCGGTGGCGACATTGTGCAAATGCGGCAGGTGGAAATGCGCTACGAATACAGCGCTGCCCTCACGGACGCCATCAAGCAGGGCAACCTGCCCCTGGCGCTGTATATGATCGGACGCTACGACCCCGAAAAGCAGACCTCCATCCGCAACAAAAACCCCCTGCGGAACGCGCAGAATTACTGCATTGTGCTGAACACCCAGCTCCGCCACGCCTTGGAAGAATCCGGCATTCACCCCTACTGGGTGGACAAGCTGTCCAACGAAATCGGCCTGGAAATCGAGCAGCTGAAAACAACTGCGCAGCTTCCTCGCTTTATGGAGCAGATTATCCGCAGATACTGCCGTCTGGTGCAGGAGCACACCTATCCCAAGCTGAAACCGCTGACCAATCTGGCGGTAACCTATATCAAAGAGCATCTTGCGGACAACCTCACCGTAAAGGACACCGCAAAGGCGTTGACGGTAAATGCAAACTACCTGTCTACCCTCTTTCATCAACAGTTGGGTATGACCTTTATTGACTTTGTGAATCGGGAGCGTACCAATCAGGCAGCGGCGCTGCTGAAACACACCAATCTGCAAATCCAGCAGATCGCCGCCACCGTAGGCTACAACAATACCAGCTACTTTGCAAAACAGTTTCTGAAATTCAAGGGGGCAACCCCCAGCCAATACCGCAATGCGGAAACATAAAAAGCGGAGCTGATGCTCCGCTTTTTCAATACAGTTTAAAGATTTCCACCACTTTCCGGGCAACTCTGTAAACAGGCCCTTCCAATGCCTTTTGTACATTTTTCAGCTCCTGCCGAATAGGAATCCTCTGGGGGCAATGGCTCTCGCATTTTCCGCAGCCGATGCAGTTATAGGCAGCAGTAGAATCCTGCCGGGCAGCGCTGCACATAAAATGCTCCTTCAAGCCTGCAAATTTGCCCTCGGAGGCCACCCGGTTATAGGCGGCAAAAGCGCCGGGAATATCCACGCCCTTGGGACAGGGCATACAGTAGCCGCAGCCGGTGCAGCCAACCTTCATATTGGCGTTGATAGCTGACACCACCCGGGCAAGCATCATTTCCTCTTCCCTGCCCAGCTCACCGATTTCCGTTGTGGAGGCGGTTTCCACATTGTCGGCAAGCATCTCCATTGAATTCATACCGGAAAGAACGCAGGTAACCTCTTTCTGATTCCACAGCCAACGGAGCGCCCACTGCGCCGGTGTGCGCCGCAAAGGATGCTTTTCAAATTCGGTAATGGCCTGCTGGGGCAGCCGGTTTACCAGCTTACCGCCCCGCAGCGGCTCCATAATAATCACAGGCATTCCCTTACTGTGGGCATACTGCAAGCCCTTTCGACCGGCCTGGGTATGCTCATCCATATAATTGTACTGAATCTGGCAGAAATCCCAGTCATAGGCATCCACCAGCTTACAGAACATATCGGAATTGCCGTGATAGGAAAAGCCGATCTGACGGATCGCGCCGGCGCGTTTTTTCTCCTCCAAAAAGTCCAGGATTCCCAGCCGTTTCAGCTTTTCCCAGGTCTGCACATCTGTGAGCATATGCATCAGGTAATAATCGATATAATCGGTTTTTAACCGCTTTAACTGCTCTGCAAACAGCCGCTCCATACCCTCACGGGATTTGATCAGATAATGAGGCAGCTTGGTGGCAATATAAAGCTTTTCCCGGACTTGATTCCTAGCAAAAATCTCACCCAGCGCCGCCTCACTGCCGGGATAAATATAGGCAGTGTCAAAATAATTCACGCCGGCATCAACGGCAGCCATCAGCTCCCGTTCCGCCTCTGCCATATCAATACCGCCACCGCTGCGCTGAAAGCGCATACAACCAAAGCCTAAGGCGGAAATGTCATTGCCGTACTTATCCTTGCGGTATTTCATACCTTTACCCTCCGCCGTCTTGCATAGTATTTTCCGAATACCAGAATTTCTGCCAGCAGGCACACCGGCAGCGCCGCAAAAATATCCACCACAGAGTGCTGCTTGGTAAATGCCACCGACAGGCAGACAAAAATCACAAAAATCACCACGATAAGCTTTACATACCAGGCAGCGCTCTTTTCCTTCAACCACGCAGATGCAATCCCCAGTGAATACGCCACATGCAGCGACGGGCAGACGCCTGTGTTGGTATCGTTAGTATAAATAATGCCCATAATCCAGGTCAGCACATTCTCCCGGGGGAAGGTTTCGGGACGCAAATCCTGCCGGGTGGGCCACAGAATATAGCACATCATAGCAACCGCCTGGGTGATTATGATATAGGTCTGCAAGGCTTTGAAATTTTCCACATTGTACAGAAGAAAATACCCCAGCGAAATCACAATCAGCACATACCACCCCACATAGGGAATGACAAACCATTCATTAAAGGGAATGATATCGTCCAATTTGCACCATACCGGGTAGCATTTTTCCGCAGGAATCAAATTTTCCGTGAGAAAATACAAAGCAAAATAAACCACCCAGCCCAGCAGCAACAGCAGATGCCGATATGTAGGACCGGTTAAATTGGATAAGCGCAGCGCGCGGTAGTCAACCACAGGTTTTCTCATATTCTTTCACCTCGTCGGGAATGTTTACGGGATAGGCCTTCTTCGGCAAATTGGGATACGGCACCACGATATGCCGGGGCAAACCCTCAGCAATGCGGGTAATTTCCTCCATCAGGTAGCTGCAAATCTTCTGCCGCTGCTGCTCCATCGGCTCATCTGCGCAAAAGGCTATGGGGGTTCCTACGTACATCTTTTTCAGCTTCGGCGCAATGTACAGCGGCACAAAGGACAGCGCCTTCCCCGTGCGTTTATAATACAGCTTGGCAATGTCAATAAACCGGTCCTGGAACTGATACACGATCTGATTATACGGCTCATAGCACTCCGGGAAGATGATCACATTGGCGCTGTCTTCCAATGCGGAAACAGTCTGCTTAAAGGTGGTCAGCAGCCGGTTGTCCTGGAACACCGGAATGGTTTTGGCATTGGTGAACACACAGGCAGAGATCGGCGCAATCACATAAGACAAAAATTTATAAAACCAGTGCGTCCACTTGGGTTTTCCGCTCCAAAAATCAGTAAATGCGTAGGCAGGCACTTCCTTAATACACATCATCTGATGGGCGCACCAGATTTTCCGCTTTCCGGGGAAATACAGCTCTCCGCAAATGGGTCCGTTCATCTGGGTATGGTTACCCACTACAATACAAGGCTCCTTGGGAAGCTTTTCAAGTCCCTCCACGGTCATTTTGGGATAGAACACCCACACCAAAAACCGGATGATCCGAAAGCAAACGCAGGAAATTGCTTTTCCTATCTGTTTCACACGCATTCTTCCTCTCGTTTGGATTTTCTTGCATTATAGCACAAAAAAGCTACTATGAATATGAAAATTTTTTGAATTTGCAAAATATCAGTATTATAAATATGTTATAATTAAAATTGACAAGTTAATATACAGATGATACAATTCTTATACAAGTAAGGAAGAGAGGGTGCAAAATGGATAACCTGTTTCGAAAAAAGGACCTGATCTATACCATCGCGAAAGAGCAGAGCTTCTCCAAAGCGGCGCAAAAGCTGTTTATCGCCCAGCCGTCTTTGAGTCTGATGGTGAAAAATTTGGAAGAGGAGCTGGGAACGCCCCTGTTTGACCGCAGCTGTAAGCCCATACGGCTTACCGAGGCCGGTCAGGAATATATCCACGCTACCCAGCAAATCCGGGAAATTGAACGGGCTTTTGACGAGTATATCCGTTCTCTGAACCATTTGGAAACAGGCTCGCTCCGCATTGGCAGCAACCAGCTGCTGTCATCTCTGGTGCTTCCCAAATACATATCCCGGTTTATGCAGGCATATCCCAAAATCAAATTAAAGCTGATGGACGCCAACTCCACCTCACTGGAAAACGAAATCAGCAACGGCACGCTGGATCTTGTCATAGATAACTCTGTGCTGCCGTCAGAGAATTTTTACCAAAAGCATCTTGCCTCGGAGCATCTGCTGTTGGCAGTTCCCAAGGCTTTCAAGGAAAACGATGCCTGCCGCGACTATCAGCTGAATTACCGGGACATTCTGGAAAACCGGCTGGAAAACGCCAAGCCTGTACCGCTGGAACAGTTCTCCCGCACACCCTTTATTCTGATGAACCGGGACAATGATATCCGCAAACAGACCAACGCCATTTTTACAGAGACAAATTTTAGTCCTACTGTGCTGTTTGAGCTGGACCGGCTGACCAACCTTTACTCCTATGTGGAGCAAGGCACTGCCGCCTCCCTGGTCAGCGATACGCTGGTGCGGAATATCCGGGGCGTGAACCAGGAAAACATTGTATTCTACTGCCTGCCCACCCGGCACAACACCCGAAACATCTATGCCTCTTATAAGAAGAACAAATTCTGCACAAAGGCTATGACCGCGCTGATGGAATTGCTGGAAGGACTGGCATAAAACAAGCAAAACGAGACTTTTACTCAGGTAAAAGTCTCGTTTTTCATTATTCTTCCGGGGTTTCCACCGGCAGCTTGCGAATCACTGCGGTTTCCACCTGATAATTGTGCATCTTGGTAACGGTAATGGAAAGGCCCTCCAATTCCACCACATCGTCCACCTCCGGAGAAGTACCCAAATGGTGGAAAATGAGACCGTTGAGGGTATCATACTCCTCGGATTCCAGGGGCATTTCCAGCGCCTCGGAGAGTTCCTCCAGCAAAACGCCTCCGTCTGCCTGCCACAAGGCTTCTTCCAGCTGAATGATCTGCTCAACCTCTTCCTCGGGGGTAACATCGTCTTCCAAATCGCCCACCAGTTCCTCAATCAAGTCCTTAATGGTGATAATACCACTCATACCGCCGTATTCGTCCAGCACCACCGCAAACTGCTCATGCTCCCGTTTCATATTGCGGAACAGCACATCCGCCTTCAAGGATTCCGGCACAACATAGGCATCCACCACCGCCTGCTCCATCACCGTTTCTTTGGTTCTGTCCTTCATACGGAAGTAGATTTTGGTATTGAGAACGCCCACAATCTGGTCGGGGGTTTCATTACATACCGGGTAGTATGTATACCGGCTTTCGGAAATCGCCTGGTCCCACGCCTCCAAGCTGTCCTCTAAATAGAGCATTACCACATCTGTTCTGTGGGTGATAATCTCTTCTACGGGGAGGTTGTCAAACTCAAAGACATTCTGAATGAATTCCCGTTCTTCGTTATCGATGGTGCCGTTTTCGTTACCCACATCCACCATCATACGGATTTCTTCCTCACTGACCTCCTCGGTCTGGGCGTTGGGATCAATCCCCAGCAACCGCAAAATACCGTTGGTGGACAGAGTCAAAAGACCTACCAAGGGAGCAAACACCTTGGCGATAAAGCTGATCAGGCCGGACATACCCAAAGCCAGAGCTTCCGCCTTGCGCATAGCCACCTGCTTGGGTACCAGCTCGCCGAACACCAGCGTGAAATAGGACAGTATAATGGTGATGAACACAACCACCACAGTATCCAGTACACCGGGGTCCACGGTTACGCCCAGGCCAATCAGCCAGTCCACCAAAGGCTCAGAGAAGTTCTCCGCAGCAAACGCAGAGCCCAAAAAGCCGGACAGGGTGATGGCAACCTGTATGGTAGCCAAAAAGCGGGCTGGCTGGCTCGTCAGCTTGCTAAGCCGAATGGCGCGCTTATCTCCGTCAGACGCCATTTTGGCAAGTTTGTTGTCATTCATAGAAATCACAGCGATTTCCGCGCAGGCAAAGACTGCATTCAAGGCAATGAGCGCAATCTGCAAAAGTATGGTTAAAACAATGGATTTATTCATAATTCCTCCGATTTTTCATCACAAATTCCCAAAAAAACGCGCAAAAGGCAAAGCCTATATCCTACACACGAATGTGAGGACTACGCTTCGCCTGTACAAACTTATGACATAAAGGAGGAGTATCGGGATTACTGTCGCCGTCGTCCATAGTTGTCAAAGAATCTCCTTTCAAAGATATTACTGCCAATTATAGCATAGAACACAGAAAATGCAAGGCTTTTTTGCAAAAATATCGCCCGTCCGGTTTCCACGGACGGGCGGTAATATTAAGAGAGTCGACTTTTTACCGTATTTTCATCGGGAATGCTGGGAATGCCGCCGGAATGCTCAGTGGACAGGCTGGCTGCGGTGGAAGCAAAGCTGCCCACGTAGCGCAGCTGCTCCTCATTCAGGTTTTCCGGAGCAACGCCCAGTTTCAGCAAACGGCTCACCGCGCTGCCGCCGAAAATATCGCCGGCACCGGTGGTATCCACCGGGCTGACCTTGGGACAGGCCACATAGCAGGAAGCGGTCTTATTTTTCAGGAATGCGCCCTTAGGTCCCAGGGTTACCATTGCTAAGCTTACGCCGTATTCATTCAAGAGCTTATCGGCGCCCTCCTCCGGGGTGCAGCCAAAGAGGAACTCCACCTCTTCGTCGCTGATTTTTACCACATCTGCCTGCTGTAAGCCCCACAGAAGCTGCTCTTTGCACTGCTGCATATCGCTCCACAAGGGCTTGCGGAGATTGGGGTCATAGGTAATCAGCTTTCCCTTGGACTTGGCATAAGCCACCGCCTGATAGGTAGCGGAACGAACAGGCTCGTCGGTTAAGGACAAGGTGCCGAAATGAAACACCTTCGCCTCATCAATCAGCTTCAAATCCACTTCCTCAAACCGCAGCTGGGTATCCGCGCCGGGCTTTCTGGCAAAGCTGAAAGAACGGTCTCCGGTTTCGTCAAAGGTAACGAATGCCAGGGTTGTAAACACACCCGGGTCTACCACCAGGCCGGAGGTTTCGATGCCTGCCTTTTGGAGAGTGCCAATGAGCATCTTACCGAAGGCATCATCACCCACCTTGCCCAAAAGGGCAGTATGATAGCCGTATTTACACAGTGCCGCCAGGAAATTTGCCGGCGCGCCGCCGGGATGGGCAGCCATAGTGGGATAGCCGTCAGCATCGGTTTCCACGCAGGCAAAATCAATGAGCAGTTCGCCCAAAGCAACTACATCAAGCATAGTGTTTTTATCCTTTCACTTATTTGGCTGCGGGATACTCGTTGCACAGCAAACGGTAGGGCGCTTCGTCCTCCTCGATGGTGGGGAAACGGCCTACGGGGGGATTGAACCGGTTGTCGGTATTGTCGTCGTTACACTGGCTCACTTCACCCAGCAGCACAGGGCCTGTGCCCTCCTCCACGGCAAAATCGTGATACAAAAACTGCTGCACGTGAATGCTCTCACCGGGCGTCAAGCGAATCTGGGTGCCGGCGGGAACGGTATAGGTTCTGCCGTCGGTATGGACAGTTACATCGGATTCATAGTCGATTTCCTCGTTGGGCAGGCTGTTATACACCCGAATCAGGCAGTTGCCGCCGCCGCGGTTAATAATATCCTCGGTCTTGAACCAGTGGAAATGGTTGGGGGCATACTGACCCTCTTTCAGATACAGCAGCTTTTCCGCATACACCTTGGGGTACTTCTCTTCCATTGCCCGGTTGCCGTTACGAATGGTGATCAGAGAGAAACCGAACTTGTCAAAATCACCCATGCCGTAGTCGGTAATATCCCAGCCCAGCATACAGTCCCGCACTTCGTCGTACTCGTGGCCGATGGTCTGCCACTGCTCGGGGGTAAAGTGGCAGAAGGGGGGCAGATAACAATGGTGCTTTTCGCACATAGCTTCCAGTTCTTTCAGAGCCTTGTTGATTTCAGAACGCTTCATAAGGATACCTCCTGTTTTATTTTACCAATTAAATGTCTTTTCACCGTCAAAGGTCTGCCAGCATCTGGGGATACGGTTCTCCTCCCAATCCAGGGGACGGGCAACCTCATGCTCCTCAGAGCCCAGAGCGAAAGCAGTGCTGACTGCCTCGCGGATCTCCTTGGAGTAGAACTTAGTCTCAATGGAAACGGTAACAGGCGTGCCGCTGTAAGACAGCAGCCGCAGGAACTCGGAGTTCTTACCCTCCCACAGGCCATTGCCGGTGATACTGACGCAGTCAGCATCGGCGCAGTAGAAGTTATTGTGCTGAACGCCCCGGAATGCCAGGGTGTTGACACACATCTTCAAGGTAGTTTCAAACTTATTGATAGAGCTGTCGTCGCCGATGCGGTAAATGGGGAATAGACCGGCGCTCAAATGGCTCAAAGAGTTGCAGGCGTTGATCAATGCGCCATCGGCTGCATCTGCCGTCAACTTGTAGTATTCCAGAATGATCTCGGCAGAGGTTTTATGCCGCTCATAGAACGCCCAGTCGCCCTCTACCACAGACTGATTCATAGAAAAGCCGTACTTACCAAAGATGTCATAGGTGGGGAAATCAAATTTAATCAAGTCATAGCCCCACTGACGGAGTGTACGGATATCCCCTGCCAGCTTTTCCTTGGAGTAGGGATGTGAGGGGTCAATCACCTTGACCGTACCCTTTCTCCGCAAGGTAGTGCCCTCAGGAAGATACTCCTTTGTTTCCAGCGGACGAATCCAGATACCCGGGTGAATATCCCGCTCCTTGATGGCATCTGCCATCTTCTTCATATCGCCGAACTTATCGTTGGGATAGCGGAACGGACCGCCAATATATTCCTCATTCAAAACCCAGTTATGTAACAGCTGCCAGCCGGCATCAATGGTCTGATAGGGACGGTTTTTCAGGCCCTGAGAGCATTCTGCCAGAATGTCAGACAGCTCCAATACGGACTCGAAGGTATTCACACCGGAGGCGGCGTACCAGTCGTTGCCGCCGTAGAAGGGAGTCTTGGGCAGCGCAGGCTTGTCGCACATCATCGAGCAGAATTTTTGCAGCAGCGCATGGGCGTTTTCTGTACCCTCCAAATACAGCAGCTGGGCAAGCAGCACCCGTCTGCCGTCAAACAGAGTATCCAGACAGCCGCAGCGCACGTCCATAAGCAATGAAATGCTCTTGCAGGTAAGTGTCCAGGAGCAGATGGCGGCAGGGGCAGTCTTCATACCGAAGCACTGCGTCTTCTCCCCATCCTTCACTGCGAAGTACCAGGGGTGGAAGGCAGGCTCACCGATGGTACGCCAGCCCAGTGTGCCGTAGGAACGCTCCCAGGCATCGCCCATCACCAGGGCATTGGGAGAAAAATCTGCCTCCCAGTCAATCCGCACCCAGGATGCGGCGTCGGTGGTGAGGTAAACACCACCGTTTTCAATGGAAACCTGGCCGGCATTGGGCCGCCATTTTCCATTGGAACATACGCTTACGGAAATAGGATTGTTAAATTGAAACATAACTGCACGTCCTTTCAAACTGCGGGTTTTAACCGCTCACGCCAATGTCGTACACAGACTTAATTTCCAGACTGTTGTTCAGTTCCTCAACTGTGCGGTCGGTAGCGAAGGTTACGGTGTACTCCCCTGCCTCACAGATATCAAAGAAGTTGTCAGACAGCACACAGTCAAAATCGGCAAAGTCCAGACCTACGCGCATAGCAAACACATCGGATTTTACCGTTGCCTTTGCGGTCTTTTCACCCAGCTTTTCAAAGTTCACCGCAATCTGGGGTTTCAAGAACTGGAAGTACTTGGGCTTTACAAACAGCGCGGTCTTTTGGAAGACCTTGTTGCCATCCCCATCATAGAGGGTAACGGACAGGTAATTGCTGTAAATATCCTCCGGTGTGTAGGTCTTGGTGAACACATCCCGGGAAATCAGCGCGTCGGTAGAAACTGCGCAGGTTTCTTCCTCAATCACCGACAGGTCATTGCGGCACAGTTTCACGGAGAGCTTACCGGCAAAGCCGGTCAGCTGTTCATTGGCAAGGTTTACAGTCAGCTTATTACCGCTGACAAACAGACCCAGCGCCACAGGAGCATAGAACCGGCGGGAAGCATAGTGCAAAGCCTTATATCTTCCGTAATAGTCAAGGCTTGCCCAGGAGGCAACAGGCGCGCAGTCATTCAGCTGCCAATACAGAGAGCCCATACACACACCGCGAATCCGGCGGAAATGCTGCACCGCCCGGTCAGTCTCGTCAGCCTGGAATACCTGGCTGGCGTACACAAAGGTATCAAACCGGTAAGGCATCAGGAAATGATTGGACATATTCTGCACAATGGTTTTGTTGCCCATACGGGACTTCTGATGGAAGTCCATAACCCGGGAAAATGCATTCCAGTCCTGCTCCTCAGCAAAGGAGCGAATGGTCTTCATATCCGGGAAGGATTCAAAGCCATACTCGGAGCAGAAACGGAAATTGTGCTTTTCGTAGTCTGCCACGGGAGAATAGAAGTGGGTATCACCAATCTCTTCCTTGGTTACATCCACATAACCGCCGCCGGAAGAGGGAGAGGACGGCCAGTAATAGGTCTGGGGCGCATACTTCATACACAGGTTAGGAAGAATCCGCTCAAACAGCTCGATGTAATCCTGCTGCTGCCGCTCGCTGCCGAACAGCTCCGGAGAGTCCTTAAAGTTCCGCTCCATTTCGTTGTTGCCGCAGAGAATACCCAGGCAGGCGTGATTGCGCATACGTTTGATGTTGTAAATGGCTTCCTGAATATAGTCCTCTTTGAAGGCATCGTGGAGCCAGAAGCCGTAGCAGGCGGACAGGAAGTCCTGCCACACAATCAGTCCCAGCTCGTCGCAAGTATCATAGAAATCGTCATCCGGGAAATAGCCGCCGCCCCATACCCGGATACAGTTGTGGTTTACATCCACACAGGCTTCCAGCAGCCGTCTTGTGCGCTCAGGGGTAATCCGGGACAGCAGGCTGTCCTGGGGCACATAGTTGGCGCCCATAGCAAAAATCTTGATGCCGTTGAGCACAAAGCAGAATTCTGCGCAGGTATCGTCGTTGGCATCCCGCTGGGTGCTGATATCCAGGGTGCGCAGACCGATTTTGGTTTCCTTGCTGTCGATGATTTCGCCGTTATGTACCAGCTCGGTCTTGGTTTCGTACAGATACTGCTCGCCGTAGCCTCTTGCCCACCACAGTTTGGGGTTTTCAATGACCACTTCTGCCTGACCGTCTTCCAGCTTGACCCGCTGACCGGCAATGGAGAAATAGATATCGCAAGCTTTCCCCTGCTTGGTCTCGGCGGTAACGGTCAAGGTTACTTTGCCGTCGCGGTGCTTCTGCTGCACGAACACATCGTCCAGCTTGTCCGTATCGTAAGCGTCCAGCTCTACCTTGCGGAAAATGCCCATATCCGGTAGCTTGGGCGCCCAGTCCCAGCCGAACATACAGATGGACTTCCGCAGATGGGCAGCGCCGGGCAGAGTGTCCGGATTGATCCACAGGAAGCACTTGTTATTCATCTCATTGGCATACACTGTGGGAGATTTGAATGCCAGGCGCAGGGTGTTCTCACCGCAAACCAGCCGGGATTTTACATCAAAGGAATAGAGTCTGTGCATATCGGTGGTGTATGCCAGCTTCTTGCCGTTTAAGTAAATGTCGCACAGGGTATCCAGTCCGTAGAAGTTTAAGTACACATACTCCTTATCCAAGGTTTCGCTGCCTACTTCAAAGGTCGTATGGAAGGTGCAGTCCTTTTCACTGTACGCAGTGTACAGGGTTTCATTCATCCGATAATAGGGGTCCTCAATTAGACCGTGTTCCAGCAAAGTGCCATACATGGTACAGGGAACCGTACAGGATAAATCCTTATGCGCCTCATAGTCCATCAGCCAGTTGCGAATTTCCATAGTTTTTGCCTCCGTAAAATGAATCTCGTGGCAGGTGTTTTCTTAGCCACCCGCTGAGATTGTATTCTCTATTCCATTATAACGAATTTATGAATAAAATCAACATCAATTGGCAAAAATAAACATAAGTTATAGGAGTGAATCCATTTGTATTCCCTGCATCAGAATAAATCCGTCCGGAGGTGGCTGTATGATCAGCGCGTGGCATTTAATCTGGATTGTCCCCTTAGCAAGCTGTTTTGGCTTTGTGATGGCTTGTTTGTGTTTCGTCGCCGGAAACGCAGACAAAAAAATGTAAGTGTCCAACTCCATTAGAAGTTGGACACAAAACACATTAATATTCAATCCTGAAATAATCCAAATATACTTTAAATCGGTCCTGGGCGGTTAGGCAGGTATCCATAAGGAAAACTTTTTCGTAGTCCCATTCTTTGAGACCTCGGTAGTAGAACAATTTCAGATTGTCCTCGATGATGAAAGGTACGATATTGTGCTTCAAGCACTCCTTGAAGAGGATCAGGCGGCCTACACGGCCGTTTCCGTCCTGGAAGGGATGGATGCGTTCAAAAGCTACATGGAAGGCCACGATGTCCTCAAAAGTCTTAGAAGGTAACGCGTTATAGTCTGCCAGCAGCTTGCGCATCTCACCGGCAACATTTTCCGGGAGTGTGGTGTCATTACCGCCTACCTCATTGGGCAGCTTCTTATACTCGCCAACTTTGAACCAATCCTTGCGGCTATCACTGGTACCGGTTTTCAACACAAAATGCAGTTCCTTGATAAACTTCTCCGTCAGTGTAGAACCCGCCTGGTCAATCAACATATCGATGCAACGGAAGTGGTTAGATGTTTCGATCACATCATCCACATTCACAGACTCATTTTCAAAACCGATGGTATTGGTCTCAAAGATATACCGGGTCTGATCGTGGGTAAGCCGGCTGCCCTCAATATGGTTGGAGTTATAGGTCAGATCGATCTGCACTTTATGATAGATACCACCGGTCATCTTAGCCGCCTTCTGCTCCCGCAGGATCTGCAGCAAGGAGGGGGCGTCTTTCTTTTTGTTGACGCGATCCGGCTTCTGTGCGTTTTCCGGAATGTACCAAGTTTTGCCGATAAGCTTGCTATCTCTAATTCTGCCCTGGGCGCAGTAATTCCGCACACTTCGTTCGGAAAGTCCCCATTTTTCAGCCATTTTCGCAACAGATACGTATTCCATAGTTACCTCCCTGCAAGTTTTCTTACCTGCATTATACCACATTACCGGCAAAATATCAACAAAATTTCATTGTTTATGTTCCAATTATTGCCGATATCTGAAATATACCGCAAGAATACAGCCATGCAACCCAAAAGATGCGCCAGGATAGCGCAAACCGGATGCAAAAATTCTACGAACAATTAAGTTCTGAAAACGTTCAATAAGGGGAAAATAAGGGGAAACTCGTTTCCCTGTGCCTGTTTTCGAAAAAAATTACCTCAAAAAGTTCGGAAAACAAAAGAAAACAGTCAGTAATCGTAAGATTTACTGACTGTTTCTTGGCAGGGGCACAAGGACTTGAATTGCCATAGATTTGGCATTTTCTTAACTTTTGTTAACCTTTTAGCACCATTTCTATGGCTTTTCCGAACATTTATGCCCCACTAAATACCACCCTTAACCACCTATTACCACCCCAATAAGGGGAAAAATAAGGGAAAACTTTAAAAAAAGCCGCATAGCAGGTACGCAAACACAATTTTAATCTACCGGAATATTCTTATTCAGCCTTGGAAATACTATTGACAATACTTCGGCACACCGATATAATATTAGTGAGAGGAGGGAGTAATATGTCCCTGAACGAAGCATTGGCACAAAAGAATATTACCAAGTACCGGTTGTGGAAAGAAAGTGGAGTTCCCCAGGCTACCATTTCGGATATATGCACCGGCAAGACTAAAATTGAAAAGTGTTCTGCAGAAACAATCTACCGAATTGCAAAAGTGTTGGATGTTTCTATGGAGAGCTTGATTGCGCCTGCCGTTAGAAGCACGGACGAAGAGCGCAGACGGCCTTCCTTTGATGTATTCAAAAGCAATGTCTGCCACCAAGTCAAGGACCTTGGGGATATTCCTTTTATTATCCAACTGCTCCAATCGAATCAGATTCGTAAGCTGTACGAAAAGAAATGGTACCCAGAGGCATTGTATCTCCTGGCTATGCTGGATTATCTCTCCAGAGAGAACAATGTGCCGATCTGCAAGAATTATAACGACATCCGCAGCAGCAAGCTGCAAACACTGTTATTCCCATCCAGCGTGGTTATTCTTTGTAAGACGATGAAATCCGATGAGCCGAAGAAAGAAATTATTCGTATGGCAATTCCTGAATTTTTGCGATTTAATATCGTAGAGAGCGAGGTGCGAAATGTCTGCTGAAACCCCTATCACGAAAGAAAATCTGGATACCTATCTGAAAGAACTTGCTAAGCAATTCCGCAAGCTGAACGGTAAAGCAATGCCGGCAGAGATCACCTTGATCGGTGGCGCATCCATTCTGATCAACTACGGTTTCCGTGATTCCACATACGATGTAGACGCTTTGATCCTCGCTTCCTCTGCTATGAAGGATGCTATCAATTATGTGACAGATACTTTGGGGCTGCCTAACGGCTGGCTCAACGAAGACTTTAAGAATACGAAATCCTATACTCCTCGGTTAGTCAACTATTCGAAATACTATCGCACTTTTTCAAATGTGCTGACTGTTCGTACCATCACCGGTGAGTATTTGGTTGCAATGAAGCTGATGGCATACCGGCAATATAAGCACGATATCTCAGATATTGTGGGTATTCTGCGAGAGCAACAGAACAGCGGTGATCCACTAACCTTTGAACGAGTCAACAAGGCTGTAACAGATCTGTACGATAGTTGGGAGAACCTGCCGGAGAATGCACAGAGTATGATCGGAAGAATCCTGGCAAATGAGGATATGGATGCACTGTACAAAGCTTATGCAAACGAAGAGGCAGCTGCCAAGGATGCCTTGATCACCTTTGATGACAAATATCCGGATGTTCTGAAGGAGGATAACCTTGAAGATATCCTCAGTCATTTGCTTGGAGAGCATACGAAAAATAAGCAATAGAAACTAAAACCTATAAATCGGGATTTTGAGAGAAGGATTAATCAATGAACTGTAGGACAAGAGAACGCCGTATACAGATCGTTCAGGACTACTTGGTCACGCCTGTAGCACACATCCAACTACTTGCTGGACAAACTAAACACAGTGATGCAGGCCAAACTATTGAGAACGACTATTACATTTTTCAGGTAAAACAAGAAGGAACCAATTTTAATGATATTATCCAATGTGGTAGAACAGTAGGTAAAGAATTCTTGGCTTTACTCAACCATGCAGAAGTACCACTATTCAACCCACTGCACTGCAATTCTACAACCGGTGGAACGAATTATAAAACCAACAATGCGCAAAAGCCATGGAACCCTATTGCTGAGCAACTGCATAATGCTATTATGTGGGTCATCACAATTATTGATGCTAAACCTGGTACCCCTATTTTTGATAATGAAGCAATTGTGCGCAAATATAAATATGTTGAACCTTATTGTTCAAGAATTAGGGCAGTTAACACAATTATCAAAAATTCTATGGATGGTAAAACACTAACAGAAAAGATAGAAGAATTAAGAATCAACAACGACTTAAAAGATGGTCTATGTCAATTTGACCTTTTAATCAACAAGTTGTCCACTGAAACAGATGAAGACGGGCATTTAAAAGGGACAAGATCATACTTTTAATATCCTACATGCTTTTTATAACTTTTATAAACACATTATTCTCTCACTGCTCTTCCTTGACATTTTTAGGAGCCCGGATGCGCTACATCCGGGCTCCTAATCATAAAAATTAATTATTCTTCCTCTTTCTCTAAGGAATCACCATCGGGTTTGTGATAAAAAGGATTAAAGCCACTTTTGGTTTCATCAACAAGATTCACTGTGTGATTAGGCTTGATTCCTAAACTGGAGGGAGCCTCGTCATCAAAAATGAATATCTGAAGATCATTTGCAGTTATATCAGTAAACGCACCCTGAAGCACTTGCCCAACAGCTTTTTCGTTCTTTATATCAAACGGTTTTGATATATGATCAATAACAAGGACAGGTGCAAGGGGATATCGCTTTTCTTTTATCAGCATCCGCAGAAATGCCAAGTAGCCGCATAACTGAATTAAGGTATGTCGAGCCATACTTCCTGTATAATAGTTTTTGGAGATAGTGCCCTCCTCATCATCCGTTTCGCCAATTTGGGGTTGTAATGTATTTCCGTTTTTCACATAACTGATTTTAAATCCAGGCTTTGTAAAATCATACTCTACTAAATCAGAAACATTTGATGATAGCTTGTAGAGTCTAGTGACATCTGCAGACAATGCATTAATTTTTTCAACATCGTTACTATTTTGCAGATGTCGGATTTTTTCACGTATTTCACGCAGTTGACTTCTAATGCTTTTTGCATCATCAACGGAAAGATCTGTATCGTAAAAATCTAGATACTCCTTTACCAAGGTGATTGCTTGGATTTTCTCTGGAGCAGAATAAATTTTGTATTTTGATTGTTCTGTTAGTATCTGATTGCGTATTTGATCTCGCCGTTTTTTTAACTCTTTCGTGGTGCTTTCTTGAATAAGGTACTTGCTGAAAGAGATGCTTTGGTCAAGTCCTGATGTTAACTGGATTATAGGATTAACCAAGTAAGCATACGGTGGTGCTGTCTCAATTAGCGACTGGAGATTATCTAATAAATCTTTTTGCTTTTGGGCCGACGCCTCAAAGGATTTGCAGTCTGCTTCTGTTTTAAGTTGAAGCTTTATCTGTTCATCTAAGCTTGTATATACTGCTTCGAGTTCAGCTATTGTACGTGTCTTCTTGGATATGTCTTTTTTTAACACCATCCCCTGAAATTCATCAATAGCTTTGAGTGTATCTGCAGCATTGTTTCCGGTAAATACCTTCTCAATTCCTAAAATCTCAAGTTGGCGATTGATCCTGTTTTTTACCTCTTCATTTTGAGCAATTCTTTTTTCTAAGTTCTCCAATAATGAAGCTAAATCAGCTTCGTTCTTTTTCAATTTCTCAATTTCTGCAAGGTTTTTATTGAAGATATAGTTTAATATTGCAGGGAGTTTTATTGAGTATCGGATATCACTGCATTTATCAAAAAAATCATTAAGAACACCTTGTCGATTTTCACCCAAGAAATTGAATAAAGTAAATGTGCGAAAACTGATATCCTCGCCTACAAAAGAACGCAAATCTCGTAAGCAGTCATCGTCCTGCGCGAGTACACGGTTAATCCGTTCTTTGTATTCATCAAGACGAATAGGTTCACCATCGTCTTCATCGGCATATCGGAAATAGTTTTTGTTCTCATCTTTCAGATATCTTGTTAAGATAAAAACAATATCATCACTCTTGAAATAAAGATCGGCAAATGACAATGAATCCTTGTACCAATCTCTTTTGTTGAGCTGATAACTAGCACCAAACATGTAATCTATAAATGTATAAAATTCTGTCTTGCCAGAGTCGTTTTTTCCTATGAAATAGTTAATGCCCTCGCTAAAATCATAAGTGAATGTTTGCGTATCGTCAACATTATGTAAAACCAATTTCACAAGCTTAAACAATTGAAATCACTTCCTTTAAGAATTGCCGATCAGTGTATGATTTGCTTTCTTCAATCGCTGAGAAAATGAAGCCTTTCATTAGTTGATGTGTAGTGCTTTCTGGAAGTAAACACATCACTTCAGTTGTATGTAAATCGCAAATACCATTTTTGATTAATAAATCTATCGCCTGAAATATGTGCGGCAGTTGACTTATCAATTCATCGTATCTACCTGCTATTTGGGATAGTGCCTTTAGGACTAAATCAGTTGAATTCTTTGCAGAAAAGCATTCCACTTGAAGTCTCTCGTGTTTCTTGATAATAAAGCTAAAGACTGCAAGTTTGATAATACTCATATTCCGATATTTAACAAGAATATCTTTAATGATTTTGCAGTACATACCGAGTTGAAGTGCTTCGGCGTGAAGAGCAACGATCTCATTATTCATTTTCATCATCCTTCCAGGAGATTTGCCTATCTCCAGTATCGTTGGTAAGGAAGACGTATGCACCCCAGCAAGAGTGCTCGTCATTTAGAGCACTAATTGTTTGCTGTTTTGTTCTTACCAACCTACGTCTTGGCGTATCCTTCCCATCCTCCTGCAAATCAATTACAACATTTTTATGATTCTCAACTGCAACATCTTCTATAGCATCAACTGTTGATTGCTGTGCATCTAACAAATAATGATGACGGATATTTTGATAGTATTGTTGCCACAAGAGATGTTTCATTGTATTTGGTTTATCTAGATTACAATGCTGTAATTGCTTGTACGCTCTCGATGCTTGGACTTCTGCGCTTATTTCATTAAATGAATGCAGACTTTCAAATGATGAATAATCTGGGGCATATTTACTAGGACAAATACTGCGACAAATCTCATCACATATCTGCATTATTTCTTCTCGACTACTACAAAATGGCTCGCGTTGGCTAACAGATGTCATAATGCGTGCGCAAACTCTCGTAAACAATTCCTCTAAGCGTTGCTTGGCATATACGGGACCAATAGAATTTGCATCAAGATGAAGTGCGGTGGAAAATACATTAATCAGTTCCGAATCAATGTTCTGAATTGACTTTATACTATAGTTGCTAACTATAAAATCATAATCCTTTTTAAAGCGCTTTTCATTATCTCCGTATATGGACTTAACTTTTGTAACTAATGCTGCTGGATCCTTATCCGAACCTATTATAGTGGCATACTCCTTTGCATACCCGCTGGTAAATGCTGTGTCACTAACTGAGTAACCATTATCAACATACAGTTTGAATTTAGAGACCTTATTGTTTTTATTTAAAGCAAGCAACCAGTTGTACAGAACGTTTCGACTTTTTGCTGCAGACACATTTGTTTGCTTCACCTGAAATACGGTGATGGTATTTTCATTGTCCGTTTTTGTCTTCACACATAAGTCATTATTGGCATCGCTTTTGGCAATATTTTGTATTGCAATATCATCTAGAGTTTCAAACTCAATCTGCTCACCTTTCTGAAGCGACGCAAAAAGCAAAATAAAAACCTTTATTTGATAAGCAAAACCAGAAAGGCTAACAATACCGGGATCATAGGATTGGTTAGCGTTGCACAAAATGACTCACCTCACAAAAACATCACAATGGTAAAATTTGATATTATTATACAGAGAAAAACTAATAAATGCAATAATCCTTACAAGTCCACTATTTCTTTCAAACAATTTATCCCGTTTTGTTTAATAAGAAACTCTAAAGTAATACAAATAAGCCTTAAACCGGTCCTGGGAGGTGAGGCAGGTGTCCATAAGGAAGCCTTTTTCGTGGTCCCATTCTTTGAGTCCACGGTAGTAGAATAGCTTCAGATTGTCCTCGATGATGAACGGCACAATATTATGCTTTAGGCACTCCTTGAAGAGGATCAGGCGGCCCACACGACCATTTCCGTCCTGGAAGGGATGGATACGTTCAAACGCTACATGGAAGGCTACGATGTCCTCAAAGGTCTTAGATGGTAGTGCATTATAATCTGCCAGCAATTTGCGAATCTCACCGGCAACATTTTCAGGAAGTGTGGTGTCATTACCGCCTACCTCGTTGGGAAGCTTCTTGTACTCGCCCACAGCAAACCAATCCTTGCGGCTATCGCTGGTGCCGGTCTTCAGTATGAAATGCAGCTCCTTGATAAACTTCTCCGTCAGTGCAGAGCCCGCCTGGTCGATCACCATATCAATGCAGCGGAAGTGGTTGGATGTTTCGATCACATCATCCACATTCACAGACTCGTTTTCAAAGCCAATGGTGTTGGTCTCAAAGATATACCGGGTCTGATCGTGGGTAAGGCGGCTGCCCTCAATGTGGTTGGAATTATAGGTCAGGTCGATTTGCACTTTATGATAGATACCACCGGCCATCTTGGCAGCCTTTTGCTCTCGCAGGATCTGCAGCAAGGAGGGTGTGTCTTTCTTTTTGTTTACCCGATCTGGCTTCTGTGCATTTTCCGGAATGTACCAAGTTTTGCCGATAAGCTTGCTATCTCTAATTCTGCCTTGGGCACAGTAATTTCGCACACTTCGTTCAGAAAGTCCCCATTTTTCAGCCATTTTTGCAACAGATACGTATTCCATAGTTACCTCCTGGCAAGTTATCTTACCTGTATTATACCACATTACCGGCAAAATATCAACCGCAAATCAATTGTTGCTTATATGTTTATTGCCGGTATAAGATTAATAGAAAGGCTATGTAATCCCAACGGACTACATAGCCTTTCCTTTCCTATAATCAAACACGCGCCGGCCTTTTAAGGAAGATGAATATCCAGTTCGTATTCAACAAAATCCTCATCCTGAATACATAGGTACATTGTCCAAGAAATGTCGCCTTTTGTCACCTTAAAATCTGTCTCGTATAAATCAAAGCCAGAATGCGGTTCGCGGTGAGAGCTGTTTACTATCGTGACGGTGAATCCTAAGTCCTCAAGATAATCCAAATACTCTGCAACACCATCGGTAACCGTTGCCTTGCCCCATTTCTTTACTGTGGGTTTGTTCTTCTGTCCATCGACATTTA
Source organism: Faecousia sp. (assembly GCA_045635105.1). Classification (GTDB taxonomy): domain Bacteria; phylum Bacillota; class Clostridia; order Oscillospirales; family Oscillospiraceae; genus Faecousia. The sequence continues at coordinate 139 of JAZRBN010000025.1, read as the reverse complement.
TGTAGTATACTGTCGAGCTTCCTTTAAAATCATAATCCTTTGCCAGCTTTGAACCTTCTTTTGGCAGAACTACTCCAGATGTATCTACTTCGTTAGAGGTTGTTTCCTGAGGCTTACTGTCTGTGGGTTTGCTGGTTTC
>JAZRBN010000024.1:0-35160 GCA_045635105.1 Faecousia sp. | reverse complement strand
ACTTTGCAATAGCGACTTTTGCGACTGACGAAAGAGTACACTTATCGCGACACTTGCGAAGGGCCAAAAAACAAACCACCCGGATATGTCCATCTTTGGCGCATACCGACACGTACAATTCGATAATCCGCTTTCTAACATTTCTTTTTTGAGGAGCGATTCTGCTTTTTGATTGCCTATATGTGTGGAACAACTTTTCGGAATGCGGTTAGTGGTTGGAATAGCTAAGCTGTCCAACCTACCCCCTCACTTCATATATATAATTAACTGCCAAAAGGAGACGTTTGTTTTTACCGCAACACAATTTTATGAACGATGAAAAAGCTTGTTGCAAACGTGGAAGACGGACACAACACCCTTGTCACGGATCTCTCGTGTGGGCGGATACTGTTGGCGGAGCATTTGGCATCTATTTTAGCATAAAGGAAAAGGTAGACAACATGGTGGTTTTCCATGTGTCTACCTTTATCTTACAACTTCACTTAGCCGGTGGTTTTTCTTTATTTAATTGCTCTCCTGCATACAGATTTTCAGCAATTCTCTGTTTGCCTCCAAGTCCGGCACCAGCGTGCTGCCGGCGTGCTTAAAGTACACAGAGGAGAACGTGCCGTCTGCGGGAATTCTCTGATTGTTCACCTTCATACTGCCCAGCATAGGCACCAGCGCCATCATATAATTCATAATTTCCCGGTTGCTCATATCGGTGGTAATCATAGGCAGCGCCTTGGTCAGCAGAGTATTCAGTTCCAACACGCTCTTACCCTTACACTTTTCAATCACAGCGCCCAGCACCTTTCTCTGACGGCCGGTGCGGTCAAAGTCAGCATTGCCGGTAGAACGGTTACGGGCATACATCAGCGCAGCCTTTCCGTCCAGGTGATTCATACCTTCTACTAAATTATAGCCGGTAAGGTTGTTAACGAAATTCGCCTCCGATCTGGACAATTCAAGATCCACACCGCCCAGCAGGTCAATCACACCTTCAAAGCCGCTGAAATCCACTTCCATCATACCGTCCACCTGGACGCCAAAATTGGTCTGCAAGCACTTATCCAGCAGCTTCATACCGCCAAAAGCATAGGCGGCATTCATTTTGTTGTCAGAATAGCCGGGGATCTGCACATACATATCCCGCATAAAGGAGGTTAAAGTCAGCTCCTTGGTATCTGTATTCACTGTGCACAGAATCATCACATCGGAACGGGCGCGACCCTCACCGGGACGGCGGTCCTGACCGACCAGCATAATGTTCACAATATGCGCGCCACCCAGCAGATCCGGACCCTCGGCCCAATGGATATCATCGGGGTCCATATAATCACCGGTATAATCCGGATCCAGCTGATTGTTCAAAAATTCCTCATACTCCGAAGAGGACATCGTGCTGTCATCGGGATTTTTATTAATGAGATTCAGCACACTTTCCAAATATGCGGTTGCTGCCACCAGCAGCACCAAAATAACCGCCAGTACCACGCTGATAATAATCAGCAGCTTGCGCTTGGTCTTTGCAGAAACTTCTATCTTTTTCACAGTATAGCCTCCTGATTTACTGAAATTAGTCTATGTCAGATTGCCCGTTTCCAAAAAAGGGGAACACAAAATCATACCACCAATCGTAGGTATCATTGCCGGAATTACCGGGCGTGTTCTCCGAAGGAGTTTGCTGGGAGGCAACGGGTTTTTCATCCAAGGTAACAGAGAGATATTCCTTTGCGCCGTTGCGATAAACGGTTACAGAAATGGTTTCTCCCGGCTCAAACCGGCGCAGCACCCTGGTAAGGGTGGTTACGGAATCCACATCATAACCGCCCAGGTTAATAATGATATCACCGGCGCGAATACCGCCGCGCTCAGCTGCCAAGCCCTTGGTGGCTTCTTCTACATAGGCGCCTGCCGGCAAGCCGTAGGACTGGGCAGAGGTATCCACATCCCGCACATACACACCTAAGTAGGCACCGGTTACATAGCCAAATTCCTTCAAATCGGAAATAATATCCTTCACATCGTCCATAGGAATGGCAAAGCCCAGACCTTCAATGGTAGCGCCGGTTTCACTTTCACCGGTGTATTTGGCAGTGGTAATGCCAACCACCTCACCCAGCATATTCATTAGCGGTCCGCCGGAGTTGCCGGAGTTGATGGCAGCGTCGGTTTGCAGCATATTGATCACCGTGCCGTCGGTATTGACAATTCGGTCCTTGGCGCTGATATAACCCACAGTCAGTGTGGCAGTCAGCTCACCCAGAGGATTGCCGATGGCAGCCACCTGGTCGCCCACCGCCAGTTTATCACTGCTGCCGATGGTAACGCAGGGGAAAGCTTCACCCTCCACCTTCAACAATGCCACATCATTTTCCGCATCGTAGCCCACGATCTTTGCTTTCAGGGTTTGCTGATCGTGGGTAATAACATTTGCCTGCTTGGTGCCGGCAATCACATGGTAATTGGTAACCACATAGCCGTCGGAGGAAATGAAGAAGCCGGAGCCGAAGCTGCCCTCATAACAGCTGACTGCCACCACGGCTTGCACATTCTTCTCATACACCTTGCTCACAGACACAGGAAGCTGCGAGGGGGTCTTATCCGCGCTATTGCTGTTCTGCTTTTCAGCATACAGCTGCGCCAGGGCATCAAACTTTTCTTCCATAGCCGTTTCCATACGGTCAAACCGGCCCTGCCAGATTCCGGTAACGCCCATTGCCGTACCTACGCAGCAGACAACCACCAGCAAAAACGCAAACACAGGGTGAATCCCCCGTTTGGCTTTGCGGTTTTTGGGCACATTATCATAAGCCGGCGACAAATTCCCGCGGACGCACTCATAAGGGGAATCCGCATAGGGAGATTTTTTCACCGCGCCGGGCTGATATTCATTTTCATATATATCCATAAAACTACTCCTAATAGTTCGCTTCTACAAAAAGCACGCAATCCTACGCAAATATCATACCACATTCCCCCTGTTCGTCAAGAGGAAAAATGCAAAGATTTCCTAAATTCCGACCTGTACCGCTATTTCCCCGGGAGCAAAGGCTCCCGGGGATTGGGTTATTTTTTCTCATATGCCATAGATTCTTTCAGATATTGCTCCCAAAGATAGGTTTCGGTGCTCTTATCCAAGTTATATGCCTCACGGATACCCATACACAGCTGCTTCAATTTTGCCTGCATAACAGACGACTGGAACATATCCTGATTATCCGGCAGCACAGCATTGTAAAACACCCGGCTGCGGTCCTCGTGGGGATAGCTCATAGCCAAAAGGTCCGTAAAGGCTCTGTTCTTGCCTTCCAGATACTTCTGATTGTCCTCTACATCATAGCTGTACGCATAGTCAAAGCCCTTGGGGTTCAGAGGATTCCATCTGTCGGAATCGAAATCCCGGCTGTTGCCCAGCACATGGCTGTCGATGGCGTATGCCACCCCCTGATAGAATGCCAGCTCTGCATCCGCCTTTGCGGAAATTAAAATCCAGCAGTCGCCCTCTGCCCAGAAATGCGCCCAGTCCCGGTCGCCCTCAATGCTCCGCACCAGGGCAATCCGTACCCAGCCCCGCTCCACGGTTTTCAGCAGGAACCGGTCCGGAAATTGCGTAAGCGCTGGCTCCAAGGCTTCCAGCATTTTCGTCAGCACCTGGGGTTCATGCTCCCCAACCGCCTCATAATCACCGGTCTGCGCCACCGCATCCTGCCACAGCAGCAGCTTTACACCGTACTGCTGCTCGTAGGTATCTGCCAGCTCTCTGCATTTGGCCAAACCTGCGGTATCCGGATTTGCCGCAGTATACAGCGGACCTATATAGGTTTCCTTACCCTCTGACCGAGATTTGGTAATATCCCAGCGGTAGAGATTTTCCTCTAAAATCCATATGGCTTTCCCATCACAACCAATGGCGGCAGGCATACCCACACCGGGCAGTTCCACCCGGGCAGTACGTTTGCCCGTAGACAGATCATAAAAAGACAGCGCCAGTCCGCTTTTTGTTTGCTTATAATTCACAACGCCATTCATAGCCAAAACCGGCACTCTGCCACCGTTTTCCGGCATAGGCGCAAGGAAGCGCGCAGTTTCTCCGCCCCGGGTGCCCACAGCAGCTTTTTCCTCATCGCCATCCCGAAACAGCGCGTAATACCGTTGACCGTTGGTATTCATATACAAAATATCTGCGCCGCCTGCCAGGGTCTGACCGGTTTCTGCGGAAATATACTCTGTATGGGTTTTCCCTGCCTCATCGGTATACTGCCACAGCAGCACCGTGCCATCAAAGTATATTCCCAGCAGACTTTGGCTGCCGGCATTCTGCCGGCGCACCAGCCGGGAAAGTCCGGTGGTGATATTGATTGCGCGGATTTCATTGCCGACGGAAAGATACACTTCATTTTTGGCAAGACAAATAACGGGCGTACCCACCATATTCTCAGGCAGCCTCAACTGGGTTACGCCTTGCAGATGGGGATTGAATACCTGCACAGTTTTACTCTCTTCATCGTAGTAAGCCATACCGGTTATTGCCGTATCTACCGCAGATACCGAAGCGCCCTCCAAAGGAAGCTCCGCCACCACCTGACCCTGCTCTCCGGACAAAACCAGCATCTTCTCCGGGGAGATGAGCAACAGGTTATCACCCATAAAACAGATATCAGAGTAGGTCGTTTCTCCCAAAGCATACTGCTTCACCGCGCCGTCTGTCTGCTTCTCAATATTGCTGTTGGGGGCATATAGTTGCACGGTTTCCTCGATCTGCCCGCCGGTGCTTTCCGTTGTCTCCTTAGGCGGGGACTCCGGTGTGCAGCCGGACAGCAGCAGCGCCATCAACAAAACAATGAAAATTCGTTTCATTTACTGTCTCCTTGCCAGCGTGTAATCGTCCCCCTGCCGGTAGTACGGGCAGTGGACCTTGGGATTGGTGTACAAACGGTAAACCTCGTCCTCATCCAAATCCATCTTGCAGTAATATTCGTCAAATTCCTCGTCATAATCGTAATACCAGCAGGTATCGCATTCGCATTCCATTACAGACCTCCCAAATAGCCATCCACATCAAATGGGCGTATCTTCTCGTCCTTGCGCAAATACAGCGGGTGATGGGGATGGCCTTTCTTGCTGACAGCGCCGGCGCAGTACCACTGGGCGCCGTATTCCTTGCCCACCGCCAGCATATCCCGCAGGCACTGGGGCAGGTAATCCCGTTTCTCAATAATCGTCCCCCAGGCCGCCCACACAGCAGGCTTCCGGGAGATGGACAGCACATAGCGGAACGCTTCCAGATTCTCCTTGTGCAGCAGCACATTGCAGCTTCGCTCCATAGCGTCCGGATCCGTTGCCCGCTGGGCATAGACATTGAACATAAGAAAGCTGTCAAAGCCGTTGTTCAGCGCAATCCGCTCCACGGATTTTAGGGTATTGTCCAGTTCGTCCGGCTTGGCGGTAGAGGGATTGATGCCAATGCAAATCAGCGGATTTTCTCCCCGTGTGCCCAAAATGTACCGGTACTCCGAGTAAAAATTCGGCGCGTAAAGCCATTTGTTTATATCATATTCACCATTGGGCGTATTGGCAGCATCCAGCGCCTGCCGGAAGGTTACCAGTTCCAATGTATGGGTGTCAGCCTTGGGAATATGCATATTTACGCCTCCACAGGGGGAAACCAGCAGCTGTTCTCCGGCGCGTAAAAATCGCAGGTCGCCTTCTCCCTGCCGGTCTGCGCGCACCACTTCTCAAAGGCATAATCCAAAAAAGCATACGCCCCTGTCATAGTGCTTTGCAGATGCAAAGCCTTACCGTCGGACAAGTGCAGCTCAATAAGGATATGCCCTTGATTGTTATAAAGCTGCTGGGCCACAATATCTTTGTATGTATAGGAGCTGTCCGGCCTTCCGAAGGATGCGGAAATAAAACCGGTTTCATCATAAAATACGCCAAAGGACATATAGTACGCCACCAGACAGACTCCCGTAACAATCAGCACTCCGCCGCCGGCAATCAGAACCCAACCGTCCCGGATGCCTGTAAATACCGCAGCGATTCCCAGCACCCCAATCAGCAGCCCCATAGAGCCGTAGCGCTTATTCAGCCGCACGGACAGACCGCTTCTGTGCTGCTTCTGAGAACGAAAGTGCTTTGTAAAGCCCCTATCCACAAGATAGCACACGCCAAAAACAGCGGCTGCAATTAAAATAATGGCAAGATACTCCATTTTCTCTCCTTACGCCCACAAAACCAAGTCCACAGGAATGTCAAATTCCTCCGTGGGCAGCTTCTCCACTACTTGAAAATCATAGCACAGCGCCACCGTGGGATGCGCCGGCTCCTGCGCCAAAAAGCGGTCATAAAAACCGCCGCCGTAGCCGATTCTGGCGCCGTCTTCGGTAAATGCCACGCCGGGCATCAGCACCAGGGCAGTTTTGTCCTCTGCCACCGGCTCGTCTGCCACCGGCTCGGGAATCCCCATACCGCTCTTTTCCACGGATGCGAAATCCTCTAAGTAAATAAACCTCATCGTATCCCCATAGACCTTGGGAACTGCCACTTTTTTTCCGTCCCGCAATGCCTGTTCCAGAATCGGTACGGTGCGCACCTCCTGATTATAAGGCAGGTAACCGTAAACGGTTTTGGCATCCCGGTAAGCCGGGCAGGCGCAAAACAGCTCCCCCAACCGGGCGCTGCGCTGAACGATTTCCGTTTCTGTCATTGCCCGTTTGCGCTGACGAATCTCCCGGCGCAATGCAGCTTTATCCATCTTTTTCCTCCTTGGGCAGCTTCCGGAACAGCCGGAACCATAAAAACACCGCAATCTGTCCGGGGATTCCCAGCAGGAACAGCTTCCAGATGTTCAACTGAGCAAACAGCAGTAACGACAGATACAGGCTCAGAAGCACGCCCCACACAATCGCGGACACCAGCGTTTTGTTCCACCGAAAATCCCGCCACGCAGAGAGCAGGCTGAGCCTCACCACCGCATCGGCAGGAATGGCATACACAAAGGCAATCCAGCTCTTTTCAATCCCCAGGGAAGAAATGATCACAAAAAGCAGCAGCGCCACAAACCACACCAAAAGCGAGCTTAATCCCAAAATACTCTGCTTGTTAGCCTTCCGTTTCAAGGTCTTTTCCACGGCCTTTTCCATTTTCTCCACCACCGCGCCGGAGTTTTCCGGCAGCTGATTGGGGTCAGTCAGCAAATCACTTACCGTGATGCCAAACAATTCCGCCAGCTGCACCAGCGTCAGCACATCGGGCATAGACTCCCCCCGCTCCCATTTGGACACAGCCTTATCGGAATAATTCAATTTCTCCGCAAGGCCTGCCTGTGTCAGGCGCAGCTGCTTGCGGTAAGAAACAATATTGGCGCCAAGTATGGCTTTCAGCTTCTCATCGGTCATAATTTCCCTCCGGGACACAATTTTTTTCATTTTAACAGAAAAATGTGAATTTTTCAACCACAATAAAAAGCAGGGATCGCAAAATCCCTGCTTTATGTAGTATTTTCAATCCTCCGGAAACAGCTGCTGATAGCAATACTTAATAATGCTGCTTCTGGTTACAATGCCGATAAAGGCGTCCTTATCGTCCACCACGGGAACAAAGTTCTGCCCGCTGGCCCGCTGGACCAGATCGTGCATATTGGTGGTAACCCGCACCGGCACATAGTCCTTCCGACGGGTGATCTCCATAATCTTCCGCGCCTCTGCCTGGCGCATATCCATATAGCACAGATTTTTCAGCGCCCACAGCAAATCGCCCTCTGTGATGGTGCCCCGGTACTCCCCCCGCTTATTGAGAATGGGCAAGGCTGCATAGCCTGCTGCCTCCATTTTTTCCAGAGCCTGCCGGACGGTATAATCGTCATATACAAAGGCGCACATAGCCTTCGGCATTAAAAAAAACAGAATGTTATTCATGGTAGCTCCTTTTACTGCACAAGTACGGCGGTCTTCCTGCCGCCACTACCATTATAGCATAGTTTTTCGAAATAAGTATGCAAATTTTTTGTAAAAAACTTGTAACAGCACAGAAAAAACACAGCATTTTTTGTGCATATTGCACAATCTCCCGCTAGTGGAATCGCTCTTCTACCGCCGGGAGATACCAAAAAAAAAGACAGTAGGGTGCATTTGCAAAAAAACGCGCTACAATATAATCATTCCAGAAAGGCGGTAATGCTATGGCAAAACGAATCAAGCTCCGGGACAGACTGCTCCCCAATTATACCCGTGGTGAAGAAATTATGAATATGGTAACCCACATCGTTGGCGGCGGGCTGGGAATTCTTGCGCTGATCATTTGCGTTATCAAAGCCGCGTTGAATGATAGCACACCGGGAATCATCGGCGCTGCCATCTACGGCGGTACAATGGTTACCCTCTATGCCATATCCAGCATCTACCACGGTCTGCGGCCCTGCACCGGCAAAAAGGTTATGCAAATCATCGACCACTGCACCATCTATTTTCTCATCTGCGGCACCTACACCCCCATTCTGCTGTCGGCATTTCTGCCGGTGTATCCGGTGATCGGCTGGGGACTGCTAATAATGGAATGGGCGCTGGCAATTCTGGCGGCAACCCTGACCGCCATTGACTTAAAGAAGTACAATGTGTTCTCAATGATTTGCTACATCACAATGGGCTGGGGGATTATTTTCTTCCTGCCCCAGGCCATTGCGGTTTTGACAAAACCCGGCTTTCTCCTGCTGCTGGCCGGCGGCATCACCTACACCCTGGGCGCGGTACTCTACGGCATCGGCTCGAAAAAGGCGTGGTTTCACTCGGTGTTTCACATCTTTGTGGTACTGGGTAGCCTTTTGCAATTTCTGTCAATTATTCTATATGTGCTATGAAAAAGAGCGTGCCAGGGGCAACACTCCGTAAGGAAGTATTGGTTTTGAACGCCCCCTTTTCCGCTTAACCGCATAAAAAATCTCCGAAATGCGTCAGCATTCCGGAGATTTTGTTATTTGTTCATCGAAAAAGTTGCCACTTCAAAACTGCATAGCACCTGAAAAGCGCAGGTGTTTCTGCCAGTCAAGGCAAAAAGCGCAGAAATACTCGGTGTATTTCCAGCATTTTTAACGCCGAGTGGCGGGAACATATGCGCTTTTTCAGGCATTACTTCCTTATGGAGTGTTGCCCAATCAGCACGCTCTTTTTGTTATTCGTCTGTTTTTACTTCGTCGAACAGGGTGGTTTCCTCAGCCTCGCTGATTGCATTACCCGCCATACAGTCGGCAAACTGCCGGCCGGTCATAGTTTCGTGTTCCAAAAGGAACGCAACCACCTGTTTCAGCTTTTCCGCATCCCGGGTGAGAATCTGACGGCAATGGTCATAGGCCTTGTCCATCAGCGCCTTCACCTCATCGTCGATGGTGCCGGCAACCTTCTCAGAGTACCCCTTCACCTTCTCATAATCCCGACCGATGAACAGCTCATCGCCGCCGGTGTAGGACACCGTGCCCAGGCTTTCGCACATACCGTACCGGGCCACCATATCCCGGGCCAGCTTAGATGCCCGGTCGATATCGTTGGACGCGCCGGTGGAAATATCCTTCAAAAACAAGGCTTCCGCCACACGGCCGCCCAGCAGGCCCACGATCCGCTCGTACATTTCATTCCGGGTCAGATGGTCGCTGTCCTCCCTGGGAGCAGTCCAGGTAAGGCCCAGGGCGTTGCCTCTGGGAATAACGGAAATCTGATGCACCGGGTCATGGGTGGGCAGGCTGTACATTGCCACCGCGTGGCCTGCCTCGTGGACGGCGGTAATCCGCAAATCCTTTTGCAGACGGACACGGCTGCGCTTTTCAGGACCTGCCATAATCTTCATCATAGCGTCGTTCAAGTCCTGCATATTCAGCACCGGCCGGTTCTCCCGGGCCGCCAGGATAGCTGCCTCGTTGAGCAAATTGGAAAGGTCAGCGCCGGTGAAGCCGGCAGTTGCCAGCGCCACCGTTTTCAAGGACACGGAAGCATCCAGCCGCTTACCCTTGGCGTGTACTTTCAGAATCTCTTCCCGACCCTTGGCATCGGGGGTATGCACATAAATCTGCCGATCAAACCGACCGGGGCGCAGCAGCGCCGGATCCAAAATATCCGGGCGGTTGGTAGCTGCCAGCACGATGACACCCTCGGTTCTGCCGAAGCCGTCCATCTCCACCAGAAGCTGGTTTAAGGTCTGCTCCCGCTCGTCGTGGCCGCCGCCCATACCGCTTCCGCGCTTGCGGCCCACCGCGTCAATCTCATCGATAAAAATAATTGCAGGGGCAATCTTCTTTGCCTGGTCAAACAGGTCTCTGACACGGCTGGCGCCCACGCCCACATACATCTCCATAAAATCCGAGCCGGAGATGGACAAAAACTGCACGCCTGCCTCCCCTGCCACAGCCTTGGCAAGCAAGGTCTTGCCCGTACCGGGAGCACCTGCCAAAAGGATGCCGTGGGGAATTTTTGCGCCGATGTCGGTAAATTTCTGAGGATTCCGCAGAAAATCCACCACCTCTTGCAGCTCCGCCTTCTCCTCGTCCACGCCTGCCACATCATCGAAGGTAATCTTCTTCTGACCGGGCTGACCGTGGGTGGTGCGGGCTTTGCCGAAGTTGGCCATAGGGTTATTCTGATTGGCGCGACCCACCAGGAACATCCACACAAGCAGCAGCACCAGGCCTGCCAGAATCACAGGCAGCACAAAATCGTAGGGAGAAATCCCTTCCTCCGGGATGAAATGATAGCTTTCCAACACACCGGACTGGGACTGGGCCTGCAAAGTGTCCCACATATCCTGGCGGAAGCCCTCCGGATCTGCCAGCTTGGCAGTCAGGTTTGTTTTTCCGTTATAAGGCGCGTGGAGGTTCAGCTCAATATACGCCCCATCCACCACAAAGCTCTTGACCTGCTCCTGATTGAACAGGGCAATCACCTGGGAGTAGGGAAGGTTGTCTCCTCTTCCGCCAAACAGCCCCAGCATCCAGGAAAATGCCAGCGCCAAAATTGCCACATAAATGACAATGGTAATCCATCTGCGATTTTTCAAGTTTTCCGTTTCTCCTTATTTCTCATAGGCTTCGGGCTTCAAAATACCCACATAGGGCAGGTTGCGGTAATGCTCGTTAAAGTCAAGACCGTAGCCCACCACAAATTCGTTAGGGATCGTGAATCCCACATAATCCGGCACCAAGGTAACACCGGCTCTGCGCCGCTCGGGCTTATCCAGCAGCGTACAGATTTTCAAAGAGGCAGGCTCTTTTTCCAGCAGGTACTTTTGGACAAATTCCAAGGAATTGCCGGTATCGTAAATATCCTCCAAAATCACCACGTGGCGACCCTTAATATCCACGGAAAGATCCTTCTTCACCACGATATTGCCCCCGGAAGTAGTGGAGCTGCCGTAGGAGGAGATGCACATAAAGTCAATCTCGCAGGGAATGCTGATTTTCCGCACCATATCGGCAAAGAAAATTACCACGCCTTTCAACACGCCCACAAATACCGGATCTTTATCCGCATATTCCCTGGACAGAAGCTGCGCAAATTCCTCCACCTTATTCTGAATCTGTTCTTCGGTAATCAGGATCTGTTTAATACTCTTTTCCACTGTGGAATCCTCCCGTATATCATAGGTATTCTATATAAATGCTTACCGCATCTGTATCCTCTGAAAGTCTATCCAGGTTTGCGCCTATACCGGCAACTCCCAAAACCCCCTCATCGTCTGCAATCACGGGGATTGCATTCCGCTGACAGGCTGGAATTTTCCGGTCAATAAACAGCTTTTTAAGACTTTTCGTGCCACCGGACAGGCAGATGGTATCCCCCGCTGACCGGGGACGCACCACCATACGCCCCCTGGGCGCAACGCAAAAGCTGTTGGGGGTATTTTCTGCGCTGCCTGCCTGGCAGACAATGCGCAAATCCAGCTCCGGAATGGGCGTACTTCCCGGGCAAACCAGCTCCCGGGTTTCCCAGCTTTTGGGAGCGGTATACACTTCCAGCGCATCGTAATTCCGCCCAATGGTGATGCCTCTGGAAAAAGACGCTTTGGCAGAGGGTTTTTCGGAAAAAATCAACCTCTCCAACTGGGCAATATGCTCCGCCTCCGGTTCTTTAACACCCGCTTCCGTCAAAAAAGACGCCAGCACCCGGCCGCGAATCGCCGGCTCCATAGCCCGCAGCTTTCCAATCCGGTTGGTCATTTCCGCTTGGGCCGCCCCACTCAGCGCCGCCTCATCCTGCCGCAACCGCTGCGCCATAGCGGACACATTCACAGCCAGGCTGGGATTCTCCTGTTTCAGCAGCGGCAAAAGCTTGTGCCGCAGCCGGTTGCGAAGAAAGGTATTTTCATCGTTGGAGCTGTCCTGCACATAGGCAATGCTGTACTCTGCCAAAAAGGCAAGCACCTCTTCCCGGGTTACATTCAACATAGGGCGAATCAAATTGCCCCTTACCGGTGTGATGCCCCCAAGGCCTTTCAGCCCTGTGCCCCGCAGCACGTGCATCAGCACTGTCTCTGCGTTGTCATCGGCGGTATGGGCTGTGGCAATTTTACCGGGAAGGCTGGTCAAAAAACCGTATCTTGCCTCCCTGGCAGCCGCTTCCAGGCCTTTTTCTCCGGGAATCACCTTGCCGCTTCCGGACACGAACTCAATTCCGTAGCCTGCGCAAAAATCCCGCACAAAGGCCTCGTCTCTATCTGATTCTGCGCCCCGCAGTCCGTGATTGAAATGAGCGGCAGACACCGAGATATCCAGCTTGTCCTGCAACAGATACATCGCCCACAGCAGCGCCATAGAATCCGCGCCGCCGGACACCGCGCACACCACCGCATCTCCCGGCTGCACCATAGCATACCGGCGAAGGGTTGCGCTCAGCTTATTCAGCATGCTTCCACTCCCGGTCGGCAAAGGTCTGGTACTGGGGAATCCATTGCAGCTTCACCGTGCCCACCTCGCCGTGGCGGTTTTTGGACACGATGCACTCAGCAACGCCCTTTTCCTCGGTGTTTTCATTGTAATACTCATCCCGGTACAAAAACAGCACCACGTCCGCATCCTGCTCGATAGCGCCGGATTCACGCAAATCCGACAGCATGGGCCGCTTATCCGTGCGGCTTTCCGGGCCACGGGAGAGCTGACTCAAACAAATCACGGGAACATTCAGTTCCTTCGCCATAATTTTTAAGGAACGGGAAATCTCACTGACCACATTCACACGGCTGTCGCCGCCCCTGCCGTAGCCGGAGCCGTTCATCAGCTGCAAGTAGTCAATGACCACCAGCCCTAAATTCTCCACCCGGCGGCACTTGGCATTCATCTCCGCCACGGTGATGGAGGGGTTATCGTCAATGCGGATATCCGTCTGACTCAGCGCAACCGACGCCATACTCAGCTTGCCCCACTCGTCCTCACTGAGCTTACCGGTGGCCATTTTCTGACCGTCCACAAAGCTCTCGTTAGAGAGTAATCGCATAGCAAGCTGCTCCCGGGACATTTCCAGGTTGAACAGCGCCACGGTTTTCTTGTACTTTTTCGCCACATTCAGCGCCATATTCAGGGAAAAGGCAGACTTACCCATAGCGGGACGGGCGGCAACCAGCACCAGGTCGGATTTGTTCAGACCGTTAATCTTCTTATCCAAATCCCGCAGACCTGTGGACATACCGGGAATGGCGGAATCGGACTGGCTCAATTCTGTCAGCCGGTCAAACACCTTATGCAGCGTTGTGCCGATATGCTCTAAGGAATCGCCCCGTTCACCCTTGCGCAGGGCATAGATCTTCTTCTCTGCCGCTTCCAGAATTTCTCCCGTGGTGCCAACCTGTTCCTGCACCATTTTGGAAATATCCGTGCCGGCCTCGGCAAGACCCCGCAAGGTGGCTTTATCCCGGACGATATTTGCATACTGCACCGCATTGGCAGCGGTGGGGGTAATCTCCATCAGCTGCAAAATATAGTCCCGGCTGTTATCGTGATACACGCCCAACTCCCGCATTTTATCCAGCACGGTTACCGGGTCAATGGTCTGGGAGAAGTTGAACATAGTATAAACGGTTTCGAAAATCTCCCGATTCTGCTGCAAATAAAAGTCCTCCGGACGCACAATGCCGATTACATCGGTCAAGCACCGGCTGTCAATCAGCACAGAGCCCAGCACCGCCTGCTCCGCTTCTACGGAATGGGGCAGCTGCCTTGCAACCAATTCATCCATGCTCGGTTCTCCTTTCTGAAAGGCTTACATCTCTTCAATCTTCACCGTAAGAGGCGCGGTAATCTCATAGCCCAGCTTACACTGGACGGTATAAGTGCCCACATTCTTAATGGAATCGGACAGAACAATCTTCCGCTTATCCAGCGCAATGCCGGTAGAGGCTTTCAGCGCGTCGGCAATTTCCTGGTTGGTAACAGAGCCGAACAGCTTGCCTGCGCCGCCGCCCTTTGCCTTTACCACCAAGGTCAGCTCCCGGAGCTGCTTGGAAATCTCCATAGCCTCTGCCCGTTCCTTGGCTGCCTTCTCAGCGGCAGCCTTGTCGTTCATACGCTTGGTATTCACTGCGTCGGCAGTTGCCTCCACAGCCAGCTTTCGGGGCAACAGATAATTTCTGGCATAGCCATCGGAAATTTCCAGCATCTGCCCTTTCTTACCCTTACCCTTAACATCCTGCAACAAAATAACCTTCATAGTATTTCACCTTAACCTTCGTAGAATTTATCAATAGAAGCAACCAGCCGGTCCAGCACATTCTTGACGGTGCTGCCGGCAATCTGCGCGCCGGCTGTGGCAGTATTGCCGCCGCCGCCCAGGGGCTCCAAAATCACCTGCACATTGGTCTCACCGATGGAACGGGCAGACACCATAACCGTATCGCCGTCGGGATACAGCACAAAGGAGGCGGTAATGCCGGAAATATTCAGCAAATCGTCTGCCGCCTGGGATGCCAGCACCCGGGAGGTATCGGTATTGAGGGCTGCAATGGCAATCTCGTGGCGGTACAGCCTTGCGGCTTTGATAATCTGATATTTTTCCATAGTATCCTGGAAATCGTTTTGCAGCAGCTTTTTGACCTCCACCGTATCCGCGCCCAGCTGACGCAGAAACGCGGCAGCCTCAAAGGTACGCTCACCGGTACGGACATTAAAGCTCTTGGTGTCCAGGAAGATGCCTGCCATCAGCGCCTTTGCCTCGATGGGAAGCACATCGTCCATCTCCACCGCGTATTGCAGAAGCTCTGTTACCAGCTCCGAAGCAGAAGAAGCATAGGGCTCGTGGAGATTGACCACAGGCTTGATATAATCCGCCGCCCGGCGGTGATGATCCACCACGCAGACCCGGGACACAGCCTCCAACAGATGCCGGCACTCCACCTGGTGCGGGCGCTTGGTATCCACAACCACCACAGTGGTACGGTTATCGCTGAGCAGCAGCGCGTCCTCGCCGGTAACAAATGCCTTGCTATATTCCGGCACAGCGCGGATTTCCTCTAAAAATTCCGGCGCCATATTGTTCTGCAAGTCAACGACGATGTGGGCATCCACACCCTGCTTGCGGCACATACACACCACACCCAGCGCCGCGCCGATGGCATCCAGGTCCGCATTCTTATGGCCCATAACCAGCACACGGCTGCTCTGCCCAATCAGCTGCATCAGGGAATTGGCGGTAACACGGGAACGCACCTTGCTGCGCTGCTCCGCCTCCTTGTTCCGGCCGCCGTAGAAATTGAAATTCACTCTGTCCTTCACAACAGCCTGGTCGCCGCCCCGGCTGAGAGCCATCTCAATGGCAAGGGAGGCAAACTGATAGCCCTCCTCAAAGGTCTCCCCCTCTACGCCCAGGCCGAAGGAAATAGAAGCCGCCAGACCCGAAGGACTGGTAATGGCGTGGACATCCTCCAAAATGGAGAATTTATCCTCCATCGCCCGTTTCAAATCCCGTTTCTCAAAAACGAACAGATACCGGTTGCGCTCCAACCGGCGCAGCAGGCCGTGGTAGGGCTCTGTCCACTGGGTGATGGCGTCGTTGATTTTCGCATTCAGCGAAGACATTGCGCCCTCGGACAGGTTTTTCGTCAATTCCTCGTAGTTATCCACCAGGATAATGGATACCACCGGACGGGAACGGATATACTCATCCCGCACCCGGTACAGCTCCGTCAGGTCTGCCAGATACAGCACACCCAGCTGGGTGCTCAGAGGGTCATCCGCTTGCAAGGTTGTGCCGTAAATCCGGTAACGGCGCTCCTGCAAGCGCACATCGTAGGGGAACTCGGTCTTACCGGAAATCAGCCACCGGATGTCAAAATTCGGCAAAACATCGCCGATATGCAGTTGCTTCATTGTGTCGTTATATCCGGTCAGCTGAACAAACCGGTCATTGGCATAGACAATCGCGCCATCGGACAGCTGCACCGTAACCATCGGGAACGGGGGACGCTGCCCTTCCACACCGGTCTGGGCATCCACTGCCTTCTCCAAAAAGGCTTTCAGCTGTTTTCTGCGTCTGGCGCGGCGCACCAGATACAGCGTCATCACCAGCGCCCACACTGCCAGCTCAATGCCGGCAAGGACATACCCGTGCAGCAGCGCCGTCGCCACGGCAAAGATGGGCAAAAGCACAAAATACCACGCCATATTGGGCCGAAGCAGTCTTCCTGTTTTCTTATTCAAAGCCGTCGCCTCCTTGCAAATGGGTATACTTTCCACAATAGTCCAGTATTCTTTACATTATAGCAAATTGCTTCCAAAGGTGCAACTATGATTTTCATTTCCCGGCAAAAATCCGCCCACAAAATTTTATCCGTCAAAAAAATGTATACATTGGAGCAAAGCTGTGTTATAATACTGCTATCGGCATCGGGCGAACAGACCCGTGCAATATACTACAAATAGATATGTTTTGCAGGCGTTTTGGTGCTTTCTCCGGCGATACAGGGCCGGGAAGAAATCACACACGGCTGCAGCTTTGCTATGTTTTTGAGAGGAGTTTTATACAATTGGCTGAAAAACTGAAAATTATCCCCTTAGGCGGACTGGACGAAATCGGCAAGAATATCACCGTCATCGAATACGGCAGGGATATGATTGTGGTGGACTGCGGTGTAGGCTTTCCGGACGAGGAAATGTACGGCGTGGACTTGGTGATTCCCGACTTTACCTACCTGGTGCAGAACGCAAAGAAGCTGCGGGGTATGTTCATCACCCACGGACACGAGGACCACATCGGCTCCATTCCCTACTGTATGCAGCAGGTTAACTGCCCCATTCACGGAACTGCTATGACCAACGGTCTGATCAAGCTGAAACTGGAAGAGCACCGCATTGCCGACAAGGTCAAGCTCATCACCCACAAGCCCGGCGACGTGGTGCGCGCCGGCTGCTTTACCGTGGAATTTATCCACGTAAACCACTCCATTGCCGATGCGGTGGCATTCGCCATCAAGACACCGGTGGGTACGATTGTGATGACCGGCGACTTCAAGCTGGACCCCACCTCCAAGGACGGTATGACCGACCTGACCCGCTTCGGTCAGCTGGGCAAGGAAGGTGTGCTGGCGCTGATGTGCGACTCCACCAATGTGGAGCGTCCCGGCTACACCCCCAGTGAAACCCTGGTTGCAGAGGGTCTGGACCGGCAGTTCAAAAACTGCGACAGCCGGATCATCGTTACCACCTTCGCCTCCAATATGTACCGGATTCAAGCGGTGCTCTCCACCGCCCACCGCTACGGCAGAAAGGTCGCCGTTACCGGCCGGAGTATGGAAAATATGCTGCAAGTGGCACAGGAGCTGGGATACTTAAAAATCCCCGCCGGCGTGCTGGTAGAGCTGGGCGCCATTAAGAGCCTGCCGAAAAACAAGGTGGTCATTGTCTCCACCGGCTCCCAGGGTGAAAATATGTCCGCTTTGTACCGGATGGCGTTTTCCACCCACAAGCAGGTGGATATCCAGTCCGGAGACCGAATCATCATCTCCGCTTCCGCCATTCCCGGCAACGAAAAAGCGGTGTCCCGGATTATCAATGAGCTTTACCGCAAGGGCGCAGAGGTGGTCTATGAAAAGAGCGAAGGTCTCCACGTATCCGGCCACGCCTGCCAGGAGGAGCTGAAAATCATTCACGCTCTGTGTAAGCCGAAATTCTTCCTGCCTGTCCACGGCGAACACCGCCATCTGCAAATCCATGGCAAGCTGGCGGTGGCTATGGGGCTTTCCCCGAAGAATGTGCGCATCGGTGAAATTGGCTCTGTGTTCGAATTCACCGGCAAGACCTGCAAAGCCAACGGCACTGTGCCTGCGGGCAAGGTCTTTGTGGACGGCACCGGCGTGGGCGATGTGGGCAGCGTGGTGCTGCGGGACCGGAAGCATCTGGCTCAGGACGGTATGATTGTGGTGTGCATCAACATCGATGCCCAGGACGGCGACTTGATTTCCGGTCCGGACATTATTACCAGAGGCTTTATTTATGTGAAGGAATCCGAAGAGCTGATGGAGGAGCTGCGGGGTGTGGTGCTGGAAGCCATCGACCGGTGCCACCGCAAGCGGATTCGGGACAGAAACACCTTAAAATCCGCCATTAAGAACGATTTGAGCGGATACCTATTCAAGACCACCAAGCGCAATCCTATGATTCTGCCTGTGATTATGGAAGTATAAAAACAAAGGGTAAATTGCAAAATTCAACAATCCTCCAATAGAATTTGTAGGGGCAACCAGTGGTCGCCCACGGGCGGATACTATCCGCCCCTACATCCGCAGGATGTAGATATTTGCATAGTTTTAGGGTGTGTTGCGGTATTTTGCAACACACCCTTTCTTTGGGAGTACATATATGAATGTATACTTTGCCCCCTTGGAGGGGCTGACCGACAGCATTTACCGCCGGCTGCACCACCGCTTTTTCCCCGGGGTGGACCGGTACTATACCCCGTTCCTCTCCCCCACGATCCACCGGACACTGACGCAACGGGAACAGCGGGAGCTGCCAAAAGCAGATACCGTTGGCTTCCCCGTGGTGCCACAGGTGCTGACCAAAGTGCCGGAGGATTTCCTGTGGCTGGCAGAGGTTTGCCGGGATTTGGGCTACGGGGAAATCAACTTAAATATCGGCTGTCCCTCCGGCACGGTTACCGCAAAGGGCAAGGGCGGGGGTATGCTGCGGGATTTGGATACACTGGATGCCTTTTTAGACAGCATTTTCGCCAAAACGCCCCTGCCCATCTCTGTAAAAACCCGCATCGGCTTTGAATCGGCAGAGGAGTTCCCCGCGATTCTCTCCATCTACAATCGCTATCCCATTGCCGAACTGATTATCCACCCCCGGGTACGCAGCGCTTTCTATAACGGCAACGTGGACTTGGATGCCTTCCGCTACGCACTGGAAGAAAGCAAAGCGCCCCTTTGCTACAACGGCAGTCTTTGCACCAAGGCGCAAATTGCCGATTTTTCCAAAGCATTTCCCCAAGTTGGGGCTGTAATGCTGGGCAGAGGTCTCATCGGCGACCCGGGTCTGTTCACCCCCGGCGGCACCACGGCAAAGGCGTTGGCGCAATTCCACGACGGGCTGCTGGAAGAATATATCTCTGCCTTCGGCTCTGCCCGGAACGCTATGTTCCGGATGAAAGAAAACTGGCGGCACTGGCTGTGTAAATTTGAAAACGCAGAAAAACTGGGCAAGCGGCTGCGAAAAACCACCGACATTGCCGAATACAAAGCCATAACCGGCGAAATATTCCACACACTACCCCTGCGCATAGATTTGCAACCGGATTGGGATTAGAAAAGGCGAGTGCACCGCACTCGCCTTTTATTTTATTCTGCCGCCAAGTCCACATAACCCAGAACGATTTTCTTATAATTTACCGTCATGGGCCACTTTTCCTCGGCCTCCTCCAACATTTTGGAGGTATTCTCCGACAGCACCGCAGCTGTCGCTTCCTTCTCCCAGATAGGCTCGCTGCCGCTGAAATACATAATGTGATAGCCCTGCACGGAGCTTTCCGTATTCTTCACAAGGCCGGTATCGCCGGGCTTTCTGCCCTCTTCCAGATACCAGTTCTTAAAGCCCTCAATAAAGGAGGTTTTCTTGGTCAGGTCTTCATACAGTCCGCCGTTATCCTTAGAGCCGGGGTCTTCGGAATGCTTTTTAGCCAGCTCTGCAAAGGCCTCCTCCGTAGCGTCCCCTGCCAGGAAATCGTCCAGCAGCTTCTGGGCCTTAGCCTTGCAGGCCTCCCACTCCGCATCGGAGTAGGTGATATTGCCCTTATCGTCCTTGGTGCCGCCCTCAATGCCAATGAGAATATGCCGCACAGCGTAATAATCGCCGTCGCTCTTGCTGAACCCATTTTCCTCAAAGGAATCTTCATTTTTGGTATAGTAGGCCTCAATCTCCTCCTGACCGGGCATCAGGCTTTCATAGAGGGTGTCGTAATAGCTCAGACCGATATAGCTGAGCCGGTTATAATTCAAGTATGCTTCCAGGGAGCAGCCGGGGAACATCTCCTTGTCGATAAATTCTTCCACATCGTCATACTTATTCTCTTTTGCCAGCTGGTTAAGCCGCTCTTCCAGGCTGTCCATATACGCTTTTTGCTCTGCATTCAGTTCAAAGCCTGCCTCCTGGGACATCTGATACAGTGTTGCATATCTGCGCCAAATTTCAAGGCCATTCTCCAAAAACATCTGCTGGAAGGTCTTGCCGGTCTCCTGGTCGTAGACCTGCTGGTCCAGGGGCTTTGCAATATCCACGCCCATCATGCTCAAATAATAGCCGTAGTAATCCATAAAGTCATAGACGCTGGTCCAGTAGTAAGCCTGCAATTCGCCGTTGGTCAACACCTGGTCGCCCATAGTTGCCACGATTTCCCCTGCGTTCTTTTCTGCCACATCATCTTTGACCGTATAGGAATCCTTCCGGAAAATATCATTCTCCCGGGGACGCAGATCCACACCCACGCCATAAAGGATAGCGCCAACCAGCACCGCCAGCAGCGCCACGCCGCCGGCAATTATGGCAATCAGCTTCCCTGTGCTGATTTTCTTTTTAGGCGCAGCTACGCTCTCTGCCTGTACTTCGCCGCAGGAGGGGCAAACCGCCGTATCCTCACACAGCTCTGCCCCGCAAAATTTACAATACATACCCTATCCTCTTTCCCCCGCAAGCGGGTTATTTTTCCCTTAGTTTACCACGCCCTCGTCCCAAAAGCAAGAGCGTTTCCAAAATGTTAACAATCCCGCAAAATCACGCTCTGCCCCTTGCAAAAGGCGCAAAAAAATGCTATTATTCTATATTGAGAACTTATATGCATAAGGAGCAATTCCACAATGGGAAAAACCACCGTGATTACCCAGGAGCAGCTGGACAGCCAGCTTGCCTTCTGTGAACAAATAAGAAGCTACTGGCAGGCGCAAGGCATAACCCCCACCGCCTATGTGGAAACCTACGGCTGCCAGCAGAATGAAGCGGATTCCGAGCGGATTCGCGGAGTGCTGATTGAAAGCGGCTACGCCATCACCGATTCTGCCGAAGGCGCTGACGCGGTGGTGATGAACACCTGCGCCATTCGGGAACATGCGGAGCAGCGGGTCTTCGGCAACTTAGGCGCGCTGACCCATACCAAGCGCCGCCACAAGGGACAGAAGATTTTCCTCTGCGGCTGTATGGCAGGGCAGGAAAAGGTGGTTACCCGCATCAAAAACAGCTATCCCCACGTGGACGGGGTGTTTTCCACCCACCACCTGTGGCAATTTCCGGAGATCCTCTCCCGGGTGCTGTTTACCGGCAAGCGCACTTTCTTTACCGAAGATGAACCCGGCTCTATTGTGGAGGGACTGCCCCAGAATCGGGACAACACCTTAAAAGCCTGGGTCTCCATTATGTACGGCTGCAACAATTTCTGCACCTACTGCATTGTGCCCTATGTGCGGGGACGGGAGCGCAGCCGGAAGTGGGAGGACATTCTTGCCGAGTGCAAAGAACTGGTCGATGCCGGTGTGAAGGATGTTACCCTGCTGGGTCAGAATGTAAACTCCTACGGCAAGGATTTAGAGCAGGGCGTGGACTTTGCAGATTTGCTGGCGAAAATTGCGGCGCTGCCCGGCGATTTTCTCATTCGCTTTATGACCAGCCATCCCCGGGATGCTTCCAAAAAGCTCTTTGACACCATGGCTGCCAACCCCAAAATTGCCAAGCAGCTGCATCTACCCTTCCAGTCCGGCTCTTCCCGGGTGCTGAAAGCTATGAACCGCCACTATGACCGGGAAAAATACTTAGAAATCGTATCCTACGCCAAATCCGTAATGCCGGAACTGGTGCTGACGTCTGATGTGATCGTGGGCTTTCCCGGTGAGACGGAGGAAGAATTTGAAGAGACCATCTCTCTGATTGAACAGGTGCGCTACGATTCCCTCTTTACCTTTATCTTCTCCCCCCGTGCCGGCACACCTGCCGCCACTATGGAAGACCCCACCCCAAAAGAGGAAAAGAACCGCCGGTTCGACCGGCTCTGCGCTGTGCAAAACGGCATTTCCGAGCAGCTGCACAGAGAATATATCGGCAAAGAAATGCGCTGTCTCATCGACGGCACCGACAAAGACTTCCTCACCGCCCGCACAGAAGGCGGCAGATTGGTCAGACTCGTGGGCGACCCTTCCCGCATCGGCACCTTCGCCACCATCACCATCACCGGCGCCACCACCTGGAGTCTGACCGGTGAGATTACAGAAAAGGACTGAAACGCTATGGCTACAAAGTCGCAGGAAATGACCCCTATGCGCCGGCAGTATTTTGATATCAAGGAGCAGAATCAGGACTGCATTCTCTTCTTCCGGCTGGGCGACTTCTACGAGATGTTCGACGAGGACGCAAAGCTGGCTGCCAAGGAGCTGGATTTGACCCTGACCACCCGGGACAGAAACAAGCCTGTGGAGGAGCAGACCCCTATGTGCGGTGTACCCTACCACTCGGTGGATTCCTACATTGCCCGGCTGGTGCAAAAGGGCTACAAGGTTGCCATCTGCGAGCAGATGGAAGACCCCGCCCAGGCAAAGGGCATTGTGCAGCGGGACATTACCCGCATCGTTACCCCCGGCACGGTTACGGAAAGCTGTATGCTGGACGAGAGCCGCAACAATTACATCGGCTGCCTGTACGGGGAAAATGACCGGCTGGGTCTTGCCTTCTGCGATGTGTCCACCGGCGCTTTCTATGTTACCGTCTGCGCCGACGCTGCCGCTGCCGCATCGGAGCTGGGTCGGTTCTCTCCGTCGGAGGTGATTCGCTTCGGGAGCGCCGCCTACTGCGAAGTACTAAACGATGCCCTCACCCATAGGCTGCAATGCTGCGTGGACGAGGGCAAACCGGAGCAGTTCCGGGAAGAAATTGCCCAAAATCTGCTGGAACAGCACTTTGGCGCTACAATCGACCAGTTGGGTCTTGCCAATCTGACCGAAGGCGTTGTGGCTGCCGGCAGCCTGCTGCAACTGCTGTCTAGTTTGCAAAAAAATGACCTGTCCCATATCCGCCAGCTGCAATACTACACCACCGGCAAATTTATGGAGCTGGATATGGATGCCCGGCGGAATCTGGAACTGGAAGAGACCCTGCGTTCCAAGGACAAGCGGGGAACACTGCTGTGGGTGCTGGACAAAACCCACACCCCCATGGGCGGCAGACTGATGCGCAGCTGGCTGGAAAAGCCTTTGCTGGATATAAGCGAAATTATCAGCCGCCAAAATGCGGTGGAGGAACTGGTTAACGACACCGTAGGCCGGGGCGAAATGACCGAGGCGCTGAAATATGTTACGGATTTGGAGCGGGTTATGACCCGCATCGTTACCGGCACAGTGAACTGCCGGGACTTGCTGGGTCTTGCCGGCGGTCTGCGGGCTTTGCCGGAGGTGAAACGCCTGCTGCAAGGAAGGAAATCCCCCCTGCTGCAAAGGCTGCAAGAAGCCATTGACCCGCTGACCGATTGCGCCGCCTTAATTGAAAACACCATCACCGACTCGCCTCCTCTGACCGTCCGGGAGGGCGGCATTATCCGCAAGGGCGCCAATGCAGAGGTGGACCGGCTGAAAGACATTATGGACGGCGGCGCGGGAACAATGGCTGCCATCGAGGCAGAGGAACGGGAAAAGACCGGCATCCGCACCCTGCGGGTGAACTACAACCGGGTATTCGGCTATTACATCGAGGTTTCCAAATCCTTTGTGGACCAGGTGCCGGCCCACTATATCCGCCGGCAGACCCTTACCAACAACGAGCGCTACATCACCCCGGAATTAAAAGAGCTGGAAGAGCAGGTGCTCACTGCCAAGGAGCGCTGCACGGCTTTGGAATACCAGCTGTTTACCCAGCTGCGGGAGCATTTGGCAGCCCAGGCCGCCCGGGTGCAAACTGCCGCTGCGGCGGTGGCCGGGGTGGACGTGCTGTGCAGCCTGGCAACGATTGCGGTGAAGAATAACTACTGCCGTCCGGAGATTGTGCCGGGCAGCGAGATTTCCATTACCGACGGCCGCCACCCCGTGGTGGAAAAGATGCTCAAAGACACCCTCTTTGTCCCCAACGACACCCGGCTGGATAACAGGGAAAACCTGGTTTCCATTATCACCGGCCCCAATATGGCAGGTAAATCCACCTATATGCGCCAGGTGGCGCTGATCGTGCTGATGGCGCAGATGGGCAGCTTTGTCCCTGCCAAGAGCGCAAGAATCGGACTGGTGGACCGGGTGTTTACCCGCATCGGCGCCAGCGACGACCTGTCCTCCGGACAGTCCACCTTTATGGTGGAAATGGCGGAAATGGCGTCTATTTTGAAGTACGCCACCGCCAAGAGCCTGCTGATTCTGGACGAAATCGGCAGAGGTACTTCCACCTACGACGGTATGGCCATCGCCCGTGCGGTGCTGGAATACGCCGCCAATCCCAAAACACTGGGGGCAAAAACCCTCTTTGCCACCCACTATCACGAGCTGAGCGTCATCGAAGACCAGCTGCCCGGCATTAAAAACTACAACATTGCCCTGAAAAAACCGGGGGATAAGATGATTTTCCTGCGAAAAATCGTTCCCGGCGCCACCGATGACAGCTTTGGCGTAGAGGTTGCAAAATTAGCAGGGCTTCCCTCGGCAGTGATTACCCGCGCCCGTCAGATTTTGCAGGAATTGGAGAGCGAAAACCCCTCTGCGCCTGTAAAAATCCGGGAGGAAGCGCCGGACGATCAGCTGAGTATGCTGGATTTACGCAGCCAGCAGGTTTGCGCCGCGCTGGAAGACATCAGCGTGGAAACCCTCACCCCCATTGAAGCTATGAACCAGCTGTACAAGCTGAAAAAGATGTTGGAGTAATATGAAACTATCCATTTCCACCAGCCGCGCCGAGAACCTGCTGGGTTGCGGATATCTGCTGTTTTATCAGTTTTTCCTTCCCGGTCTCATAGGCACAGTGGCATATTTTCTGGGGCAGCCCATATCCCCATCGCTGCTGAATGTCCTCTTTTTTATCATCAACTTTGTTGCCGTGGTCTGTATCTTCCGCAGTTTTCTCTGGCGCTCAGTGCAGGCAGCCTGGGAAAACCCCTGGCGGTGTCTGCGGTGCGCGGCGCTGGGACTGGCGGTTTATTATGTGGCAATGTTTCTGTTCAGCTTTGTAATTTTGCAAATTGACCCGGAATTTTCCAATGCCAACGACCAAGCCATTTTGGAACTGACCACCGAGCACGGAAAAATCATTGCCTTTTGCACCGTGTTTTTGGTGCCGGTGGTAGAAGAAACCCTGTTCCGAGGACTGATTTTCCAGCAGCTATATCGGAAAAATCATTTCCTTGGCTACTGTGTATCCGCTGCGCTATTTTCGCTAATTCACATTGTAGGCTTTATCGGCATTGAGAGCTGGCGCACCCTGCTTCTGTGCTTTATCCAGTATCTGCCCGCCGGCATTGCCCTTGCCGGTGCCTATAAGCAGGCGGATACCGTCATTGCCCCCATTCTGATGCATATGACCATTAACCAAATCGCACTATCTGCCATGAGGTGATTCTATGTCTAAAATCATTCAGCTTTCCCCTCACGTTGCCAATTTAATTGCCGCCGGCGAGGTGGTGGAACGCCCTGCGTCGGTGGTAAAGGAATTGCTTGAAAATGCTGTGGATGCCGGCGCGACCCAGGTTACGGTGGAGATCCGCGACGGCGGTATGACCTTCCTGCGGGTTACCGACAACGGCTGCGGTATGAACCCCGAAGATGCCAAAACCGCATTTTTGCGCCACGCCACCTCCAAGCTGAAAACCGCCGAGGACTTAGCCGCCATTGCGACTATGGGCTTCCGGGGTGAAGCGCTGGCAGCGGTAGCCTCGGTCAGCCGCATCGACCTGCTCACAAAAACCCCCGGCGCCATCAGCGGCACATCGCTGCACCTGGAAGCCGGCGAAATTACCGAAGAATCCGAGGCCGGCTGTCCCGACGGCACAACCATTATCGTGCGGGATTTGTTCTTCAATACCCCGGCCCGTATGAAATTTATGAAATCCGACACTGTGGAGGGCGGCAAGGTAGCATCTGCGGTGCAGATGCAGGCGCTGGCCCACCCGGAGGTTGCCTTCCGCTTTTTGCGGGACGGCAAGGAGGTTCTGTCCACACCGGGCACCGGCTCGCTGCAAGCGGCGGTCTACTGCGTTTACGGCAGAGACAGCGGTAAAATGATTCCCCTAAACAGCAAGTGGGAAAGCTTCACCCTCACCGGCTTTGTGTCCAAGCCCACCGACGCCCGACCCAGCCGCGCCTTGCAGACCTTTTTTGTCAATGACCGGCCGGTAAAATCCCGGCTGCTGATTGCCGCCCTGGAAGAGGCCTACCGCAATCAGATTATGGTGGGCAAATTCCCCGCCTGCGTATTGCATTTAACCCTGCCTGCCAATGCGGTGGATGTGAATGTACACCCGGCAAAAACCGAGGTAAAATTCCTAAATGAAAAGGCCGTTTTTGACTGCGTTCACTATGGCGTCCTTGGCGCTCTCAACAAAACTGAGGACCGCCCCCAGGTGCAGTTTGCAAAACCGGCTGTGCCGGCCAGCAAACCTACTCCACCGGCAGCTGCCCCTGCCAAGCAGGAGAATTTCTTCCGCACAATGAACGCCCAGGAATTTAAGCAATTCTCTGCCGCGGTCAAAGATGCCCCCAAGCCCTCTCCCTTGGCTGCGGCAGCTACTGCAATGGCGGTGGAACGGACAGTTCTGCCCCCCATTCGGGAGCAGGTGATTCTCCCCACTCCCGCAGCAAAACCTGTGGTATCCATTCCAGCAGAAGAAACGGAGCAAGTAGAAATTGCCGCTATGCCAAAGGAAATTCCCTGGCGCTATGTGGGTGAGCTGTACAACAGCTACATCATCGTAGAGCAAGGGGAAGACGCCTACTTAATCGACAAACACGCCGCCCACGAGCGGATTCTCTTTGAAAAGCTGAAAGCCAATCAGGAGACCATCTCCGCCCAGACCCTGCTATCCCCCATTGCCCACCGGCTAAGCGCCGACGGCGCAGCTATTTTGCTGGAAAATACCGGGCTTTTGGAGGAACTGGGCTTTGAGATCCAGGAATTCGGCGAGAACACCGTGCTGATCCGTCAAATCCCTATGGATTTAGATGGCTCCCAGGCGGCTGATGCTCTGGAAACCCTGGCGCAGGATTTGCTGAACGGACGGAAAGAGCGAAAGGAATCCGTCCGGGACGAGCTGCTCCACACCGTAGCCTGCAAGGCCGCCATCAAGGCCGGCTGGCAGAGCAGCCGCCAGGAGCTGGAAAAGCTGGCAGAGCTGGTGCTGTCCCGGGAGGATTTGAAACACTGTCCCCACGGCAGACCCATCTGCATCACCCTCAGCAAAAAGCAGCTGGAAAAGCAGTTTAAGCGCAGTTAAAGGAAGCGTTTTATGAACAATCTGATCTGCATTGCCGGGCCTACCGCCTCCGGCAAAACGGCGCTATCCATTGCGCTGGCAAAAGAACTGGGCGGCGAAATTGTATCCTGCGACTCTATGCAGGTATACAAGCGTATGGACATTGGCACCGCCAAGCCAACTGCCGAGGAAATGGAGGGCATTCCCCACCATATGCTATCGGTTGCAGAGCCCTGGGAGGACTTTTCCGTGGGCAAGTACTGCGCCATGGCAACGCCTGTTGTGGACGATATTCTGTCCCGGGGAAAAACCGCCATTGTGGTAGGCGGCACAGGCCTTTATATGGACGCGCTGATGCGGGGCAACGCCTTTGCCCCCGTTCCTTCCACCGGTCGCCGTGAAGAATTGGAACAGCTTGCCGCCAAAGCAGGCATCGAAGCGGTGATTGAACAACTGCGCCTCGTTGACCCGGAGTCGGCAGAAAGGCTGCACCCGTCCGACCAAAAGCGAATTATCAGAGCTATGGAGGTTTACCTGGAAACCGGCAGCACCATCACCGAGCACAACCGGAAAACCCAAGCCCTCCCGCCCCGGTATACGCCGGTGTGGTTTGCCTTGGAGGATGCCCAGCGATCTACCCTGTACGACCGAATTGACCGGCGGGTGGAAGCAATGCTCTCCCAAGGCTTAATTGCAGAAATCCAATCGTTGCTTGCCGAAGGCGTGCCGGAAAAATCCACCGCTATGCAGGCCATCGGCTACAAGGAATTTGTGGACGCGCTGCGGGGACGCAGCTCTATGGAAACCGCCACCGCTCTGGTGCAGCAGTCCTCCCGGAAATACGCCAAGCGGCAGCTGACCTGGTTCCGACGGAATCCTGCCATTCATTGGCTCCGTCGGGAGGAAACGGACGGTACAGCGCAAATTCTTGCAAAAGCCCGACAAATTTTAGCAGAATCAGACAAGTGAATAATGGTAAGATTTATGTATCCCAAAAGAAAGAAGGAATACATAATGTCTGACCCTATCAATTTACAGGAAGCGATTCTGGGAGAGGTGCAGCGGGAGAAAATTCCCGTAACACTGTTTCTGATGAATGGCTTTCAGCTCCGGGGCACCATCACCGGCTATGACAGCTTTGTGGTGGTACTGGTCAGCGACGGCAAACAGCAAATGATTTACAAGCATGCCATCTCCACCCTTGCCCCAATGAAGCCGATCAAAGCAGCACAAACCGTGTAGCAAAAAGGCGGCGGAGCGATGCTTCGCCGCCTTTTTGCGTCCACAGAAAGAAGGAAAATACCGTGTCAATCAGAGAAAATGTGGCAAAAATCAAAGAAAATATGGCGCGGGCGGCCATTGCCGCCGGTCGGGATCCCGGTGAAGTTCTCCTGTGCGCCGCCACCAAAATGAACGATGCAGACGCCGTCCGGGAGGCCATTGCCGCCGGTGTGGACTGCTGCGGTGAAAACCGGGTGCAGGAATTAACCGCAAAGCTGGCGCAAAATGCCTACGCCGGCGCTCCTGTCCACTTTATCGGCCACCTGCAAACCAACAAGGTCAAGCAGGTTGTGGGAAAGGTAGCGCTGATTCACAGCGTGGATTCTATGCGCCTTTTGGAGGCTGTGCACAAGGAAGCCGTCCGGCAGGGAATCCGGCAGGACATCCTGCTGGAAATCAACATTGCCCAGGAAGAAAGCAAGTCCGGATTTTCCTTGGAGGAAGTGGATTCCGTTTTATCCCAAATGGGGCAATTTCCGGCAATTCGGGTACTTGGATTTATGGCAATTCCCCCAATTTGCCAAAATTCCACAGATAATCACAAATTTTTTCAAAAAATGTGCAACCTTTCTGTTGACATAATGGCAAAAAAATACGATAATGTATGTGTTAGAATTTTGTCTATGGGAATGTCCGACGATTACGCAGATGCAATCAGCTGCGGCAGCACGATGATTCGTGTGGGCACTGCAATTTTTGGCGCCCGGGACTATCAATAGTTACGCTCCAAGAAAAGGGAGCGTGAACATATTCAGGAGGATACAGATATATGAGTTTTTGGGATAATGTAAAAAAGTTTGCCCAGCCCTATTCCGACGAAGATTATGACGATTACGACGAGGAAATGACCGATTTCGAGGAACCGGTTCAGGAATCTGCCCCCCGCGCCCGCCGCACTTCTCCCTTCGCTTCCCTTACCCGTGAAACCGAGGCTGCGCCCGCCGCACCCGCTCCCGCATCCGGCTTTAACGGCCAGGTGCTGAATATGAGCTCCGGCAAGCAGGAGGTCGTTCTGTTCCACGCCAAGACCTTTGATGATGCCGCCAAGGCCTCCGACGAGCTGCGTAAGCGCAAGGCCGTCATTTTGAATATGGAAAATGTGGACAAGGCGCTGACCCGCCGGGTTGTGGACTTCCTGTCCGGCAGCGTGTACGCCCTGGACGGCAGTGTAAAGAAGGTTGCCCAGTCCACCTACCTGTTCTGCCCCCACAATATGGATGTTGTTGGTGATTTGGAAACCATTCAGGCAGAATCCGCAAGCTTTATCTAATAACACCAGAGAGGATACGCTATGATTACACCCCAAGAAATTGAAAAAGTTGCGTTTAGCCGCGCTACCTTTGGCGGTTATGATATGCAGTCTGTGGATGAGTTTTTGGAGCCTCTGACTGAGGATTACATTACTCTGTACAAAGAAAACGCATTGCTCAAAAGCAAGATGAAGGTGCTGGTCAGCAAGCTGGAAGAATACCGCAGCAACGAGGCCAGTATGAAGGATGCCATCGTCAACGCCCAGAAGACCTGCGATCTGATGGTGAAAGAGGCGGAAGCAAAATGCACCCAGATGCTCACCGATGCCAATGCCGCTGCCAGCGAAAGCGCCAAGAACGCCGATGCGCTGATTGCCGCAGAAGAAGCACGGGTGGAAGAAGCCCGCAGAACCGCCTGCAATAAGATCGACGTGCTGAAAGAGCAGATTATGGGCTGTCTGAAAGCGCTGGACCGGATCAAATCCTCCAATGCGCCCACAGCTACCCCCAACGGCGCGTTTGACTTCGATATGGTGGAAGGCTCCCGGGCAGCAGCGGATGCTGTGGCAGATGAGATTTCCATCTCTCTGCAAAACCTCATTGGCACTGCCGATGAACCCATTCCCACCGCAGAGCCCAAGCATCCCACCACAGACACTACTACCAGCAAATTTACCAATTTGCAGTTTGGCCGGAACTACGACCCCACCAAACGCTGATAAGACAATGCTAAGATAAGGACAGGCAAAAAATGACAATGCCACCAGAGAGCTGCCGGAGGGTGCAAGGCAGCAGGTATCCGTTTTTTGTATCCCCTTTGAGCAGCGCACCGAACTCACAGTAGGCTGCGCCGGTTGCACCCGATACCGTGCAAATGAGTGCCGGAAACCTTTCCGGAACAAGAGTGGTACCGCAGAGGTTACAATGCCTTTGTCTCTTTATGAGGCAAAGGCATTTCTTTTTACGATTATTTTATGGAGGTATTTTCCAATGGAATATAAAAACACCATTATCACACCCCAAACCGACTTCCCTATGAAGGCGGGACTGCCTGCCCGGGAGCCGGGTATGCTGGAAAAATGGAACCAGCTGGACCTTTACAACGCTATGCTGGAAAAGAACAAAAATTTGCCCCCCTTCGTGCTGCATGACGGCCCTCCCTTCTCCAACGGCTATATCCATATGGGCCATGCGCTAAATAAGACCTTGAAGGACTTTATTGTCCGCAGCCACGCGATGATGGGCTACTACACCCCCTACGTCCCCGGCTGGGACAACCACGGTCTGCCCATTGAACGGGCCATTGAAAATTCCAAGAAAAAGCTGAACCGGGATATGTCTGTGCCCGAATTCCGCAAGGCCTGTGAGGAATTTGCCGAGGACTTCATTCAGAAGCAAATGGGCGGCTTTCAGCGGTTGGGCGTTGTTGGCGACTGGGCGCATCCCTACCGCACTATGGATAAGCACTTCGAAGCGCAAGAGGTCAAGGTCTTTGGCCGGATGTTCGACAAGGGCTATATCTACAAGGGCTTGAAGCCCGTTACCTGGTGTCCCTTCTGCGCCACCGCTGTGGCAGAGGCAGATATTGAGTACAAGGACGACCCCTGTACCTCCGTATATGTAAAGTTCCCCCTGGCAGACGATTTGGGCAAGCTGGCTGATGTGGACAAGAGCAAGCTCTTCTTCGTCATCTGGACCACCACCATCTGGACCCTGCCGGGCAATATGGCAATCTGCCTGCACCCCCGGGACAGCTATGCGCTGGTAAAGGCTGAAAACGGCGAAACCTACATTATGGCACAGGCACTGATGGAAAAGGTTATGAAAATCGGCGGCTTTGAAAACTATGAGGTGCTGGCAACCTACCCCGGCAGCTTCTTTGAGAATATGCTGGCAAGCCACCCCTTCCTGCCGAAAACTTCCCGGCTGGTGAATGCAGAGTATGTTACTATGGACTCCGGTACCGGCTGTGTCCACACCGCTCCCGGTTTCGGCGCTGACGACTATCAGACCTGTATGCGCTACGGTATGGAGCTGGTGGTGCCCGTGGATGATTACGGCCGCCACACTGACTACGCAGGTAAGTATGCAGGCCTCAAAACCGAAGAATCCACCCCCATCATCAAGGCGGATATGGAGCAGACTGGTATGCTGTTTGCTGCCGAGGAGATTATCCACTCCTATCCCCACCACGACCGCTGCAAAAAGCCGGTCATCTTCCGGGCCACACCCCAGTGGTTCTGCTCCGTAGAATCCTTCAAGGATCAGGCGGTCAAGGCCATTGAGAATGTCCAGTGGTTCCCCGGCTGGGGCGGCGACCGGATGGTCAGTATGATTAAGGAACGAGCCGACTGGTGTATCAGCCGGCAGCGCCGTTGGGGTCTTCCCATTCCTGTTTTCTACTGCAAGGATTGCGGAAAGCCCGTATCCAATCCCGATTCCATCGCCAAAATCTCTGCTCTCTTTGACCGGCACGGCTCCAACATCTGGTTTGAAAAGGACGCTATGGAGCTGATTCCCGACGGCTTCACCTGCCCCCACTGCGGCGGCAAGGAATTCGATAAAGAGACCGACACCCTGGACTGCTGGTTCGACTCCGGTTCTACCCACTACGCCTCCCTGATGCATCGCACCCCCCAGCTGTGGCCGGCTGATGTATACTTAGAAGGCGCTGACCAGTACCGCGGCTGGTTCCAATCCTCCCTTCTCACCTCCGTTGGCGCGCTGGACCGGGGAGCACCTTTTAAGCAGGTGCTGACCCACGGTTGGGTGGTGGACGGACAGGGCCGCGCTATGCACAAGAGCTTGGGTAACGGCGTTGACCCCGCAGATCTCATCAAGGACTTCGGCGCGGATATCGTCCGTTTGTGGGCGGCATCCTCCGATTACCACGCAGATGTGCGCTGCTCCAAGGAAATCTTCAAGCAGATCGCACAGAACTATCTGAAATTCCGCAACACCGCCCGCTACTGCCTGGGCAACCTGAACGGCTTTGACCCCAACAATCTGGTGGCAGCAGCCGATATGGAAGAGCTGGACAGATGGGTGCTGACCAAGTTGAACGCCCTCACCGCCGCCTGCAAGAAGGCATACGAGAACTATGAGTTCCACGTGGTTTCCCACATTATCAATGACTTCTGCGTGGTAGAGCTGTCTTCCTTCTATCTGGACATCATCAAGGACCGGCTGTACTGCGAGCTTCCCAACGGCCTGCGCCGCCGCTCCGCGCAGACAGCGCTGTTCCTGCTGGTGGACGCTATGGCAAAGCTGTTTGCGCCCATTTTGGCGTTCACCTGTGATGAAATCTGGCAGGCAATGCCCCACCGGGCTGACGATGACTGCCGGAACATTCTGCTGAATCAGATGCCGGAGAATTTCGATGCCTATGCCCTGGACGATGCCGCTATGGCAAAGTGGGATACGGTAATGAAGCTGCGGCAGGATGTGAACGGCGTGCTGGAAATCGCCCGCAGCGAAAAGCGCATCGGCAAGGCATTGGAAGCACACGTGAGCCTCAGCACCGATGACGAAGCATTGAAACTTGCCTGTGAGGGTCTCAATCTGGCAGAAATCTTCATTGTCTCCTCCTGCGGTTGGGAAGCGCCCGAAGCCGGCGCGACCGTTGGCACCGGCGTGAACCTGCCCGGTCTTACCGTAGGCGTAACCGAGGCGAAGGGCGAAAAATGCCCCCGCTGCTGGATGCACTCCCAGGAAGCCGACGAAAACGGCCTGTGCAAACGCTGCGCCGCCGTCATTTCTCAGCTGGATATCGAACTGTAATACACAGCAAAACCCACCCCGTATGGGGTGGGTTTTATGATTGGCGGAGATGAAGAGATTCGTTTGCATTTTCGCCTTTGGGGAAAATCAAGGTTCGGCTCGGTCTGTCCTGTTGCGGTGCCCGGCATGTTCCTTGCCGACGGTGCGGCTGCGTCATCTGCCGACCGCTGCCACTCGCTCATCTCGCTTGTTCCGCCACCGGCGGCGCTCCCTTCGCTCCCCCTCGCCGGCAGCGCTCGTCCGCGCTGCATTTTTATTGTTCGAATCCCTTCATTAGAAAGAACAAACTCACCCAAAATGGGTGAGTTTGTTCTTGTCTATGGGCTATAAAAAAGATATTTTCGGCAGTTTTGCGTATGACTTTGAACTCTCACAAAAAACGAATTATACATAAAGCGGATGATTATCGCTTTGAGATGAGCATGCGTTTTTAACTTTTTACAACACAAATAGCAGGTTTTTCTTTATCGCGGGTAACTTTTAGCCAACCAATATCAAACAAGGTATTCACCAAGTTTTCAATAGAATTAAAGCGGTAAACAAACGCACCAACATATTCTGCTGTTTTGCGAATATGTGCAGGCGCAAGATCTGCCGTTATATTTGCGGCAATTTCAGAAGTTTTGCGATTCAGTTCCGATACAATAGAAGTGCATTCGCTTAGAATCTCACGAAGCTTATCGTATTCTTCAGCTGTCCACACGGCGAAATTCGCTTTCCCGTTATAAGCGTATCCGAGCTTAGTAAGACGTTCATTCCAATCCTTTGGCAAATAATCAAGGCAATCAACCGCTGTGCAAACTATAGGATCAGTCATTTGTCCTTCAAAGTGCTGTGCATTTAGTGTTTGTCTAAAATTCATTGCAATCACGCTACCGCGACCGTCACCGGAAGGTGAGCCGTTATAAATGCCTTGGATTCCTCCTGGAAGTTTATCACCTACAACATTCTCTGTACTCCTGCCCCAAATAATTCCACTTCCTCCG
>JAZRBN010000023.1:0-22470 GCA_045635105.1 Faecousia sp. | reverse complement strand
ATGCTTCCGGCCTGGCTTTGAAGGCTCGCGGCATCTACTACGCCCCCGACTTCGTTATCAACGGCGGCGGCGTGATCAACGCGGCAGCTGAGGTTGACGGTCCCTACAACAAGGATGCTGTGCTTGCCAAGGTTGACAACATCTACAACTCCATCGAGCATATTCTCTCCGAGTCCAAGGCTACCGGCGAGCCCGAGGGTGTCATCGCAACCCGCTACGCTGAATCCCTGATTTACAAATAATGCAAAAACTTGGGTGTGTTGCAAAACACACCCAAGGCTTATATAAGAAGGTATTTACTTTGAAAATTATCGATTTTCACACCCACGTCTACCCCGATGCCATCGCGCCGAAAGCGGCAGAGAGCATCCGCCAGTTTTATTCTCTGGGCAACCGCGCTATGAACGGCACGGTGGAGATGCTGCTGGAAAAAGGCGCTGCCGCGGGAACTACCCAGTATGTGATTCTCCCTGTTGCCATGCGGCCGGACCGCACACGGCACATCAACGACTTCATTCTGGAAACCCTTGCCAAAGAACCCCGGTTTCTGGGCTTTGGCACGGTGCACGCCGGAATGGAGAATTTAACTGAGGAAGTGGACTACATCCGTCAAAAGGGTCTGCGGGGACTGAAAATGCACCCGGATTCTCAGGTATTTGCCATTGACGATGACCGGCTGCTGCCGGTGTATGAGCAGATTCAGGGAGAGCTGCCGGTACTGCTGCATATGGGCGACACCCGGTTTGACTATTCTCACCCTGCCCGACTGCGCAGGCTTTTGGAGCTGTTCCCTCGCTTGCAGGTAATCGCCGCCCACTTTGGCGGTTATACTATGTACGAAGAAGCCTATACCCAGCTGCGGGACAAAAACTGCTTCTTCGATGTTTCCAGCTCCTTAATGTTTATGGAGCCGGGGGTGGCGGAAAGCTATATCAACCGCTACGGCGCAGAGCGCTTCGTCTACGGCAGCGACTACCCCATGTGGGACCCGGAAACGGAAATGGAGCGGTTTCTGCGCTTAAAGCTCACCGACGACCAAAAAGAGCAAATCTTCCACAAAACCGCCGAATCTATTTTGAAATTAGTATAACCGCAGGGAACGGCCTATGTGCCGTTCCTTAAAAAACACATAAAAAGGGAACGACACACAGGTCGTTCCCTACATTTTTAAGGCATTCACTATCATAAAAATATTCATCTCTACTATGGCCTTTTCCACTTGTATTCTAAATAAGTCGCGTTCTTTTTCTGATCCATATATAACGAGATATATTCTCTATCACCAGTACAAATCGCATCCAGCAGTTGGTGATATTCCTGTTCAACAGTACGCCACCAGCTTTTATTATACCTATCACTGTTTTCAATATAGTGAACCAAAAATTCCTGCACAAAATCCAGATCTCCGATGCATAAATATAAACCCAGTTCCCGTATATCGTATTTGTAAATATCACTTGCCGCACAAGGATTATATTTCACAACAAAGTCCTTGGCTGACCGTGGATCTTTGTGTGATTCAAAAAAGGGCAGCAGAATGTCTTTTACAGCTTGTATACAGATATCAGAAGCACCCTCCGGGTTGATTTGGCTATTGGAAAGATGATCGCAGAGCCACTGATTATTAGTCCCATTAATCAATTCATATATTTCTTCACCCTCCGTTTTGCACCAATTATCGTTATATATACTGGACAGATAAAAACGCAACGTAAAACTATTATGAAGCCAAAGCAGGCAAAATTGCTGAACAACACCTTCCTCAGTAATCCTGTAAAAGAATCTGCCGTTCTTCTTGAACCCATAAGGCTGAACAATTTCTTTTATCCGCTTACCGGCTATTTGATAAAACGTTTTAGCCGACATAATTTCACCGCCTTTTCTTTTATTGTATCACGGGTCAGCAAAATTGCAAGATTGAATTCTCCGCAGGGAACGGCCTATGTGCCGTTCCTTAAAAAACACATAAAAAAGGGAACGACACACAGGTCGTTCCCTTCTTTTCAGTTTAAATTAACTATCATAAACATCGAAATGTTTCATCTTTTTCATAGATGGTTTACTGCGCCAAAAGGCCCGTGTTTTTCTAATTCTTTGCAAGATTTCCTCGTCGTTAAGCCGCCCTATTGTATCCAATTCCCTAGTGTGTTCATTATGGCTATGCTCTTCTACCCATTTTTTCACATAATACTCTGCTGTCTTTGCATCGCACAGTTGCCGATAAAACTTTACATATTCCAACGCTTCGGCAATGTACTGTTTTACTTCTCGTGCAAACTGTGCATCATTTTGATATTCCACAAAACTTCTTACCCGGACAGATTGACCAAACGGAAAATCATATGAAAGGTACTGCCGTTCATTCCACAAAAAATGAAGTGCAATATTTAAATATGTTCCCCTTGCGAACGACGACGGTTGAAACTCTATCACAGTAAAGAAGTAACCGTTATCGTCAATATAGGTTCTTGATGAACCCTTTTGAAATACGCCAATCGGTAATAAAAAGGAGTTGCATTGTTGGTGAATTATCTTATTATAGGTACTGTTGCCCAACATTTTCACCACCCTTTGGCATCCAATCAGAACAATTTACCCAAATTGATATTGATTCCCTCGTCGTTGTCGGAAGTGGAAACAGTGGGTTTGGGCATATACGGGGCGATGCGTTCTGCAATATTCACAATGGGCATGGACTGTATGTAAACCTTGCCCGGGCCGGTAATGCGGGTATGGAACAGACCCTCGCCGCCGAAGAAAATGTTCTTTGCGCCCTTAACGGTCTGAACATCCATTGTGCAGGTCTCGCTCATAGCCGCAAGATACCCGGTATCTACGATGATGCTCTCACCGGCAGCCAGGGTATACTCCTTGCAATAACCGTCGATCTCAATAAACACCACACCGTTGCCGGTAACCTTCTGCATAATAAAGCCTTCGCCGCCAAAAAAGCCGGTGCCCAGCTTTTTCTGCCAATAGACAGAAAGGTCAAGCCCCTTCTCCATTGCCAAAAAGCCGGATTTCTGCACGATAATGCCGTTTTCCGGGGTTATATGGAAGGGAACAATGGTGCCGGGAAGGGTGGCCGCAAAGGCAATCATACCGCTGCCGCCCGCGGGGGTATATTCGTTCAAGAAAATGGAATCCCCGGAAAACAGCCGGCCCAGCGCCTTCTTGATGCCGCCGCCGCTGTTAGTCTGCATCTGCATATTGGGACTCATCCAGCTCATGGCGCCGCTCTGGGTGCAAAGGCTCTGCCCTGCCTCCGGATAGCAAATCACCACCGGCAGATTGCCACCTTCGATTTCGTACTTGATCATAGATATCCCTCCTTATATTCTCTGTGTCATCACTTTAACACAAATCCTTAGAAAATACAAGAAAAGAAATCCCCGCGCAAATTATTGCGCGGGGATATGCTTATGGGTTATAAAATGCTGCGTACCAAATAACTGTAAAGATAATTCCAATGAACAGGAAAATCAGTCCCGTTACAAGAATATGGCTGTTGTTATGCTTTTTGGTCTCACTGAGCTTACGCGCCCGGTAATCGGCATACCGCTCGTGCTTTGCTCTACCCATAGGAATAAAGGTGAGCGCCACATTTCGCAGAACAAATCCGATGCCTATGAGCGCTCCCTCGCCACTGACATACAGCATGCCCGCAAAAAGCGTCATCAAGATGCCCGAGACAAAGAAAGCGTCTGATAAGATTTGGATATTTACCGCTGCGCTTTCTGTGAAAAAGCCCTTTGACCAAATCACAAGGAACGCGATCAGCGCCTCAATGCCAAAACAAACTGCATATTTTTTAAGTGTTGCTTTTCTTTCCTGTTTCACTGTTTTCAACCATCCTGTTACTTGACCTGTTGCTTGTATTTTTCCTCTTCAATATCGTTGCAGTATACGAAATGTCCGGGGGTAATCTCGCGGAACGAAGGCGCGCTTACCGTATAATCGTGCTCTGCAATGGGATTGTAGTGAATTCTGGTGCGCTGCTTCTCATATACAGGGTCCGGCAGCGGAATCGCCGACAGAAGGGATTTGGTATAAGGATGCAGGGGATTCTTGAACAGTTCATCGGAATCAGCCAGCTCCACCATCTTACCGTAGTACATAACGCCGATTCGGTCGGAGAAATACTTAACCACCGACAGATCGTGGGCGATGAACATAATGGTAAGACCCAGGCGCTCCCGCAGATCATTCAGCAGGTTAATCACCTGCGCCTGAATGGATACATCGAGAGCAGAGATGGGCTCATCGGCAATGATCATCTCCGGCTGCATAATAACCGCTCTGGCGATGCCGATACGCTGGCGCTGACCGCCGGAGAACTCGTGCGGATACCGGTCTGCATGCTCCCGCACAAGACCCACCATTTCAAGGCTCTCGTAAACCTTCTGGTTGATATAGTCCTTGTCGGTGATGCCGTTTATCACCAGTCCCTCAGCGATAATATCACGCACGGTCATACGGGGGTCAAGAGACGCAATAGGATCCTGGAAGATCATCTGAATCTGGGTTATAAGCTTGCTCTTTTGGGCTACGCGGCAGCGGTTGCGGTACTCCTTTTTCAGGGCCTTGACCTTCTCATCATCGCCCTCCGCTGCCCGGAATTTCTGGGCATACTCTGCCTCCAACCCTTTGAGAAGGGTCTCAACATACTGCTTGTCAACAGCCTTGCTGTCCGTCCTTGCAGCCTTGATAAGCGCCCGGTTCTCAGCAATAATCCCGTCCCGCTCCCGGTTGATCTTTTGGATTTCTTCCTGGATTGCAGCCTTCCGCACAGCATCTGCATTCTTCTCAGAACGGAGAAGCTTGATTTTCTTGGCAGCATCGGCACGGGCAGCGGAAATTGCGTTCTGATAAGAACGGGTTCCCGCTCCGATTCTCTGCCCCTTGAAATATACGCTGCCGGAGGTGATATTGTACAGCTTGATGATAGAACGGCCCGTTGTGGTCTTTCCGCAGCCGGACTCACCCACAAGGCCAAAGGCCTCACCCTTCCGAATCTCAAAGCTTACATCATCAACCGCTTTCAGATCCTTGCGTCCCAAACGAAAATACTGGCAAAGGTGGTCCACGTTCAACAATACTTCGCGATTATTCTCCACAGTCGCCACCTCTTTCTTTCATTCGCCGGATACGCTCGGTAATGATCTTGGGAATTTCCACCTTGGGTGCGTTGGGATGGAGCAGCCACGTTGCAGCAAAGTGCGTGGGAGAAACCTCATAGAAGGGAGGCTGCATCTCAAAATCGATCTCCATTGCGTACTTATTTCTTTCCGCAAACGCATCGCCCACAGGGGGATATATCATATTGGGGGGTGTGCCGGGGATCGCGTCCAGCTTCTCGTTGGTATCCAGGTCAGGCATAGAGGACAGCAGCGCCCAGGTATAGGGGTGCTGGGGATTATAGAAAATCTCTTCCGCTGTGCCGTACTCCACGATCTTACCTGCATACATAACGGCAATTCTGTCCGCCATATTGGCAACCACACCCAGGTCATGGGTAATAAAGATAATCGACAGGTTGTGTTCCCGTTTGAGCCGGTTGATCAGCTCCAAAATCTGCGCCTGGATGGTAACGTCCAGCGCCGTTGTGGGCTCGTCGCAAATGAGGATATCCGGGTTCGCCGAAAGGGCGATGGCGATAACAATACGCTGACGCATACCGCCGGAAAACTCGAAGGGGTACTGTCTGTAACGCATTCTCGCCTCGGGAATGCCCACCTCTTCCATAAGCTTGATGGCCTTTTCCTTTGCGATTCGCTTGGTAAGGGTATAAACCACCTGGGATGCTTTCTTTTTGAGGTAATCGATAATCTCTACGCAGCGCTTCTCAGCATCAAAGCTCTCTGCGGCGGCAACATCTGCCTTGAACTTGTCCATTACCCGGGTAAGAACCGAAACGATGGTCTCGATCTGCACCGCAGGCTCGATAACGGACTTGGGAACGATTTTCCAGTCAACCTTCTTGCCCTTAGCCAGCAAAGCCTCTCTCTGGGCTGTCTGACGGGCAAAACGCGCTTCTTCCTTGGGATTGTTCTTAATATAGAAGAAATACTTCTCCACTTCTCTGCGGAGAGCGCCGCCAAAGGTGTAAGCCACGTTATCCTTCACGATGGCAAGGGGATCGATGGCTGCCAGAACGCTCTTGTTCACGCTCTTGCAGGTCTTATCCGCCTCTTGGGAGGAGAATGCGCCTGCTCTGAAAAACGCGATGGCATTTTCCAGCTCCTGGATCGCGACCTTCTTGTTTTCCAAGGTGCCGTTAAAGGAATACTGCACCGCAATCTTCATAAGGCCGATAAAGGCGTCCATAAAGTCCTCATTCAGGAACTTAATGGCAATCTCATTGGCCTGGTCCGCGGGCATTGTGCTAAAATCGGTACCGGGGTGCTTATACACGTAATAACCGATTCTGAAGAAGTTATACTGGGGCTGTTCCAGCATCTCGTTTGCCGTCTTTTTGAGGGCTTCAAGCATTGCAATGGTCTGGGCAGATGCCTCGTTCTTAGAGGCATTGGCGCCTACCAGCTTCTTGACGGAATTAAAGACAGTTACCTTTTTCCGCTCTGCGCGGATAACGCCGTCAAGGGCCTCTGCGTGGGCTTTCAGAGCCTGCTCATATTTGGAAACGAAATATTTATCCTTGATCTCTTTGAGGCCCCGTTTGATAAGACCCAGCTGGGCCACCACATCGACCTTTTGCTTATTGGCGCTGAGGAAGAGAAGATCCTCGATTGCCGCAATCATTTGCTCTGCGGCGGTACGCGATTCGTTGTAGCTGTTTTCCAGCTTTATGGCCTGAATATTAAAATCGTCAAAGGTTTTAATATACTTGTCAACCTCCGAAGGGGCAACATTGGCATTGGGGGTCTCGGCAAGGGCCTTTTTGATCATTTCGGACAGTTCCGCCAGGGTCTTATTAAAGGTGATACGACCTTCCTTGCGGTTTGCCTTATTTTTCAGAAGCATAGCCTCTGTGATCTGCTTGCCGATTCGCATAATGGGGTTCAGGGAGGACAGGGGGTCCTGGAAAATCATAGCGATCTTATCGCCGCGGAGCTTGTGCATCTCCTCCTCGGGGATGCGGATCAAATCCTGTCCGTCATAAAGGATCTCGCCGCCCTCATAAATGGAGTTGCCTGCGGAAATACCCATAATTGCCTTAGAGGTAACGGACTTACCGGAGCCCGATTCTCCCACGATCGCAAGGGTCTCGCCCTTGTAAAGGTCGAAGGAAATGTTGCGCACAGCCTGGACCTTGCCGGCATCTGTACGGAAGGAGATTTTAAGGTCATTGACCGATAATTTAACTTCTTTATTCATGCTTAATCCTCCGTTCCTCTCAGCGAGGGATTAAACGCATCGCGCAATCCGTTGCCAAACAAATTAAAGCTGAGCATCATAAGAACCAGGAACGCGCAGGGGAAGAGCGCCACATAGCCGGCGTTTGCCATAATGGACTGCTGTCCTGCTGCGATAAGCGTACCCACGCTGGTGGTGTTTCCGGCTTCAAGATTGATGATACCCAGATACGTAAAGCTTGTCTCGGAGTAAATCATCGCGGGAATGACCAACGCAACACTGGTTACGATAGTACCCAGGCCGTTGGGGAGAATATGCTTAAACATAATTCTCGCGTCCCGGGCGCCCAGTGTTCTTGCCGCCAAAACATATTCCTGATTCTTGAAACGGTAAAACTGCATACGGGTTCTGCCTGCCATACCGATCCATCCCGTCAGGAAGAACGCGATAAACAAGACCAGCACCTGGCTTGATGTGCCCATATGGTATTTTAGAAGGGTAATTACGATGATCGTGGGAATCGCGCCCAGAATCTCGGCGAATCGCTCCATAAACAGGTCGATCTTGCCGCCGAAGTAACCGGAGATAGAGCCCCAGATAACACCCACAATAAAGTTTACCAGCGCCACAACAGTGGCAAAAATGAAGGAGAATCTTGCGCCATAAGCCAGGCAGGCAAAGATATCCTTACCGGTTTGTGTGGTGCCGAACAGGAACAGAGGCTCCTCGATGCCGTCTTTGAGCACCTCGTTATGCTGGTAGATATAGTATTCGTAGTACTCTGCCCGCACTTCAATACCGCCGTCTACCATTCGGCCGTAAGCGTAGAAGTACTGCTTACCGTTCTGCTCTACACCATTCTCCCCTTCAATTCGCAGAGAGTTATACTCCGGAATCAGGCTGCTGGTCTCGCCTGCCTCGTATTTCCAGTAGTTGGGAATAACGTTGCCGTCTTTGTCCAGCTTGGGACGCAGGATCGATGCATTGGGATTTTCTACCTTATAATAGATGTTGGCATCATATTTATTCTTTTCAAGGGTAGGTCTGTCTTTCAGCTTGACCACAGGATACAGCACCTGTCTGCCGGTTTCGTTCTGATATCTCTGAATATCCTTGAACTCTTCCAAGGAAATGGTCTTATACTTACCGAAGCCTACACCGTAATAGGTGTCGTAACGGTAGGAATAGTTAGCCCCATCCTCGCTTACCACATACTCGCCGTTTTTGATGACTTCTCTGCCCGTTTCCGCAGCAAGGGCATAGTCCTTCAAATAGCCGATATAGTTTGTATCCTTCTGTCTGCATCCGTCCCAGAAATCCATATCGCTGTTGGCAAACAGATTCAGCTTGGGGGTTACATAGGCATACACCATATCGTAGTATGCGGGCTTGAAGGGTGTGAACAGGGGAGCAAATATGGCAAACAGCACCAACAGTGTAATCACCACAGCGGCAACAACAGAGCCCTTATTCTTGCAGAAACGCTGAAAAGCGCCCTGGAAATAGCTTACGGGCTTGGTTTCAAATTTACTGTCATGGTACAAATCGTTTTTTGTGGTAAATTGAAACTTTTCTACGGGAATATTATTTATATCCATAATCATTTAGCTCCCATTCTAATTCTCGGGTCAATGAATCCGTAACTGATATCGATTACGATACCTGCCGTAAGGCTTACCAAAGTATAGAAGCCGGATAACAACAT
This sequence comes from Faecousia sp., assembly GCA_045635105.1. Classification (GTDB taxonomy): domain Bacteria; phylum Bacillota; class Clostridia; order Oscillospirales; family Oscillospiraceae; genus Faecousia. The sequence goes on along the minus strand of JAZRBN010000023.1, from coordinate 13,448 downwards.
AAAGAAGTCATAATCCTGGAATGTAATGGAGTTGAGGTAGAGTCCGCCAACGCCGTTGATTCCAAACATCTTCTCAATAATCAGCGAACCGGAAAGCACGGAGATAAACTCACTGAGGATTGAGGGGAAGATTACGACCATAGAGTTACGCATCGCATGACGATAGATGGCCTGTCTTTTCGTAAGGCCCTTGGTTCTGGCCAAAAGCATAAATTCGCCGGTAAGCACCTCGGAGAGCTCGGCCCGGGTATAGCGCGCATAGCCTGCGATGGAGCTCAGGCACAGGGCGAATACAGCGGGGAGCATAGAATGGAACACTTCCCAGGTGAAGTAATCATTGCTGGTTGACATAGTCAATGGGAACCAGCCCAGCTTAAAGCAGAACAAATACTGAATCATAAGGGCCAACACAATGGAGGGAACCGATATCAACAAAATAATGAAAATGTTGATCAGCTGGTCCTGCCACTTGTTCTTTTTCAGCGCAGCCAAAATACCCAAACCGAGGCCGATGGGCACGCCGATCAGGGTGGAATAGATGTTGATTAAGATCGTGGGGGGAAGATGGCTGACAAATACCTTCCATATATTCATAGTAAGATACTCGCCATAGGTGGTTACAATGCCGAAGTCGCCCTGGGTTACGATTCTCTTGATGTAGATTCCGAATTGGAGCAGAATCGGCACCCGGTCATAGGTCCAAACACCGTTTTCTCCCTCTTTAATGTTGGTGATCCAACCTCTTCCTTCCAGGGTTTTCATAACGATCTCAGGGTCCTGTCCCGGAAGAACATTGGTGGGAATCGGCAGAAGCTTGATCAGCACAAAGCACATGGTGAAAATGATGAAGAATGTGAACAACATCAAACCCAGACGCTTTGTTACATATTTAAACATATACATAGGTTTTGCTCCTCTGTTTTGTTATTTTCCAATTCATAGTTCGAGCCAAAAAACCGCTGTCTGCAAGGCTCTTTGCGCACAAATGCTGCGCGTCGTCAAAAATGACGTTAAAACCATCTGAAATTCTATCAATCAATAGCTTTCCTTTTCAGCTATTATAAAACCGGCCGCTTGCCGTTATTCATTTTCTTACTAGTCTTATACTTTACTGCTGCATTTGGGGGTTTATTTACTGGCTTTCAGAATTCCGTATAAATGGCAAACTAGCGGTGAGCACAGTGGCTCACCGCCGTTTGCATTGATTAAATGTAGAATTTAGGAAAATTCAACTATCTGAAATTACTCGGACTTCTTGTACTCTGCGGAGAGGTCGTTGTTGTTCTGAGCAACATAGTCAGCCCACTCAGCATCGGTATAGTTAACTTCCATATATCTCATACCGCCGAAGCCCATGAAGGTGTGCTCGTCTTCGGAGAAGTAGGAGAACTTAGCGCCCAGGAAGGAACCGCCGCCGTCAGCAATCAGCATTACGGAACGGCTCTCCTTGATGGTGATCTCTTCCAGAGCGGAGAGGATCATCAGTCTTGCTTCAACAGGAGCGAAGCCTTCACCCCAGTTGTAGGTCTTAGCCTGCTTCTCGGTCTCTGCACGGCCGTTGAGGCAGTAGTACCAGTTCTGAACGCTCATGGTGATGGTCTCACCGGCGCCCTCATAATCGCCAGCGGGCATGGTCAGAGTCATGTCGATAGCGGAGGTATCCCAGTACATATGGTAGTTGAGATCGTCATCGGGGTTCACGAATGCGCCGATAATATCGAAGGGGTTGAAGGCGTTGCCGGAGAAGCCGTAGCCGAAACCGATCTGAGTTGCGCCGGAACGGAAAGCTTCTGCCCATGCATTGCCAGCGGAGGCGTCAAAGACAACCTTGATCTTGCCTTCCAGAGAAGTGCCCTTGGTCAGCTCGTTCAGAACGTCCTGGAGGTAATCTGCTCTGAATCTCTGCTTGTCGGTATCGGCAGAGGAACCGTAAACCAGAGTGATGTCCTTGGTTGCGTCGTAGCCATACTCCTCGGGGTTAGCGGTGAGGATGTCAATAGCTTCCTGCATCTTCTGCTTTGCCAGAGTGGGGTTGTAGCCGGTCAGAGCATCGTAAGCGTCCTCGGTGGACAGGCCGGACAGATCGCCGCCGGACCACTTGCCGTCAGCGTCCTGGGTGAAGCCGTAGGCGCGCAGGATGCCTTCCTTAGCGATGGTGGCGTTACGGTACTGGCCGCCGTCTTCCAGCTCGGGAGAGTTTTCGATGTCGTAGTAGTATGCAACGTTGATCAGGCCGAAGCAGGGAACTGCGGAGCCGGGCCAAATCTTCTCAACGATGTCGCTTCTGTTCAGCGCCAGGTTGAATGCATGACGGAATTCCTGGATAGCCAGAATACCGTTGTTGTTTTCGCTTTCCTTCAAGGTAGCCAGGTTGCTGTACAGCTGCATACCGAAGGTGCCGGTAGAAGTAGAGGTGAAGTATACGTACTTGGAGTCCAGGTAATCAGCAACGTTCTCAGTCTGCAAGGTTGCATCGTCGTAATCACCGTTCAGGAAGCCCATCCAACGAGTGGAGAACTCTTCCACCTTACGGCAGTTGATAGCGGTGATGTTGTACTGATTCTTGTACTGCTCCAGGTTCCAGCCGTACCAGTTGTCGTTCTTGACCAGCTTGTAGTGAGAGCCAGCCTCAAACTCAGCCAGCTTGTAGGGACCCCAGCTAGCGGTGGTTTCCAGAGAGGAGTTGTAGTTGGAGGTCCACAGAGTTGCGCCGTCAGCGGGAGCAATCTTGGAAGCCTCGTACTTTTCCTTGTGAACAACGGGGAGGCTGGAGAAGTAGTAGGGAGCCCAAACGGACAGGCTGCCGTCTTCCTTCAGGAAGGAGTAAGCCTTATCCAGGCACAGAACGATGGCATTCTCGCCTTCAACAGCGTAGATACCAACGTCTTCCCACTTCACGTCGCGAACGGTGTTCTCAACGTAGATAGCTGCGTCATAGCCTGCGCCTACGCCAACTTCGGTGTAGTCTGCATAGCCTTCCCACAGCAGCTTGCCGGAGATGGAGTCAGAACCGTCAGCGCTGGAGTAAACGACCTCGTCGTCAATGGTTGCCCACTCGGGAGCCTCGTTACCGTCGGCATCCAGGTAGCCCTGTGCGCCCCACATGTTCCACAGGTTCACATACAGGGTCTTGCCGTCGTCGATAGCGGCCTGGTTGGATTCGTAACCCAGGCTGGCAACGGTCTCATAGGTGCCTTCCTGATTCTGCAGGAAGTATGCCTTGGAGTTCTTGATCATCAGGGTGTCGTAGTAGGTGTTGGCGCGGAAGTTCATGAATGCGGGGTCCAGCAGCTGCTGCATGGAGTATTCAAAGTCAGCTGCGGTGATGGCAGTGCCATCGTCCCACTTCAGGTCATCACGCAGGGTGATCTTCCAAGCGTAGCCGCCTTCGGCCTTCTGCTCGTCGGTGTAGCCCCACTTAGCATCTACGGAAGCGGTAACGTCTTCCAGCTTGGTGGCTGCGGAGTAGTTGGTGGTGTAAGCACCGGGAACAACGGCGTCCTTATTGACAGAACCGTCTTCATTGTACTTCTGATCATTCTCGAACTTGTAGTCATACTCGAAGAAAGCAGAGCCAATGTAGTTCATGATCTGGGTGTCGTTGTTGTCCGCATAGGTAAACTCGTTCCAGTTGCTGGGCATAACCTGTGTGGTGGTATTGTACTGCGCCTGCTTCAAGGAAACCTGCTCAACGGACGGCTTGCTATCGGAAGTAGAACCGTCAGTAGGATCGACAGGCTTTGCAGGACCGCAGCCGGCGAAGAGGCTCAGAGCCAGAACGCAGACCAATGCGATTGCAAGAATCTTCTTCATGTTGATTTTCCTCCTATTATTGCTTCTTTTTAAAGTGCCCTCTTTTTCGAAAAAGAAAAACAAGTGCCAATTCCATGCACAAAAGGCACTTGTCCTCCCCCGAGAGACTTTTTAGAGCATACTGCCCCCATCTCATTTTTGAGAGCAAAAACTCTTGCATCAATTTTACTACACAACTGCGCCTGTGTCAACACAAATCCCCCAACTTTTTGACCTTTTTATGAAACTTTCACAAAAAAAACTTCTGATTTCTCCGTTTTTCACAGGAATGTCTTTTTCCTTTGCCTCTGTTGACGAAAAAGTAGCCGCTGTATGGTTGACAAAAAAACGGGCGGTTGATAACCGCCCGTTTTGTTATTCATAATGGCTTACGCGGAAGCAGATCACTTCCTCGTATTTTTCGCCCGGTTTCAGAAAAATTTCTCCAAAATGGGCATTGTTCACCGCGTCCGGGAAACGCTCTGCCTCCAAGCAGATGGCATCGTGGGCGGTGTAAGCCATACCGCCCTTGCCCGGGTCGCCATTTAAGAAATTGCCCGTGTAAATATGCAGGTCCGGCAATGTGGATTCCACTTCCAAAACCCGGCGTTTGTTGGGCGCAGTCAGTCGCGCCGCCAGGCCCATCCCCCGGGTGGAACGGACAAAAGACACATCGTAGCCCCGGTTATTTTGGATCATCGGTACAGGCGCGTCGATTCCATCGCCAATCCGTCTGGGGACAGTAAAGTCAAAGGGCGTATTTTCCACCGACAGGATCTGGCCGGTGGGGATCAATTCCTCGTCCACCTCCAAATAGAACCTGCCGTTTATCATCAGCTGCTGATCGTAGATCTTCTCCCCTAAGCCCCCCAAACACCAGTAGGTGTGGTTGGTTATATTGAAGATGGTCTCCTGATCACTGGATGCCCGATGGGTAACAAGAAGGGCATTCCCCTCCAACCGGTACTCCACCTCCACCTGCACATTTCCGGGGTAGCCAGCCTCGCCGTCCCGGCTCAGCAGGCGAAAAGTTACCGCATTTCCCTGCTGCTCTGCGTCCCAGAGCCGCCAGGCATAGGTCTCCTGGCCGCCGTGGGCGCTGTTATTGCCATCGTTGAGGGTAAGCTGATATTCTTTTCCGCCAATGGTAGCCCGGCCCTTTTTGATGCGGTTTACCACTCTTCCCACAGTCGCGCCGTAGAAATTGCGGTTTTCCATAAAGGCTTCCAGGGAATCACAGGTCAGCGCAATGTCCTCCCACTCCCCTGCTTCCTTTATCTGAAAAGAGAAGATAGCTGCGCCAAAATTCGTAAGGCATACCCGCAGGCTATCATTTTCAAGGGACAAAAGCTGTGGTGTAGGCTGTTTCATACCGTTTCTCCTTTCAGGGCACGAGTACGACTTTCAAAAGGCCCGGCTCAACGGCATGCAGGCGGTCAAACCACTCCTGTCCCTCGGACAGGGGCGCCACCTTGCTCAGACAATCGTCCACACTGACCTTGCCGGAGGCCAGCAGGTGCAGAGCGCCTTCGTATTCTGTAAAGGTGCCGTACCGGCCGATCCACTTGATCTGACGGTTCACAAGCGCCTGCAAAGGCACTTCCACAAAGGGGGAGATGTTGCCGATCTGGACCATAGTGCCGTTCTTTTTCAGACACCGGAAACCGTTGGTGATGGTGGCCTTCACGCCGGCAGTATCAATGGCAAAGTCTGCGCCCAGTCCGTCGGTCAGCTCCTGAATTTTGGCGACCACATCCTCACGGCCGTCCACAATCACATCTGCGCCGTTTTTCAGCGCCATTTCCTTTTTGAAGGGGTCCACTTCCACAACAATGACCCGGCCGCAGCCGGTGGCTTTCAGCGCCTTTATGCCCATAAGGCCCATAACACCGGAGCCGAACATAACCACCGTATCACCGATTTTAATATCCAGGCCGTCCACCGCATGGACCATAATCGCCAAAGGCTCAATGAGCGCAGCGGTCTCAAAGGAGATATTCTCCGGCTTGTGGTAGCAGATGTACTCCGGCACGCACAGATATTCCGCCATTGCGCCGTCCAGGTGCTCCGTGTCGGTCTTGATGCCATAGCAGCAGCCGTTGTTACACAGGTTTTCCAGGCCGTGGCGGCAGTAATAGCACTCGCCGCAGTATTTCACAGAGTTAAATACCACCGGGTCGCCTACCTTGAAACGGGTAACGCCTTCGCCAACCTTGGACACAATGCCGGAGGCCTCGTGTCCGGGGATCACACCGGGCTGACGGCGGCCGGAGGCGCCGTCATAGCCGTGGACATCGCTGTTGCAAATAGAGCAGGCCTTAATCTGAATCTGCACTTCACCTGCTTTGGGCTCCGGGGTGGGCACATCTGTATAAGAAAACTTGCCAACCTCAGTCAATAATAATGCTTTCATATTGTTACTCCTTATCCCTTATATTTATAGGAGGGCCGTCCGGTAACACCGGGACGGATCTTGAACACGCCGCCAGCCAAAGGATATTTTTCCAGGTCTGTCCCCAGCTTGGCAGTGGTGATATACAGCTCATCCAGCTGTTCGCCGCCGAAGCAACAGGAGGTTACGTTCAGCACAGGCAGCTCAACCTTCTGCAAAACTGCCCCTGTCCGGGGGTCATAGCGGACAACGGCGCTGCCGCCCCACATTGCCACCCAGATCATACCCTCATCATCTGCTGCCATTCCGTCGGGAATGCCCATTTCTGACGGCACTTCTACGCAAATTCTGCCGTTTTTCAGCTCGTTTTTCTCGATATCGTAGTCAAATTCCTGGACGCAGAACCGCTGGGTGTCGATAAAATAAAATTTTGTGTTTTCCTTATTCCAGGCAAGGCCATTGCCCTGGATCACACCTGTGAGCATGGTCTTAACGCGACCCTGTTCGTCCAGGCAGTAGACCGCGCTGTCCGGGCCGGCTTCGCCATAGCCTGTGTCCAGGCTAACGGGCATTGTGCCGCCCCATACCCGTCCGGCAGGGTCTACCTTGCCGTCATTGAAGCGGCCTTCTTCTCTATCCGGCTCCGGGTCCACAAGCTGCCGGGCAGGACTGCCATCCAGGGCAACCTCATAATAGCCCTTCTGCAATCCCACGATGGCGCCGCCCTTTTCCCGCAAAACCGCAAAACCTAAGCTCTGGTCAAATTCCGCGGGAGTAGAAAGGGTCTTTCCGTCCCAGCAATGGAGGGAACGGCCCAAAATATCAATAAAATACAGCTTTCCGGTTTCACTGTCCCACACAGGACCTTCACCGATGATACACTTGCTGTCAACTACCAGTTCAGGCTTCATAGACTTCCTCCCTTATCCGATGTACAAAACCACCTATGCTGGATTTAGGCTTCCTGCCAAATCTTTCTGGTGTTTTCCACAGCCTGGCGGATGCCGGAAAGGCCCATAAAGCTGGCCTCCTCGATGCACAGCCACTTATCCCAGCCGTTTTCCTTCAAATACCGGAAACACGCAGCATTGGGGGTTACACCCGTACCGATGAGCACCGGGGACATTTTGCCGTATTCCGCCATATCCGTTACGTGGATGGTCTCCACCTTGGGCAGCACCTGTTTGAGAATCGGCAGCGGATCCTGACCGTAGGCCACCAGATTGCCGGTGTCAAAATTCAGACCCACACTGGTATCCCAGATGCCGTCCATAATTTCCATAAAGATCTCCGGCGGGAAGCTGAAATCCACATAATTCCAGGCGCCGGGCTTGGAGTGGTCTTCATACAAAAGCTTTACACCCAAACGGTCCGCAATATCCGCGCTGCGGCGGATGCCGTCGATTGCCCAGCGGATGCCGTCCTTTACAGAGGTCTCCGGGTGGGCCTGACCTGCCAGCACACGCAGATACGGAATACCCAGCTGGGCGCAAAGGGCGATATCACGGGCAAAATACAAAAGCTCCCGTTCCCGTTGCACCTTGTCGGGGTGGGTAAAGTCCGGATATGTGGTGGCCATAACCACCTGCACACCGCTCTCCTCGATCTCCTTACGCAAGCGGCCCAAATAGGCTGCTGTGTGATCTCTTATAAACATCATACTGATGTCAACGCCATCCAAATCCAGGGACGGCGCTGCCCGGAGCCATTGCTCCAAAGGCATTTTCCCGCTATTGATATCCGAAAACAGGGATACAGGCAGGCAACTTACTTTCATCTTCCAAGCCTCCTTGGTTTTCTTCAAATATGCTTGGGACCCCTCGCTGTTCTTTTATGCACAGGAGGGGTCCGGATGTTTACAGGGGGAATTCCGCAATCATACTCCAGCCTGCTTCCACAAACTGGGACAGAGTGCGCTGGGATGCGCCGAAACGGATAAACTCCGCCTCCGGCAGCTTTTCTACATTGTATGCCCGGACAAATTCCGGAATGGTGGACAGATTCTCAACGGTCTTATCCGCAACCTGCTCTTCGAAATGGCAAACGAACTCCGTTTCCTTGCCCAAAGCGGTCAGAATACCGGCGGACAGGGAGAAGCTCATATCCGCGCCGGCCAGAGCCACTGCGTGATAGCCGCCCCGCATACCGGCAGGCATCAGCTTGGCTTCATAGCCCCGCTCCTTGCAGATGGCGTATGCCTTCTTAATGGCGGCAGTACCGGCCTGGATGATGTCGGACTCGGCAACATCTGCCTGCATATCCTGGGCAACATCCCGCAGATAGTCGTCCAAACGGCCGACCATAATCACAGAGAAGGCAGCGCCGGGCTTCTTGCCGGCGGCGCGGCAGCGGTCGATACCCCGCTGCTGGGCAGCGGCGATAGCCACCGCCTGAGGGGTGGTAAAGCTGACCGTACCCACTGTGGTGATGCCCTCGGCAGCCAGCTCTTCAATAGCGCGAATGCCTGCGGCAGTTGCGGGAATCTTTACGGCGATATTGGGCGCCCAGGCGGCAAGTCTGCGGCCCATTTCCACCATCGCGGCGGTATCGCCCTGCTTCTTGGGGTTGACCTGGGCACAGACATAGCCCTGCTCGCCCTGGGTCTTCTCATAGATCGGCTGGAATTTCTTTGCAATCTCCACGGTGATGCAGCGGATAATCTCCTCTGCCTTGGCATCGCCGGTCAGTCCCTCAGCGGACTTCAAATAAGGCCGCCAGAAATCCGGGAAAGAATACAAAGACTTTTTTACAAGAATGGGGTTGGTGGTAACGCCGGTAGCGCCATTTTCAATGGCTTCATCCATGGTAGCATAGTCGGCGCTGTCGGTCCACCAGTAACCTGCGGTTTCACTGAGCCACTTCAAATAGTTGTTGGTAACCATTGTATGTACCTCTCTATCCATTAAATACGCTCCACGGTGCCTTCCCAGGTATCCATGGCTTTCTTGCGGGAATTCTCGTCATACCAGTGCTTGGTAACGGTCTTGGCGCGGGTGTAGAACCGCACACCGTCCAGACCCAGCACGTGCTGGTCGCCGAAGAAGGAATCCTTGTTGCCGGAGAAGGGGAAGTAAGCGGAGGGAACAGGAATACCCACATTGACGCCCACCATACCGCCGTCGGTCAGAAGCTCAAACTGCCGGGCATAGTAGCCGTTCTGGGTGAAGATAACAGAGCCGTTGGCAAAGGGGTTGGCGTTCATAACTTCCAGGCCTTCCTCGAAGGTCTTGACCCGCTTGATAACCGTAACGGGTCCGAAGATCTCCCGGTCGCCGATGGACATTTCGGGGGTAACCTTGTCCAAAATGGTGGGTCCTACGAAGAAGCCGTTCTCAAAGCCGGGCACAACAATATCACGGCCGTCCAGCACCAGCTCTGCGCCCTCATCAACGCCCTTCTGAATCCAGTTGCAAACAGATTCCTTGTGCTTGGCGTTGACCACCGGGCCCAGCTGGGTCTCGGGATCGTAAGCGCAGCCTACCTTCATAGCCATAGCCTTCTGCTTCAACAGGGCCACGAACTTATCGGCAATGGACTCCTGCACAACGATAACAGGCAGAGCCATGCAGCGCATACCGGCGCAGCCGTAGGTGGAGTTGATGATGGCGTTCACCGCGCTCTCCAAATCGCAGTCTTCCAGCACCAGGGCGTGGTTCTTTGCCTCGCACTGCGCCTGAACCCGCTTGCCGTGGGCAGCGGCCTTGGAATAGACCTGCTTGCCAATCTCGGTGGAGCCAACGAAGGTAACGGCCTTCACCCGGGGATCGGTGAGGAACAGCTCGGATTCCTTTCTGGAACAGGTAACCAGGTTTACAACGCCTGCGGGGAAGCCGGCTTCTTCATAGAACAGCTCCATAATCCGCATAGAGGTCAAGGGGGTGTAGGAGGCGGCCTTCAAAACCACGGTATTGCCGGTGGCGATGGCCAGAGGCACCATCCAGCCCCAGGGAATCATAGCAGGGAAGTTAAAGGGTACGATGCCGGCAACCACGCCCAGAGGCATCCGGTAAGTAGCGGTATCAAAGCCGGTGGTAACCTGCAAAGAGGCAGAGCCCTGGCTGATAAAGGGTGTGGCGCAGGCAGCCTCTGTGGGCTCGATTGCTTTCAGCACATCGCCCCGGGCCTCGGCCAGATTCTTACCCAGCTCCTTGGCGCACAGGACAGTCAGCTCATCCAGGTGCTCTACCAGGATGTTACGCCACTTGAACATCATCTGGGTACGCTTACTCAGAGAGGTCTGAGACCATTCGGGGAATGCCGCCTGGGCAGCCGCAATGGCTTCCTCTACTTCGTCCACGGTGCAGCAAGGCACCTGGGCAATCACTTCGCCGGTGGAGGAGTCGGTAACATCCATCCACTTGTCAGCCTTGGATTCTTTCCACTGACCGCCAACGCAATACTTTTTTCGTTCAACTGCCATCTGTATCTTCCTTTCTTATTTACAAAGCATAATTTCAATATTCGGAATCCTATTCCATAACCTAAATTATACCTTTCAGGCAGCCGCTTGTCAACAGCAAACAGGCTGCCCGGCAGAAATTCCTGTGGTCAAAAAGAAAGAGGAAACCGCCAATTCTTTCCGTTCTGCATAGCATAAAGACCAAAAATGTCCCATTGTGATTTTCATATTGAAAAGCCTCCGGCCGGGCCGGAGGCTTTATGAAACCCCTTATTTGTTAAACGGATTGGGCTTTCTCACATAATTGGGATTTGCAGCCGGGATCTTTCCTTCTTTTTCAAAGAAGTCTGCGATATCGTCCAGCTCAACATCTTCCCAGGCTGCCCGGGTGGGCCAGCCGGTTTCCAGGTCCCACTTCCGGTCCGTATAGAACATATCCACAAAGTCGTTCCACTCGTCCCAGGTTACTGTATCACCCCAGGGATCGGGGAAGGTCATCCAGGGATAAACCTCTTCCACTTCCATATCACGGGTTCTGCCGTGATCCCGCATAAAGATGGCTCTTTCGATAATCTTGCCTCTGTCTGCCAGATGGTTGATGTCATCCATGGTTGCATGCTTTGCGCCGGTGGCAGCCCGATACATATCGATTTCCATATTGGGTCTGCCGGGATCGGGGTCCTTAAACTCGCACAGCAGGAGAGAGTCCTTCATCTCGTTTCTGCGGATGTTATCCACCGTAGCCCGAATGGCAAGGGGATGGTGGCAGGGATCGTCTCTGTATTGGAGATAGTTTTCATAGTGGTCGTGGGAGTGGGCGCCGTTTGCTTCATCTCTGGAACCGATCATATGAACAATGTTCATCGTTACCCACACGCACTTTTCACAGCCCTGGAAGCCACGGCCCTGCCAATGGGAGCTTTCACCCCAGCTGGCTTCCCAGCTGACGGGGGTGAGTCTTTCCTCACCGTCTCTGTTGAAGATACCGTGGCGGAGGGTGTCGCCGTACTTTTCTTTGCCCAGCGCGCGGATCATTCTGCCCACACCTTCTGCCAGCAGATCGCCCATGGGACCCTGCCGGTATGTCATACAGTCAAGAATATACTTGATGAACTGGGGGTCCTTGAAGTCGATGGGTCTGCCGAAGTCAACCTTGCCGTCATCAAACAGACCTTCCACCTGGCATTGATACATCCAGGTGAACAGCCAGAAGGTGATGTCCCATTTGTCAAGACCGTACTGGTTGCACAGCCACATCATCATCTTGCCGACTTCAAAGTCGGGACCCCACATATTCAGCAGATTGCCGCTGTACTTTTTCAGGTACTCATCTTTCAACGGATCCTCCGGATCCACAAGAATCGGGAACTGCCACTGGTACTTGCCGGGAACGGATTGTCTCGGAAAGTCCAGATATGCGCCCAGGATAAACTGATTGTCCACCTGCATGACGGAAGCATAGATGTCCATGCACTTGCCCACCATAGAGATTTCTTCCCCTTCGGGATCCAGGGGGTTCTGCAAGCAGGTTCTTGTGCCCATACAGATGTGATTGCAGCCGGGGTTGCAGGAGGTATAAACAAACTTATGGGGAACGGCTGCAACCGGTGTATCCGCAGAACCGGCGATCTGATCAACGGGACTGGGAGGATAGGGCAAGCCCTTTTCGGGCGTGTCGCCCCAGGCGTGAATCTTCAAAACCTCTTCAAGGTCAGCAGGCGCGATGGTGCCGGTACCTCTTGCCACGATGGCTTTCAGATTTTTGAAGCCCCAAACCGCGCCGAAGCCGGGCATTGCGAAGGCATTGTCGGCGTGGGTTGTGATGGATGCATGCCGGCAGCAGTTTTCACCGGCAGGACCGATTACCAGCGCGGAAGAATTTCTGCCGTATTTCTCAAAGAGGGCTTCCTGGGTGTCGGAGGTGTATTTGCCTTTCAGCTCAGAAGCGTCTTCAAAGGAGATTTTATCGTCGTCGATTACGATGTATGTAAGGTTGTCGGCCTTACCGGTGAGCATAAAGCCGTCGTAGCCTGCCCATTTCAGAACAGTGCCGAAGTAACCGCCGCAGCAGGCGTGCACATACTGCTCCGGAATGGTCTTGGCGGAGATGCCTGTCATCACAGCGCGGCCGGAATAGGGAAGACCTGTGCCTGCCAGAGGGCCTGTCATATAGATCAGTGTGTTTTCAGCAGAAAGCGCCGCAACACCCTTGCCGTTGCATTCATCCCAATAAAGGCGGTTTGCCATTGCTCTGCCGCCGATATAGTCGTTTGCATACTTCTCGGTGGGAATCACAGAGGTGGTTTTGGTGGTCAAGTCGATGCGAAGGATCTTACCTGCATAGCAGGAAGGAAGCTTATCAAAAAATTTCTTTTTCGCCATTATTTTGCACCTCCTAATGTTTCGGGGTCATAGGGCAGCGGGTCAGAAGCAAGGCCAAGGCATACCACGGGGCATTCCTTGATGCACTGGGGACCGCCTTCCCGGGTGCGGCAAAGGTCGCACTTGTGGGCCTTGCGGTTTTTCTTATCCATAGTGATTCGGGAGGGGGTGAGCTTGCAGTTCTTGGCGCACAAGCCGCAGCCAATGCACTCCTGCTCATCTATGTAAACTGTGCCGTTTTCGTCAACGCACATAGCCTTGTCCTTCTTGGGACAGGCTTCATAGCAGGGGTGATCGGCACAGTGTTCGCAAACATATACCTTGTGATTCAGCTGCGTCAGCTTGCCAAGCTCCAGCTTGATACCGCCGTGGCAGGGGCCTGTTACGCCATCATGCACCAGCGCGCAAAACAGCTCACAGCTGGAGCAGCCTATGCAGTGGCTGTATTCATCGGGATACTGAACAATGTGGTCATTTTTCATA
>JAZRBN010000022.1:0-1734 GCA_045635105.1 Faecousia sp. | reverse complement strand
GATAATGCAAATGACCTACGGTCTGCCCACCGTCTTTCCCGCAATTAGTTACTATACCAAAGCCATCTTTTAAGCCTTGTTCCTTTGCTATAACCGCTATTGCCTCAAAAATTTTTGCAACATATACACTATTTTCAGCCGTTATATCAGCCGCTGAAACAATATGCTTTTTGGGGACAATTACAGCGTGGAAAGGTGCCTGAGGGTCAATATCCTTGAAGGCATATACCATATCATCCTCATAGACCTTAGTAGACGGAATTTCGCCTGCGATGATTTTACAAAACAGACAATCCATATCATTTTCTCCTAACTCTTTTGTTTCAGCAGCTTCTGAATCTGTGGCGTTGACCTTCTTTCCCAGGACCACAAACAGCAGGGAAATGCCCAGTCCCACCGCCAACATCAGCACGCCCACCAGGGCATCCGTCAGGCTGATCCCGCCGGCAAACACGCCGTAGCCGATACCGCCGATAGAGCCAAGCAGGAAGCCAAGCACCATAAAGTTGGCAAACCCGGTGAACCTGGCGAACACCCAGCGAATTAAGCGGGAGGACGCAACCATCGCCAGCACAAAGGCGACACCAACCACGCCAATGGTCAGAATGTCCAGGCTTTTTACCGCTTCCATCAGCGTTTCGTACACATTCATAATAATCAGAATCATGGAAACGCTCATTCCCGGGACAATGCTGGCAAGACCGGACACACCGCCAGCCACGCCCAAATACCAAAGGCCCACCGACTGGCCGGCCTCCTGCGCCACTGTGGTCAGATTGCTCAAAATGCCCATCCAGCAGGCGAATGCTGCCGTAAGCACAGTGCCGATCACAAAGTACCAGCGGAATTTCACCTGCCGGGCTTCCTTGTACACCACCGGCAGATTGCCGGCAATCAGACCGATAAAGAGCATATAGGTTGCCTTTTCGTAGGTCTCAAACAGGTAGCTGAACAGCACAATAAACAAAATAAAGCTGATAATTGCGCCGATTCCCATAGGAAACAGGAATTTCACATTCTTTTTGAAATCCCGGAAGGGATTTGCCACCACGTCCAAAAGCTGTTCATATATGCCCAGAATGATGGCCATAACGCTGCCGCTGATGCCCGGCGCGAACACGCTGATGCCGAGACAAAAGCCGCACAAAATGCCGTATAAAAACTTCTTCATAAACACCTCACGGTAACATTATGGAATCGAGTATACCATACCATTCCCATTTTTTCAACACAAAAGGAACACAGCTGAAACGGAAGAAACAGGTTTCTTCCGTTTGTCGCGAATGCAAAATGCGAAATGCTAAATGCAAAATGAAGGTATCGGCTTTGCCGATGATCTAATAGTCGCCGTTGGCGACACCTCTAATTTTGAATTTTGAATTTTGAATTTTCAATTATCTTTCCAGCAGCTGCGCAGAAAGGCTTAACATTTCTGCCGTTCCCAGGCTGTTTTCAAAGGTAACGCTGCCCTGGCCGTCATTGAGAAGCCCTGCCTGTTCCAGGCATCGCTTTGTCTGCCGGGCAGTTCCCTCGCCGCCGTCGAGCAGGGCGGTGTCCTCTCCCATAATCGCCGCAATGGTATCCTTTACCAGGGGATAGTGGGTGCAACCCAGCACCAGCGCGTCCAGCTTGCCGGCATAGGGAGCAAGAATCTGACGCAAAAGCCTTTCCGTTTCCGGCGCGTCTGCCTTGCCGCTCTCAATCAGCTCCACCAGTCCCGGGGCGGGAATCCGC
>JAZRBN010000021.1:0-7660 GCA_045635105.1 Faecousia sp. | reverse complement strand
CTTGATTACGCCAACACGCAGTCCATGGGGATTAACTTTCTGTCCCATAGCTACCTCCTGATTAAGCCTTCTCGCTCACACCGATGGTGATGTGAGTGGTTCTCTTCATGATACGGACGAAACCGCGTCTGGACGCGATGCGACCTCTTTTCAGCACAGGGCCGGGGTTCGCCATCACGGTGGAGACGTACAGGTTGTCGGCGTTCATGCCGTTGTTGTGCTCAGCGTTTGCCACAGCGCTTTTGAGTAACTTTGCCATAGGCTCGCAAGCGGCCTTATTGGTCTGGCTCAGGTAAGCAGCGGCGGTCTTCACGTCCTTGCCCCGGATCATATCGCAAACCAGCTTGACCTTACGGGGAGACATACGGACGTACTTTACATGTGCAAAAGCTTCCATTTCAGTACCTCCTTACTTGGAATTGGCGGTCTTGCTGCCGGAATGACCGCGGAAGGAACGGGTGGGAACGAACTCACCCAGCTTGTGGCCGACCATGTCCTCAGTAACATAGACGGGAACGTGCTTCCGGCCGTCGTGGACAGCGATGGTATGACCTACAAAGGAGGGGAAGATGGTGGAAGCTCTGGACCAGGTCTTCAAAACCTTCTTTTCACCGGCCTTGTTCAGTTCCTCCACGCGCTTGTACAGCTCAGGAGCTACGAAAGGGCCCTTTTTGATACTTCTGCTCATTTCATTTCCTCCTTACTTGCTGTTTCTGCGCTTGACAATAAACTTGTCAGTGCGGTTCTTGGTCTTGCGGGTCTTGTAGCCCAGTGCAGGCTTACCCCAAGGAGTAACAGGTCCGCTGCGGCCAACGGGAGCGCGGCCCTCACCACCGCCGTGGGGGTGGTCATTGGGGTTCATAACAGAACCGCGAACGGTGGGACGGATACCCATGTGGCGGGTACGGCCGGCCTTACCGATGTGAACGTTTTCGTGATCCACATTGCCAACCTGACCGATGCAAGCGGTGCAGTTGGTGCGGATATAACGAACTTCGCCGGAGGGCAGTCTGACCTGAGCCAGCTCGCCTTCCTTAGCCATCAGCTGAGCAGCGGTACCGGCGGAGCGGACCAGCTGTGCACCGTGGCCGGGCTGCAATTCCACATTGTGGATCACAGTACCCACGGGAATGTTGGCGATGGGCAGGCAGTTGCCGGGCTTGATATCGGCATTGGCAGAGGAGACAACCTTGTCGCCGGCCTTCAAGCCGTTGGGAGCCAGAATGTAGCTCAGAGTGCCATCCTCATAGCGAATCAGTGCGATATAAGCGCTGCGGTTGGGGTCGTACTCCAAGCGCTCCACAGTAGCTTCCATATCCAGCTTCTGACGCTTGAAGTCGATGATGCGGTACTTCCGCTTGTTGCCACCGCCGCGATGACGGACGGTGATATGACCATAGCTGTTGCGACCGGCGTTCTTTTTCAGGGTCTCAACCAAGCTACGCTCAGGTTTTGCCTTCTTGTCAACGCCCTCGAAACCGGAGACAGTCATATGTCTTCTGGACGGGGTGTAAGGCTTAAATGTTTTAATAGCCATTTGCGTTTCGCTCCTTTATTGAGATTGGTTTAGACCATACCCTCGAAGAACTCGATGGTCTTGGAATCAGCAGAAAGGGTTACGATAGCCTTCTTGTAGGCTGCGCGGCGGCCGGCGGGATAAGCACCGGTGCGCTTTACCTTACCCTGCATACGAATGGTGTTGACCTTGTTGACCTTCACGCCGAAGATTTCCTCAACAGCGGCCTTGATCTCGGTCTTGTTGGCATTGATAGCCACCTGGAAGACGTACTTCTTGTCAGCAACGTCAGCCATGGACTGCTCGGTAATAACCGGCTTAATGATAATATCGTAAGCGTTCATTATGCGAATACCTCGTCGATCTTCTGGAGGGCTGCCTTATCAACAACCAGCTTGTTGGCGTTTACCACATCGTAAACGTTCAGCAGGTTGGCGAAGGTAACCTCGCAGCCGGGGATGTTACGGCCGGACTTGACCACATTGGTGTCAACAGCAGCGGTAACAACCAGAGCCTTGCCCTGTACGCCCACAGCGTTCAGGAAAGCAGCGAATTCCTTGGTCTTGGGAGCGTCCATCTTGATCTCGTCGATGACTACGATTGCTGCCTCGGCAGCCTTCGCGCTCAGAGCGGATTTCAGAGCCAGACGCTTGGTCTTCTTGTTCAGGGTGTAGCTGTAAGAGCGGGGCTTGGGAGCAAACACGATACCACCGTGAGTCCACTGGGGAGCGCGGGTGGAACCCTGACGGGCGCGACCGGTGCCCTTCTGACGCCAGGGCTTGCGGCCACCGCCGGAAACCTCTGCGCGGGTCAGAGCGGACTGAGTGCCCTGACGCAGGTTAGCCAGGTGGTTCTTGACAACGTCGTGAACCACGGACTGGTTGGGAGTAATGCCGAACAGAGCTTCGGACAGTTCGATCTCGCCAACCAGCTCGCCGGACATATTGTAAACATTTGTCTTAAGCATAGTTTAAGATCTCCTTTCCTTAGCCTCTTGCGGAAGCCTTCTGCGGGTTTCTGCCGGAAGCCTTCTGCGGGTTCTTGCTGATGTCTGCACCAGCCTGCTTTACCTTGTGGGTCTTCACAGTATTGCGGATATAGACAAGACCGCCCTTGGGGCCGGGGATGGCGCCGCGGATAACGATCATGTTCAGCTCTGCGTCGACCTTGACGATTTCCAGGTTCTCAATGGTAACCTGCTCATTGCCCATCTGACCGGCGCCGATCTTGCCGGGGAAGATGCGGGACTGGTGAGAAGAAGCGCCCATAGAACCTGCGTGGCGGTGAACAGGACCGCCGCCGTGGGTCATATCAGTGCGGTGTGCGCCGTGGCGCTTGATAACACCCTGATAGCCGTGGCCCTTGGAAATACCGGTAACATCAATCCAGTCGCCGGATGCGAAGGTGTCAGCCTTAACCACATCACCCACGTTCAGGGCGGAGCAGTCTTCCAGGCGGAACTCCTTCAAGTGCTTGACAGCCTCAACGCCGGCCTTTTTCAGGTGGCCTGCTTCGGGCTTGGTGAGCTTGGATTCCTTGATGGATTCAAAGCCCAGCTGTACGGCCTCATAGCCGTCATTTTCGATGGTCTTCTTCTGAGTAACGGTGCAGGGACCTGCTTCCACAACGGTAACAGGGATCACCTTGCCGGTCTCATCGAAGATCTGGGTCATGCCCACTTTCTTGCCGATGATTGCTTTCTGCATTTTTGGTTTTCTCCTTTTTTAGGTTATTGGTTGACGCGGAGCATTGGGACTCTTTGCCAACATGACCCGTCGCCCGATGCTAGTACAGTGCGGGCAGCGGTGAATTCCTATATTTTATATTGTAGCGGGGGCTTGCTCCCGCCGCTATATTATATAAGGTATAGGAATTACAGCTTTATCTCTATCTCAACGCCAGCGGGAAGGTCCAGGCTCATGAGAGCCTCAACGGTCTTCTGGTTGGGGTTAAGGATATCGATCAATCTCTTATGGGTTGTGCGCTCGAACTGCTCACGGCTGTCCTTGTACTTATGAACAGCGCGAAGGATGGTGATAACTTCCTTCTTAGTGGGCAGGGGGATGGGGCCGGAGACAGCAGCGCCGTTGCGCTTGGCGGTCTCTACGATCTTTGCAGCGCTGGAATCGATGAGCTGATGATCGTAAGCTTTCAGCCGAATGCGGATCATTTCCTGATTTGCCATGGTTTTGTTTCCTCCTTGATAAAACGTACTCAGTTTTCTTGATGTCTGGGTACGGTGAGCTGTTTTATTCACGCCACCGTGCGTATCATTCCGAGACAAGAAAAATGGCCGACGCAAGGCCGACCTCTTTTCTGTCGCAGCGATATACGCAGCGCAAACAGAAGCAGTTCAGCCGCCCGATGACCGGACATACTCCGCAGAAGTTACCGCCATTTAGGCGCAATCTCCTGCATCATCGCAGTGCAATCGCATAGTATCCCCTATGCGTGCCCGATTATGATACCACCAAAGCCGCCTCTTGTCAACAACTTTTTTAGAAAAAATCACAATTTTTTCATATATTTTTCAGCACATTCGCAGAATTTATTTTCGGGAATCCGGGAAATCAATTGACATTCCCCCCAAGGTTTGCTATGGTAAGCCACAGAAAGGGGGAATCCGGCTTGAAAATCAGAAAAATGGCCTTTTGCGCACTGTTTTCCGCATTTTTGTGCATCTGCGCCTGGCTGTCCTTCCCTCTTGGCGATGGCGCGGTTACCCTGCAAACCTTCGGCATCTTTCTGTGCCTGGGCGTGCTGGGCGGCAAATGGGGCACTCTATCCATTTTCGTGTACCTGCTGCTGGGCGCAATGGGCGCGCCGGTGTTCTCCGGCTTCCGCGGTGGCTTTGGGGCGCTGCTTGGCACCACCGGCGGTTATCTTACAGGATTCCTCCTATGCGGTCTTATCTACTGGCTCACCACCTGCTTCTTTCCCAGGCAAACCCTGCCGGCTATGCTTGCAGGGCTCCTTGCCTGTTACCTGTTTGGCAGCGCCTGGTACTATTTCGCATATGCCCGGGGCGGCATCGCCCTCATTGTGCTAAAATGCGTTCTCCCCTACCTGCTGCCGGATATTGCCAAGCTGCTGCTGGCAAGCCACCTGACAAAGAAACTCAAACGCTTCGTATATTGAAGCCAATTTCCCCATAGACTGTCCTCAGGAGGGATGTCTATGGGAAAAAAAGATTTATGGATTGCGCTGGGCGCCGTATGCGCCGCTGTGGTGCTGGCAATCACCCAGTTTTGGGGGCTGACACTGGAAACCGGCGCGTGGGGACTGTCTTTTCAGACAGAGGGGCAGCCGCCAACCGGCCCTGCCGGCACCAAACAGCTGCAACAATACCACGCGGCCTACCTGGGAGATACCTCCCAAAAGGTGATTTATCTCACCTTTGACTCCGGCTACGAAAACGGCTGCACAGAGAAAATTCTGGACGTGCTGAAAAAACACAATGCTCCCGCGGCTTTTTTTCTGGTGGGCAACTACATAGAAAAGAATGCCGACCTGGTGCGTCGAATGGTAGACGAGGGACACATCGTGGGCAATCATACTATGCACCACTTTGATATGAGCAAATTGGTGGACAAAGAAGCCTTTACAAAAGAATTGCAGGATTTGGAAACTCTGTTCAAGGAAACCACCGGGAAAGACCTGCCCAAATACTACCGCCCACCCCAGGGCATTTACAGCCAGGAGAATTTGCAAATGGCAAAGGAGCTGGGCTATAAAACGGTATTTTGGAGCCTTGCCTATGTAGATTGGAACAACGATGCCCAACCCACCCCCGAGGAAGCATTTTCTAAGCTTCTGCCCCGGATTCATAACGGCGCGGTGGTGCTGCTCCATTCCACCTCCGCCACCAACGCGGAAATCCTGGACCAGCTGCTGACCAAATGGGAGGATATGGGCTACCGCTTCGCCTCCATCGATACCTTATTTCAATAATAAAATGGCAAAGGGAATTTCCCTTTGCCATTTTCTTTATCTCTTGTATTGGGGCTGACAGGTGAGATTCACACCCAGCCGCTTAAAGGTCTTCTCATCCACCGCTGAAAGGATCACCGAGGAGTGCACCTCGCAGCCGCGAAGCTTGCCCAGCTGTTCCATAGCCTGCTCCGCTCTGGGATCGGTGGCGGCGCAAATGGACAGAGCAATCAGCACTTCATCGGTATGCAACCTGGGGTTGCGGTTACCCAAATGGTCCACCTTCAAATGCTGAATGGGGTCAATAACCTCCGGCGCAATCAAATGCAAATCGTCATCAATGCCTGCCAGCGTTTTCAAGGCATTCAGCAGCAGCGCCGCCGACGCGCCCAGCAAGCTGGACGTTTTGCCGGTAACGATACGCCCGTCCGGCAGTTCCATAGCCGCCGCAGGCTTGCCTGTCTCCTCCGCCCGCAGCAGCGCCGGCGCTACCACGCGCCTTGCGTCCTCAGTTACATTGGCCTTCTTCATCAGCAGTTCCAGCTTCAAAATCTCGCCATCAGCAATCTTGCCCTGCTTCTGATCGCACAGGGCGGTATAGTACCGACGCACAATCTCCTGCCGGGACGCCTCCTGGCACACTGCATCATCCGTAATGCAGTAGCCAACCATATTCACGCCCATATCCGTGGGAGATTTGTAGGGACACTCTCCCAAAATCCGCTCAAACATGGCTTTCAGCACCGGAAACGCTTCCACGTCCCGATTGTAATTGACGGTGGTTTCCCCGTAGGCCTCCAAATGAAGGGGGTCAATCATATTCACGTCGCTAAGGTCGGCCGTTGCCGCCTCGTAGGCAAGATTCACCGGATGATTCAGGGGCAGATTCCACACCGGGAAGGTCTCAAACTTGGCATAACCGGCACTCACGCCCCGCTTATGCTCGTGATACAGCTGACTCATACAGGTAGCCAGCTTGCCACTGCCGGGGCCGGGCGCGGTAACCACCACCAGCGGGCGGGTGGTTTCAATAAATTCGTTTTTACCGTAGCCCTCATCGCTGACGATGCGGGAAATGTTGGCAGGATACCCGGGAATATCGTAATGATGATACACCTTAATATCCATAGCCTCCAACCGCTGGCTAAAAGCCTTCGCCATACTCTGACCGGAAAACCGGGTCAGTACCACGCTGGACACATATAGACCAAACCCCCGGAACACATCAATCAGCCGGATCACGTCCCGGTCGTAGGTAATACCCAAATCACCGCGAATCTTATTCTTTTCAATATCACCGGCATTGATGGCAATCACCATCTCCGCCTGGTCTTTCAGTTCCAGCAGCATCCGCAGCTTGCTGTCCGGCTGGAAACCGGGCAACACCCGGGCAGCGTGGTTATCGTCATACAGCTTGCCGCCGAATTCCAGATACAGCTTGCCGCCAAACTGGGCGATTCGCTCCCGAATGCGGGCAGACTGGGTGCGGATATATTTATCGTTATCATAGCCAAGCTTTCTCATTTCTATGCCCCTTCTCCCCTTTTCGGCATAATTAAACACAATGTATATTGTATAAGAAACCTGCAAAAATAGCAAGACGTTTTCCAAAATATTTCCCCAAAAAAACGATGCCCACTCGCCAAAGAAATTGTAGGGACGGGCATTGCCCGTCCGTTTTTCCTCACCGGCACAATCTCACCTTCCCTTGTCATTGCAAATCAGCGCAGCAATCTTATGAAAACAGCAAGCCTCCCTTGCAAAAGGGAGGCTCGTTGCTTATCTCATTTTAATGGTAACCGTATTGGTTTTCACCACATTGCCATACTTATCGGTAATCACGCAGTACATCTGTCTGCCGCTTCTGGCGGCATTCATCTGGGCGGTATATGTATTGCCCTTGAAGGTAGTTGTGAGAGTGAATTTGCTTTCACCCTTATTCTTAAAATACCACTTGTAGGTCAGTCCATCGCCGGTGGCATTCACTGTAACCTTCGCCGTCCCACCGTTTACAACCTGCACACTCACAGGCTGCTTAGAAACAGATACCTTCATACCGATGGTAACGGTGTTGGTCTTTACAGTATTGCCATACTTGTCGGTAATCACACAATACAGCTGTCTGCCGCTTCTTGCGGCATTCATCTGTGCAGTGTAAGTATTGCCCTTGAAGGTAGTTGTGAGAGCGAATTTGCTTTCACCCTTATTCTTAAA
>JAZRBN010000020.1:0-11823 GCA_045635105.1 Faecousia sp. | reverse complement strand
CGCAGCACCGTCAAGGTTTTGCGGTCTTTCTCTTTTTTTGCTCTGTATGCCAGATAAAACGGCGGCAGGAAGAAGATCAGGCTGGTTGCCACCAGCAGCGCCTTGCCGAAGCCTTCCGGATTTTCCACAAAGCCAAGCCCCACACACAGGCAGTAAAGCGCCGCCCAAATGCTGTAAATCACGGATTTTTTCACGGAAACACCCCTTCTGTTTTTTCTTCATTTTACTCCAAAAAAAGTTCCTTGGCAAGAGGCAGGTGAAAAGCGCAAAAAAAGCTGGACAGAGGCGGTTTTTCTTGTTATAATTGTACCAGTGTAATTATGTCTACCTTTTTGCAGAAATAAACCAAAAGAGGAGGGCGTTTTTTATGAAATGTCCGTTTTGCGGTGATCAGGAAAGTAAGGTTGTGGACTCCCGCCATTCTGAGGACGGTCAGAGCATTCGCCGTCGGAGAGAATGCTTCAATTGCCAGCGGCGGTTTACCACCTATGAAATTGTGGAAAGCCTGCCCATTATTGTGGTGAAGCGGGACGGCACCCGCCAGTCCTTCGATCGGAACAAGATCCTCAACTCCATGGTTCGCGCCTTTGACAAGCGGCAGGTGGAGGTGGCGGAGCTGGACCGGATCACCACGGAAATCGAGCAGAATATTCAGAACACCCTGGAACGGGAGGTTACCACCGATGCCATTGGTCAGATGGTGATGGAGCGGATCAAGCCCCTGGACGAGGTGGCTTACATACGGTTTGCCTCCGTTTACCGCCGTTTCCAGGATGTGCGCAGCTTTGTCCACGAGATTGAGCGGTTTTTGGAGGAAAAATAAGTGGATTTTATCACAAATCTCTTTGAATTCAATCTGGAAGCAATCGTGCCGGAAATGGACATTTTCTTGCGAAATGTCCGGGTTTTGGTAACCCTGGCGGTGCTGGTTGGGCCCATTTTGCTGCTTACCCTGGGGGCGCTGTACCTGTTTAAGCCGGCAGCCGAGGCCAATTACCGCTATGGCTTCCGTACCTATTACGGAATGGGCGGCGTGGAGGCCTGGCGGTTTTCCCAGAAGATGGCAGGCCTTAGCTTTGCCGCTTTGGGACTGGTGCTGCTGATTGTTATGATTGTGGTGTCCGTGGGCTTTGGCCGTAAGGATTTGTTCCAGATGACCACTACGGCAATGGTGTGCCTGCTGTGGCAGGGTGGTCTTGCTATTCTTGCCCGGCTGGTAGTGGCTGTTTTGGCAGCGGTATATTTCGATAAAGACGGCCGCCGTCGCAGATAGAGACCTTAGGGGGAGTGCGGCTTTGCACTCCCTTTTTGTGCTTTATTATGAAGCTTTTGAATAGTATGGAAAGTGAGGAGCGGCTATGGAAATTCGCTTTGCGGAAGCCGGAGATGTGCCGGAAATACTGGAATTACTGCGGCAGGTGGGCCGTGTCCACCACCGGGGCAGACCGGATATCTTCCGGTCCAACGCCCAGAAATACGGCCCTTCGCAGGTCCTTGCCCTGCTGGACAAGCCCGACACCCCCGTATTTGTGGCAGCAGAAAAGGAGAAGGTGCTGGGCTACTGCTTCTGCCAAATCAAAAGCTATTACCGGGACCCGGTGATTGTGGACCATACCACCTGCTACATTGACGACCTGTGCGTGGAGGAAACCTGCCGGGGTCAGAAGGTGGGACAGGCGCTGTACCGGGAAGTGTGCCGGTATGCCAGGCAGAGAAGCTGCCGCAGCGTAACCTTAAATGTGTGGAGCTGCAACCAGGGCGCTCTGAAATTCTATGAAGCCATGGGTATGAAGCCCCAAAAGATTGGAATGGAGACCCTCTTGGAGGACCAATGTTAGAAAAGAACAAGCAGTATGAGGCGGTGGTAACGGATTATACCGCCGAAGGGCAGGGCGTTGCCCGTGTAGAGGGCTGCGCGGTGTTCCTGCCCAACGCCATCGCCGGCGAAAAGTACTTAATTCGCATTGAAAAGGCGGCAAAAACCTGGGCAGCCGGCAAAATTGTGGAGATTTTGGAGAAATCCCCCCATCGGGTGAATCGGGAATGTCCCGTGGCAAAGCTCTGCGGCGGCTGTGATTTCTGGCATATGGACTATGCCGAGGAGCAGCGTTTGAAAGCGGCCCGGGTAACAGCTACCTTAAACCGCATGGGCGGTGAACAGCTGGAAGAGGTTCCCATTCTTGCCGCGCCCACCTGCTACGGCTACCGCAATAAGGCCCAGTATCCGGTGTCCAGCAAAAAGGGCAGAGCCTACGCCGGCTTTTTTAAGGCAGGCACCCACCAGGTGGTGGAGAATGACCGCTGCTTGATTCTGCCGGAGGAAAGCGATGCGGTCCGAAAGACCGTAATAGATTATGTAAACCAATACCGCATCACCGTCTACGATGAGCAGACCCAAAAGGGTCTCCTGCGGCACATTTATGTGCGCCGTGGGGCGGTTTCCGGGCAGGTGCTGGTGTGCCTGGCGGTGAACGGCCGCAAGCTGCCCCATACAGGGGCGCGGATTGCAAGATTGCAGAAAATTCCCAGCTTTACCACCTTGGTGCTGTCGGTGAATACCAAGCCGGGCAACCGGGTGCTGGGGGAGGAAATGCTGACCCTCTATGGCCCCGGCTATATTGAGGACACCCTGTGCGGGCTGACCTTCCGGCTGTCGCCTCACTCCTTTTATCAAGTGAACCACCAGCAGGCGCAACGGCTGTATGAGGCAGCCATCGCCGCCGCGGAAATCACGAAGAACGATTTGGTGCTGGATCTATACTGCGGCGTGGGCACGATTACCTTAGCGATGGCAAAAGCCGCCGGCAGGGTCATCGGCGTGGAAGTGGTGGAGCAGGCAGTGGAGGACGCAAGAGAAAATGCCCGCCGTAACGGGATTGAAAATGCCGAATTTTTCTGCGGCGACGCAGGACAAGCGGCGCTGTCTTTGGAAATGCAGGGCGTGAAGCCGGATGTGGCGGTGGTAGACCCGCCCCGCAAGGGCTTAAACGCCGATACCATCGAGGCCCTTGCCCGTATGTCGCCCCGGCGGATTGTCTATGTTTCCTGCGACCCGGCAACCCTGGCCCGGGATGTGGCTCTGTTGAAAGAAAGAGGCTATCGGGTGCAAAACGCCCAAGCCGCCGACCTTTTCCCCAGGTGTTCTCACGTAGAATCCATCGTGTGCTTGACACACGATTGATTCATCGATATAAATCCCCTGCGGGATTTTCGATATTTCCCTATGGGAATCGATATGTGCTGACGCACTCGATATGTCCTGCGGGACGAGAGGGGATTTATAGCATATCGAATCGCAACGCGATATATCGATTTTGCGCAGCAAAAATATCGAGTTGCAAAGCAACATATCGATAAAAGGAGGAAACCTTGTGGATGGCAAAAATCAACTCAGAGAAGACAGTATTGCATTTGCGCTTTCTGTTTCTGATATATGCGACAGTATAAAAGGTTGCTCCGTTTTTGTGAATCAGCTAATACGCGCAGCATCCTCCATCGGCGCCAATATTCACGAAGCAAAATATGCGCAAAGTCGGGCAGACTTTGTCAACAAGCTGGAAATAGCGTTAAAGGAAAGTTCAGAAACGGAATATTGGTTGGAATTGCTTTACAGAAAAAACAAGCTGTCTGAGGAACAGTATAAAATGCTGCGAAATTTATGTGGGTCTAATCGCCGCAGATTGATAGCTTCTGTAACCACGGCAAAGGCTGCGGTTGAAAAATAGCTTAAAAAAATCTTCGAGAGGAGTTTATTATGAAATTCAGTTATTATCCGGGATGCACCCTGAAAAACAAGGCAAAGGACTTGGACCGCTGGGCAAGAGCCTCGGCAAAGGCCCTGGGCTTTGAATTGGAGGAGCTGCCCGAATGGCAGTGCTGCGGCGGTGTGTACCCTCTGGGCAGCGACGAAATCGGCAGCAAGCTCTCCTGCGTCCGTGCGCTGAACGATGCCAAGGAGAAGGGAACGGAGCTGGTTACCGTTTGCTCTGCCTGCCATCACGTGATGAAGCGGGTCAACGACGATATGAAAAATGTGGCGGATATCCAAAATCGCGCCAACAACTATATGGCGCTATCCGAGCCCTACAAGGGCGAGACCACCGTGCTGCACTTTTTGGAGGTGCTCCGGGACCGGATCGGCTTTGACGAAATCAAGAAAAAGGTGGTAAATCCCCTCACCGGCAGAAAAATCGGCGCTTATTACGGCTGCCTTCTGCTGCGGCCAAGCGCCGTGATGGCCTTTGACGATCCGGAAAACCCCACCATTTTGGAGGACTTTATCAAGGCTCTTGGGGCAGAAGCCGTGGTGTATCCCTACCGCAATGAGTGCTGCGGCGGCTACATCAGCGCCAAAGCGCCCCAGCAGGCAGAGGCGCTGTGCAAGAAAATTGCCGACAGCGCCGCCGGCTTTGAAGCCGACTGCCTGGTTACCGCCTGCCCCTTGTGTAAGTATAATTTAAGTCGCAGCGGCCAACTCCCGGTGGTGTATTTCACCGAGCTTTTGGCAGAGGCTCTGGGCGTGAAGGAGGATGCGGAATGAAGAGTGTGGAACAAATCAAAGAAATCAGCGGGGTCAACCCCTTAAAGTGTATGAAGTGCGGAAAATGCTCCGCCAGCTGCCCGTCCTACAATGAAATGGACATAAAGCCCCACCAGTTTGTCAGCTATGTGCAGCGGGGGGATATTGAGGCGCTGGCGCAGAGCAAATCCATCGAAAAATGCCTCAGCTGCTTTGCCTGCGTGGAGCGCTGCCCCCGGGATGTAAAGCCGGCAAAGCTCATTGACGCAGCGCGGCAGCTGGTGATTCGCCAGCGGGGTCAGTCCCTGGTAACGCCGGACGAAATTCCCCAGCTGCTGGACGAGGAAACACCCCAGCAGCTGCTGGTGAGCGTATTCAGAAAGTACCGGAGGTAAGCGTATGCAGAGAATCGGCGTATTTGTCTGCCATTGCGGCAGTAACATTGCCGCCACCGTAGATGTGAGCAAGGTGGCGGAACTGGCTCTGAAAGAGCAGGGCGTTGTCCACGCAGAGGACTACCCATATATGTGCTCCGAGGCGGGTCAATCCCGGATTGCCGCCGCCATCAAGGAAAAGAAGCTCACCGGCATCGTGGTCTGCTCCTGCTCCCCCCGTATGCACGAGGCCACCTTCCGCAAGTGCGCGGAAAAGTGCGGCTTGAACCCCTATATGGTGGAGATTGCCAACATCCGGGAGCACTGCTCCTGGATTCATAAGGATATGACCGAAGCCACGGAAAAGGCGGTCATTTTGATGCGGGCAGCCGTTGCCAAGGTGCACCTAAATGCCCCCTTGCTTGCCGGCGAGAGCCGGGTAACCAAACGGGCGCTGGTCATCGGCGGCGGCATTGCCGGTATCCAGACGGCGCTGGACATTGCCGATGCCGGCTACAAGGTGGATATCGTGGAGAAGACCCCCTCCATCGGCGGCAGAATGAGCCAGCTGGATAAGACCTTCCCCACACTGGACTGCTCCGCCTGTATCCTCACGCCTAAAATGGTGGAGGCAGCAGCTCACGAGAACATCACCATCCATACATATTCCGAGGTGGAGAAGGTTGCCGGCTTTGTGGGTAACTTCACCGTGGACATTCGCAAGAAGGCGCGCTTTGTGGATATGGACAAGTGTACCGGCTGCGGCGTGTGCCAGGAGAAATGCCCCTCCAAGAAGCCGCTGAACGAATTCAACCGGGGCTTAAATACCCGCAGCGCCATCTATACCCCCTTTGCCCAGGCCATTCCCAATGTGCCGGTGATCGACGCGGCTGCCTGTATCAAACTGAACACCGGCAAGTGCGGCATTTGTGAGAAATTCTGCCAGGCCGGCGCTATCGACTACACCCAGAAGGACCAGATCATCACCGAACAGTACGGCGCAATCGTGGTTGCCACCGGCTTTGATACCATTAACCTGGATAAGTACGGCGAGTACGCCTACAACGAGAGCAAGGATGTGATCACCTCCCTGGAGCTGGAGCGGATTATGAACGCCGCCGGTCCTACCAAGGGCCACTTGGAGCGCCTGTCCGACGGCAAAGCCCCCAAGGAGATCGTGTTCATTCAGTGCGTGGGCAGCCGCTGCTCCGACGACCGGGGCAAGCCCTACTGCTCCAAGATCTGCTGTATGTACACCGCCAAGCACGCTATGCTCATTCGGGACAAGTACCCGGATACCAATGTAACCGTGTTTTATATTGATGTGCGTACCCCCGGTAAGAACTTCGACGAGTTCTACCGCCGGGCGGTGGAGGATTACGGCGTGAACTACATCAAGGGTCAGGTGGGTAAGGTCCTGCCCCAGCCCGACGGCAGCCTGCTGGTGCAGGGTGTGGATTTGCTGGACAACCGGCAGATTCTCCACAAGGCGGATATGGTGGTGCTGGCTACCGCTATCGAGCCCAACCCGGATGTGCGCAAGATTGCCACAATGCTCACCGCTTCCATTGACACCAATAACTTCCTCACCGAGGCTCATCCCAAGCTGCGCCCGGTGGAATCCCCCACGGCGGGTGTGTTCCTCTCCGGCGTATGCCAGGGACCCAAGGACATTCCCGAAACGGTAGCCCAGGCAGGGGCTGCGGCTGTGAAGGTCATAGGCTTACTGGCTAAGGACACCCTGAAAACCAACCCCTGCACCGCCAAGGCAGATGTGCTGCGGTGCAACGGCTGCTCTCAGTGCGCCAATGTGTGTCCCTACGGCGCAATCTCCTATGAGGTGCAGCAGGTCAACGACCACGGCATCCGGGAGGATCGCCGTGTGGCTGTGGTCAACAGCGCTCTGTGCCAGGGCTGCGGCGCTTGTACCGTAACCTGTCCCAGCGGCGCTATGGACCTGCAAGGCTTCTCCAACAGACAAATCATTGCGGAGGTGGATGCAATATGCCGGTAAACGAAAATTGGAAACCCACCATTGTGGCATTTTGCTGCAACTGGTGCAGCTACGCAGGCGCTGACCTGGCCGGTTCCAGCCGTCTGGCCTATCCTGCGGATGTGAAAATCATCAAAGTACCCTGCTCCTGCCGGGTCAACCCTATGTTCATTCTCCGCGCCTTTGAAAAGGGCGCCGACGGCGTGATTCTCTGTGGTTGCCACCCGGGAGACTGCCATTACTCCACCGGCAACTACTATGCCCGCCGCCGTATGACCCTGCTGTTTTCTATGCTGGACTTTTTGGGCGTGGAAAGCGGCAGAACCCGTGTGGAATGGGTATCCGCGGCTGAGGGCGTGAAGTTCTCGGAGACCATGAACAGCTTTGTGGAAACAGTACGCGCGCTGGGACCCAGCGTGAGATTGGGGGATCTGCGATGCAAGAATTGATTACCCGGGCAAAGGCTCTGCTGGAAAATGGCGAAGTGAAGCGTGTGCTTGGCTGGCGCCAGGGCGAACATATCTGGGATGCAGAGCCTGCCTTTTTTGAAACCGCCGAAAGCCTGGATAAGTTGGTCTATAACGGCTTTTGCGGCGCAAACCTGAGTAAATATATGATTGAGGCTTCCAAATTGGAGGGCAAGACCTTAGTGTTCTTAAAACCCTGCGACAGTTACAGCTTCCAGCAGCTGCTGAAAGAGCACCGGGTGGATAGAGACAAGGCCTATATCATCGGCGTTGGCTGCAAGGGCAAATTGAAGCTGGAAAACATTCCCTTTGATGGCATTTTGGATGTGGAAGGCGCTGCTTATCCCGATTGCAGCGAAACGCTCACCGTAAAGACCCTTTACGGCGACAGGGAAATTGCTTACGCAGACGCGATGCTGGAACGCTGCCACGTGTGCAAGGGCAAGGAACATATGATTTATGACGAGCTACTGGGCGAGAGCAGCGACACCTGCGATGCCGACCGGTTTGCCCAGGTGGCGGCTATCGAGGCAATGTCCCCCGAGGAGAAGTTCGCCTTCTTCCAAAAGGAGCTGAGCAAATGCATCCGCTGCAATGCCTGCCGGAATGTGTGTCCTGCCTGCTCCTGCCGCAAGTGCGTGTTTGACAGCACCGCCTTCGACTCCGACCAAAAAGCCAACACCACGCCCTTCGAGGAGAAGATGTTCCACATCATCCGGGCGTTCCACGTGGCAGGCCGGTGTACCGACTGCGGCGAGTGCAGCCGGGTCTGTCCCCAGGGAATCCCCCTGCACCTGTTCAACCGGAAGTTTATCAAAGACATCAACGCCCTTTACGGCGAGTATCAGGCGGGCAGCGACTTAGAGGGCAAAATGCCCCTGACCAGCTTCACTGCCGACGATGCCGAGCCGGGCGTAGGAAGGGGGTAAGGTAGATGTATCAGATTAAAAAAGAAAATTTACCTGCCCTGTATGCTGCCATCGCGGCGCAAAACGACCTGTTCCTGCCGGTGAAAACCGCCGGACAGACCAATTTCGGTCTGTGGACAGAAAACGCAGAGGCAGATATCGATACCTTAAAAACCGTCAAGTCCGCCAAGGACATCTTCTTCCCCCAGAGCGAAACCTTATATAAGGTGCGCCGGGAAGAGGGCAAATTGCAGGTTCAGCAGGAATCCCTTGCCGAAAGGCCCTTTGTGGTGTTGGGGATTCGGGGCTGCGATGTAAAGGGCATTGCAGTATTGGATAAGGTGTTCCTGTCCGAGCCGGTGGATACCTTCTATGCCGCCCGCCGGGCAAATGGCATTTTGGTGAGCCTGGCTTGCAGCCGTCCGGAGACCTCCTGCTTCTGCAAGGTCTTTGGCGTGGACTGCGCTGAGCCTGTCGGCGATGTGGTTACCTGGCTGGTTGGCGATACTTTGTACTGGCAGCCGAAAACCGAAAAGGGCGAAGCCCTCACCGCAAGCCTTGCCTCTTTGCTTGAAAAAGCAGAGGAGAAGGCGGTAGCGGAAGAAAAAGAGAAAATCCACGCCATTGTGGAAAAGCTGCCCTATGCCAACCTCTCTTTGGATAACTGGGGCGCAGAGGCAGCGCAAAAGTACTTTGATTCCCCTTTGTGGGAGCAACTGTATAAGCCCTGCCTGGCCTGCGGCACCTGCACCTTTGTGTGTCCCACCTGCCAGTGCTACGACATCAAGGACTATAACACCGGCGACGGCATCCAGCGGTACCGCTGCTGGGACAGCTGTATGTACTCCGACTTTACGATGATGGCTCACGGCAACAACCGTACCAGTCAGATGCAGCGCTTCCGTCAGCGGTTTATGCACAAGCTGGCATACTTCCCCGCCAATAACCACGGCGCATTCTCCTGCGTAGGCTGCGGCCGGTGCGTGGACAAATGCCCCAGCAATCTGAATATCTTAAAGGTCATCAAGGCCTTTGAAAAGGAGGGTGTATGATGCACGAATGCAGCTGTAATCCCGGCTTTATGAAGGATACTCTTATCGGGCAGGTGGGTGTGATCACCGATATCCGCACCGAAACCCCCG
Organism: Faecousia sp.; assembly: GCA_045635105.1. Classification (GTDB taxonomy): domain Bacteria; phylum Bacillota; class Clostridia; order Oscillospirales; family Oscillospiraceae; genus Faecousia. The sequence goes on along the minus strand of JAZRBN010000020.1, from coordinate 2,420 downwards.
ATGTCAAGACCTTCCGTGTCAACGCCCCCGACGGCGGCAAGCTCTTTGAGCATATGCCAGGGCAGTGCGCTATGATTTGCGCCCCCGGCATCGGCGAGGCTATGTTCTCCATCACCTCCTCCCCCACCAATAAGGACTATCAGGAATTCTCCATCAAGCGCTGCGGCGTGCTGACGGAGTACCTGCACAGCATGCAGGTGGGCGACGAGATTTTGGTGCGCGGCCCTTACGGCAACAATTTCCCCGTGGAGACAGAGCTGAAAGGCAAAAACCTTCTGTTCATCGCCGGCGGTATCGCCTTGGCGCCTTTGCGCAGCGTGATTAACTATGTGCTGGACAATCGGGAAAATTACGGACAAATCGACATTCTCTACGGCTCCCGCAGCGCCGACGACTTGGTGCAGCGCAAGGAGATTGAGGAGGTCTGGTCCAAAATCCCCGGTGTGAATGTGTACCTGACCATCGACCGCCCCCAGGAGGGCTGGGACGGACACGTGGGCTTTGTGCCTTCCTATTTGCAGGAGCTGGGCTTTGATACCAACCGCACCGCAATCCTCTGCGGACCTCCCATTATGATTAAGTTCTGCTTGCAGGGCCTGCGGGAAATGGGCTTTGCCAATGAGCAGGTCTACACCACCCTGGAGCTGCGGATGAAGTGCGGCGTGGGCAAATGCGGCCGCTGCAACATCGGCACCAAGTATGTGTGCAAGGACGGCCCGGTGTTCCGGGTGGACGAGATCGATGAGCTTCCCAATGAGTATTAAGGAGAGAACGCCAATGGAAAATATGGTAAATGTATATTTTTACGGCAAGCACTACACTGTGCCCGCCGAGCTGACCATTATGACGGCAATGGAGTATGCCGGCTATGAACTCAAACGCGGCTGCGGCTGCCGCCACGGCTTCTGCGGCGCCTGCGCCACTATCTACCGCATCAAGGGCAGCAACGAGCTGCGTACCTGCCTTGCCTGTCAGACACAGGTGCAGGAGGGTATGTATGTAGCGTCCATTCCCTTCTTCCCCACCGACAAGCGCACCTATGAAATTGAGGACTTGAAGGTGGACCAGCGGGTGATGATGGAGCTGTATCCGGAAATTTACGCCTGCATCGGCTGCAACGCCTGCACCAAGGCCTGTACCCAGAGCCTGAATGTTATGCAGTACATCGCCTACGCACAGCGGGGCGAATTTGAAAAGTGTGCGGAGGAGTCCTTTGACTGTGTCAGCTGCGGCTGCTGCTCCGTCCGCTGTCCTGCCGGCATCAGCCATCCTATGGTTGGCCTGCTTGCCCGCCGGCTCACCGGTAAGTATATCGCACCGGCAACCGAGCATCTTGCCACCCGTGTAGAAGAGATCAACGCCGGCAAGTTCGACGCCCTCATCGAGCAGATTATGGCAAAGCCCATTACCGAGATGCAGGAGCTGTACAACAACCGGGATATTGAGAAGTAAGGAGGCTTTCATTATGTTTACTGCAGAAATGTTGGAATCTATCAAAAAAGTGGAAGCCACCCGTGAGGCTCGTATGGCTACCGAACCTCGCCGTATGACCGCTGAGGAAAAGAGCGAGCTTCTGAAGGCATACCACCCGGACTACCGTCCCGAAGGCTTCAAGGAAATTCTGGTTGGCCCCAACAAGGGTGAAAAGGCTCCCGTGGAACTGGCTGACCTGCTGCACAGCAACAGCCGTCTGCTGGGCGTGGAGATCGACCTGAACAAGGTGGACTACGATGTGGATGTGCTGGTCATCGGCGGCGGTGGCGCAGGCTCTTCTGCCGCTATTGAAGCCCACGAGGCCGGCGCAAAGGTTATGGTGGTCACCAAGCTGCGGATCGGTGATGCCAATACGATGATGGCAGAAGGCGGCATTCAGGCTGCGGACAAGGAGAATGACTCCCCTGTTCAGCACTATCTGGACGCCTTCGGCGGCGGTCACTTTGCCGCCCGTCCGGAGCTGCTGCGCCGTCTGGTTATGGAAGCACCCGATGCCATTGCCTGGCTGAACAAGCTGGGTGTTATGTTCGACAAGGACGAGGACGGCCGTATGGTCACCACCCACGGCGGCGGCACCTCCCGGAAGCGTATGCACGCCTGTAAGGACTACTCCGGTGCGGAAATTATGCGTACCGTCCGGGACGAGGTCCTGAACCGTCACATCCCCGTGGTGGAGTTTACCTCCGCTGTGGAGCTGATTAAGGACGACAAGGGTCAGGTGGCCGGCGCGGTTCTTCTGAATATGGAAACCGGTGACTATCTGGTGGCAAGAGCCAAGACGGTTATCATTGCCACCGGCGGTGCAGGGCGGCTGCACTATCAGAATTTCCCCACCTCCAATCACTACGGCGCAACTGCTGACGGCCTGATTCTGGGTTACCGTGCAGGCGCTCCCTTGCTGTACCAGGATACCATCCAGTACCATC
>JAZRBN010000019.1:0-7150 GCA_045635105.1 Faecousia sp. | reverse complement strand
AAGGAGAGATTCACCTATGAAAAAATTAATTGCTATCATCTGCGCAGTGCTGATGCTGTTAGGCCTGACTGCCTGTACCGCTCCTGCTGATGGCACCAACCCCTCTGAAAACAATGCCTCCAAGAGCTATACCATCGGCATCTGTCAGTATATGCCCCACCCGGCGCTGGACAAAGCTACCGAAGGCTTTAAGGCTGCTGTAACTGAGGCGCTGGGCGCTGAGAATGTAACCTTTGAAGAGCAGAATGCAGCCGGTGAGGCTTCCAACTGCTCCACCATCGTAACCGGTTTGATTTCTGCCAAGGTGGACCTGATTATGGCCAACGCTACCCCCGCTGTGGCTGCCGCCTATAACGCTACCGAGACCATTCCCATTTTGGGCACCTCCGTTACGGAATACGGCGTAGCTCTGGGTATTAAGGATTTCAACGGCACTGTTGGCGCCAATGTATCCGGCACTTCTGACCTGGCTGATCTGGCCAAGCAGGCACAGATGATCCTGGACTGGTTCCCCAATGCCAAGAAGGTGGGCCTGTTGTATTGCAGCGCTGAGCCCAACTCCAAGTACCAGGTGGATGTTATTAAGACAGAGCTGGAAGGAAAGGGTCTGGAATGCAAGTTCTTTGCCTTTGCTGACACCAGCGATATGATGTCCGTTACTACCGAAGCCTGCACCTATGCAGATGTGATTTACGTACCTACCGATAACACCGTGGCAAACAATGCCACTGCCATTGACAGCATTTGCCGTCCTGCCAAGGTGCCTGTTATTGCCGGTGAGGCCAGCATCTGCGCCGGTTGCGGCGTTGCCACGATGTCTATTGACTATTACGATCTGGGTTACACCACCGGTCAGATGGCAGTAGAGATTCTTCGCGACGGCGCGGACATCACCAAGATGGCGATCCGTTACGCTCCCGAGGTTACTCATCTGTACAACGAGGAAATCTGTAACGAGCTGGGCATCACCCCCCTGGACGGCTACGAGAAGCTTAGCTGATTCAAACAATTCTTTATAGCGCAACCGCCATACCCGGCGGTTGCGTTATAGCATATCATACATACCTGGAGGATAATTTCCGTATGTTGGAACGATTGATGGATTTCGGCAGTTCTCTGCCGGGCGTCGTGTCCCAGGGTTTGATTTGGGGCATTATGGCCATCGGCCTTTATATTACCTACAAAATTTTGGAACTGTCTGACTTGACTGTGGATGGCTCTTTCTGTACCGGCGGCGCGGTGTGCATTGTGATGATGGCCATGGGCTATCCCACTTATCTGGCGATGTTCTGCGCGTTTTTGGCGGGTATGGCTGCCGGCGCGGTTACGGGCTTTTTGCATACCCAGTGTAAGATTCCGGCGATTCTGTCCGGTATTCTGACCCAGCTGGCGCTGTGGACCATCAATATGATTATTATGGGTCTGCAAACCGGAGAGCTGATTTCCACACTGACCATCCCTTCCCGTAACAGTAAGCCCCTGGTTTCGGCGCTGTTTCTGTCCTCTGCGCTGGACGGAAGCAAGCCCTTTTACCTCTATCCGCCTCTGGTTTTGAGTTTGATTACCGTGGGCGTCATTGCCATTTTGTATTGCTTCTTTGGTACAGAACGGGGCGCATCGATCCGCGCAACCGGCGCCAATGAGCATATGGCGCGGGCGCAGGGCATCAACACCAATATCAACAAAATGATCGGCTTGATGCTGGCTAACGGTCTGGTGGCGCTGTCCGGCTCTCTGTTTGCCCAGTTTAACGGCAACGCGGAGATTAATATGGGCCGCGGCGCCATTGTCATCGGATTGGCAGCCATCATTATCGGTGATGTGCTGTTTAGCAGGCTCTTTAAGAATTTTGCATTGAAGCTGCTGGCTGTGAGCTTCGGCGCGATTATCTACTATATGGTCATTCAGGCAGTTTTGACCCTGCTGAAAGTGGACTCCCAGTACCTGAAACTGATGTCCGCTGCCATTGTGGCCATTTTCTTGACAGTCCCCAATATCAAAGGTGGATACCTCAAAAAGCATAAGAAAAAGGAGGTGCCGGTATGCTCGAAATAATCGATATTTACAAGACCTTCAATGCCGGCACCATCAATGAAAAACGCGCCCTGCAAGGGGTGAGCCTGCACTTAAATCCCGGCGATTTTGTTACTGTCATCGGTGGCAACGGCGCCGGTAAGAGCACACTGATGAATTCTGTGTCCGGAGCCTATCCTGTGGATGGGGGAAAGATCCTTATTGACGGCAAGGATGTAACCCATCTGCCGGAGCATAAGCGGGCGCAGTATATCGGTCGCGTGTTCCAGGACCCGATGATGGGTACTGCGGCGACTATGCAGATTGAAGAAAATCTGGCGCTGGCTGCCCGTCGCGGCAAGGTCCGCACTCTGATGCCCGGTATCACCAAGAAGGAACGCAGGCTCTATAAGGAGCAGTTGGAGATTCTCGGCTTGGGACTGGAAGAGAGAATGACTGCCAAGGTGGGTCTGCTCTCCGGCGGTCAGCGGCAGGCGCTGACACTGCTGATGGCGACCTTGCAAAAACCCAAGCTGCTGCTGCTTGACGAGCATACTGCCGCTTTGGACCCCAAGACTGCCGCCAAGGTGCTGGAAACCACCCAGCGCATCGTAGAGCGGGACAATCTGACCACCTTGATGATTACCCACAATATGCGCGATGCCATTACCTACGGCAACCGGCTGATTATGATGTATGACGGCCGCATCGTGGTAGATGTATCCGGTGAAGAGAAGAAAAAGCTCACCGTGGAGCAGCTGCTGGCGCTGTTCAGCAAGGCCAGCGGTTCCGACGAGGCAGATGATAAGCTGCTGCTTTCGTAAAAAATAGGGCGTGTTGCTTATTGCAACACGCCCTTTTCTCGTCAAAAAACCAGCTGGACCAGCAGCATATAAAACACAGTGCCCACACCGATGCTCAGAAGACTGTTTCGTTTCCACAGGTGGAGCAGGGCAACTGCGGCGATGCCGATGAATTCGGGAAGTCCAAAGGGGGATTGGAAGAAGGTTACATCTTTCAGGCAATATACAACCAGCATACCCATAATGGCGCAGGGCAGAACCTTGCCAAGGTAGGTGATAATCTCCGGTGTTTTGCGGCGCTCGCCGAATATCAGAAAGGGCAAAAAACGGGTGGCTGCGGTGATCAGTGTCATAACCGCAATCATCGCGATGTCATACATTGGATTCCCTCCTTCCGGTCTTTTTCGATACGGTAAGGAGCAGGGCGATCAGCACCATGGAGGGGATCAGAAAAATCTCCCGACCAAATACAAACAGGCACAGAGCCGTAGCAGCCACACCGATGATGGCAGGCAGATGGTTTTTATGAGTGAGCCATTGCTCAATAAACATTGTAACGAACAGGGCAGTCAGTACAAATTCCACACCGTCGAAGCTGATGGGCAACACATTGCCGAGAAAATTGCCAAGACCACAGCCGATAATCCAATAGATGTGGTCTAAAAGGCTCACCAGAAAACAGTATGTATGCCGGCGCATTCCCTCTGGGGGCTGATTCTGCGTAACCAGGGAATAGGTTTCGTCGGTGAGGGCAAAGATCAGATAGGGCTTTTTCCGTCCTGCATCTTTGTAGGGCTCCAGCAGGGAGATGCCGTAGAAAATATGCCGGCAGTTTACCAAAAAAGTGGCAATGGCAGCGCTTAAAATGGACGCGTGCCCGGCAAGCAGGCTTACTGCCAGATATTGCCCTGAGCCGGCAAACATAAATGCGCCCATAGCCATCGCCCAAAAGATGCCGTGGCCGGTCTTTTCTGTTAAAAGAATACCGAAACCCGCCCCCAGGAACAGATAACCGGTCATTACCGGAATCGTATCCAGAAATACGGCTTTTAGCGCCTTCCGGTTCATAGTCTACCTCCGCAGAATCATTTTCACTCCAATATAGTGCAAAATGGCAAAAATGTCAATATTACAAAAACTGCTTGATAATTCTTCCTTTTCGCGGTATGATGTTGGTAGTATTTATGAGGAGGCTGCGCTATGAAACAGGATATCAATATATGGGAATACGCGCCGCAGATTTTGCAGGCGCTGAGTAAAGGCGTGCTTTTGACAACCTGCGCAGATGGGGAAACAGATACGATGACCATCGGCTGGGGAACCTTGGGCATTGAGTGGAAAAAGCCTGTGTTTGTGGCGTTTGTTCGCCAGAGCCGGCATACTAAGTGCCTGCTGGATAAGAATCCGGAATTTACAGTCAATATCCCCTTTGGCGCAGTGGACAAAAATATCCTTGGGGTGTGCGGTACCAAATCCGGACGGGATATGGATAAATTCAAGGAACTGAATCTGACTGCGGTTCCCGGTGAAACCGTATCTGTGCCTGCCATCGCCCAGCTGCCGCTGACGTTGGAGTGCAAGGTGATCTATCAGCAGGATCAGGATTTGTCTGCGCTGAACCTGGCAGACCGGAACGGCTGCTACAAGCCGGGTACAGCTGAGGAAAACAATTTCCATACCGCTTACTATGGCGAGATTACCGCTGCTTATATTTTGCAGGAAAAGGAATGAGAAAACGATGAGCAATATCGGTGTATTGGGCGCCGGCACTTGGGGTATGGCGCTGGCGCGGATGCTATATAACAGCGGCCACGAGGTGTGCGTTTGGTCGGCGCTGAAAAGGGAAGTGGAGGAGTTTTCCCAAACCCGCCGCCATCCCAACCTGCCCGGCATGGAGATTCCCGCAAGGATTACTTTTACAGAGGATATATCCCAGGTTTGCCGGGACAGGGATATTCTGCTGTTTGCCGTGCCGTCCCCCTTTGTGCGCAGCACCGCCCGGCTGGCAGCGCCCTTTATTCGGGACAATCAGATTATCGTGGATGTGGCAAAGGGTATCGAAACAGACAGCTTGCTCACGATGACCCAGATTATCGCCCAGGAGATTGACAATCCTACGGTGAAACTGGTCGCTCTTTCCGGACCTACCCACGCGGAGGAGGTGGCAATGGACCTGCCTACCACCATTGTCTCCGCTTGCCGGGACAGGGAAGTGGCAGAGCTGGTGCAAAATATTTTTTGGGGCACCTGTATGCGGGTCTATACCAATGAGGATGTGCTGGGTGTGGAGTTGTGCGGCGCCATTAAGAATATTATTGCTCTGGCCTCCGGTGTGGCAGCTGGCCTTGGCTATGGAGACAATACAAAAGCGGCGCTGATTACCCGGGGTATGGCGGAAATCTCCCGGCTGGGATTGGCTATGGGCTGCAAGGAGCAGACCTTTGCCGGACTGGCAGGAATTGGTGATTTGATTGTTACCGCCACCAGTATCCACAGCCGGAATAATCGCTGCGGTATGCTGATTGGACAGGGTGTGCCGGTGGATGAGGCCGTGAAACAGGTGGGTATGGTGGTGGAGGGTATCAATGCCCTTCCGGCTGCTATGGCTTTGGCAAAAAAATATCAGGTGGAGATGCCCATTGTGGAGGCAACCTATGCTGTTGTGTATGAGGGAATGACCCCGTCAAACGCGGTGCAGCAGCTGATGGGCCGTGGCAGAAAAGGCGAATTGTCCGAATTTGCATAAAAATAAAGGCGTGGATTACCACGCCTTTTGCTATGGGAAGATAACAAAGAAGTAGCCCTTAACTGATCCTTAGTTTCATCAGTTAAGGGCTACTTCTGTGCTATCTTGATATCTAACATCTTTGGTTAACCTCTCTTTCTACGGGCTGGACAGTTCCTTTCAATCCACCTATGAAATCCATTCCGAAACATCAATATCCAAATTATTCATAACACACTCCAAGGGGAGTAACCTATATGTTGGAACATTTCCCGAATTGAAATTTCTGTCGTGGGTTTTTACGTGTACATTGGTATCACCCTTTCTGACTATAAGATATCACACGGGAATGGGTTTTGCAAGAGGGGAAATTGTATAAAATAAACAAAATAAATTTAGTTAAATTACAGAAATTGTGAATTATAACCATAATTTTGTTGACAAAGATGTGCTTGTATGATATGATTATCGTGTTGGGGCGCAAAAATCGGCAGCTGTTTGGCTGCCGATTTGTTGTTTTATACATTGAACAGGAAGTTGACGATGTCTCCGTCTTTCATAATGTATTCTTTGCCTTCGCTGCGCACAAGACCCTTTGCCTTGGCGGCAGCCATAGTGCCCTGCGCCTTCATATCCGTAAAGGCGATGACCTCGGCCCGGATAAAGCCCCGCTCAAAGTCCGTGTGGATTTTGCCGGCTGCCTGGGGGGCTTTGGTGCCGTTTTTAATGGTCCACGCCCGGCATTCATCACTGCCCGCGGTCAGGAAGGAGATCAGACCCAGCAGCGCGTAGGAGCTGCGAATCAGCCGGTCCAGGCCGGATTCAGCCACGCCCAGCTCTTCCATAAACATTGCCTTTTCTTCGGGGTCATCCAGCTCGGCAATGTCTGCTTCCAGCTTGGCGCAGATGGGAATCAGCTGGCTACCCTCTGCTTCTGCAAGAGCCTTCACTGCCAGGAAATGGCGGTTGTTTTCCGGCTCATTGATTTCATTTTCCGCCAGATTGGCAACATAAATGGTCTTTTTCAGTGTCAGCAGGTCGGAGGTGGCAATCAGCGCCATATCATCGTCTGTGCCGTCAAAGGTTCGCGCCAGCTTGCCTTCATTCAGGTGCGCCAGCAGGGAAGTGAATAACTCTGCCTCCCGGGCGAACTTCTTATCGCCACCCTTCATCGCTTTTTGCGCTTTGTCAATGCGGCGCTCCACCATTTCAATGTCCGCCATCACCAGTTCCAGATTGATAATGTCGATATCCCGGATGGGGTCGGTGCTGCCCTCTACGTGGGTAACATTGCTGTCTTCAAAGCAGCGGACCACGTGGACAATGGCATCGGTGGTGCGGATATTGGAGAGGAACTTGTTGCCAAGACCCTCGCCCTTGGATGCGCCCTTGACAAGTCCTGCGATATCCACGAACTCAATCACTGCGGGAGTGAGCTTCTTGGGGTTGTGCAGCTGCGCCAGCCAGTCCAGCCGCTCGTCGGGCACAGATACCACGCCCACATTGGGGTCGATGGTGCAAAAGGCATAATTGTCAGCCGGAACACCGGCGTTGGTGATGGCATTAAACAGAGTGGACTTGCCCACATTCGGCAGTCCTACGATACCTA
>JAZRBN010000018.1:0-4773 GCA_045635105.1 Faecousia sp. | reverse complement strand
AGGAGGAGAACGAGCAGGTCAAAGCTGGGCACATTGCTCTGATGGGCCTGGCCAAGAACATCCTGGAGAAGTGCATCTACATCCTGGGCTTTGAAGCACCGGAGAAAATGTAATTTTTACGCCGCCTCGAAAAAGAGGCGGCGTTGCTCTATAGGACTTCTGGCCTTATTTTATAGTTTTGTTTTGGGCATTGTTTTATGGTCACTTTGTGATATAATAGCCTCAGAAATCACAAGGGGGCAAACCTATGACCACCAAAAAGAAACTGACGACCCGCAAGATCGTTTGGACGGCCCTAATGGCAGCGCTGACCGTCATCGGTTCTTACATCCGCATCGTGTTGCCTGTTAGCATCGGCGGCAGCACCGCATTCCACCTGGGCAATATTTTCTGCGCCCTCAGCGGCATCCTGCTAGGTCCCTGGCTGGGCGGCTTTGCAGCCGGTATGGGCAGCTTCCTGTATGACATTCTGTTCTACCCTGCCTATGCCGACGAGGCCTGGATCACCTTCCTGACCAAGGGTGCCTACGGACTGGTGGCAGGTCTGATCGCCGTGATCGGCAAAAAGGATGTAACCTATCTCAAGAGCATCCTTGCCTCCGCCGCCGGCGCAATTACTTACGCAGTGCTATACTTGGCAAAGAGCTACTTCTACGGTGGCATCTTCAAGCAGGGTCTTACCGCCACCGCAGCCTGGATCGTGGTGATCGAGAAGATCCCCGCCACCGTGTTTAATGCAGCAGTTGCCATCATCTTCGCTCCCCTGCTGGCTGTGGCCATCAGTAGAGCAATGAAGAAAAATCACCTTTCCCTACAATAAATCACCATACATAACAAGACCGGGAGCTATTCGGCTCCCGGTCTTGTTATTCGTTTTGAGGGTGCTAGCCAGATTTGTTTGCCTTTTTGCACGGGAGTATAGAAACAAAAAAACAGCCATCCCTAACGGGATGACTGATTTTTGGAGCTGCTAGCCAGATTTGGACTGGCGACCTCATCCTTACCAAGGATGCGCTCTACCGGCTGAGCTATAGCAGCATTTTCCGACAGCCTTGCCATTATATCGCAGCTATATAAAATTGTCAAGCCTTTTTTACATTTTTTTACCCGGCAATTCACAGCACAGGGCGCTACCTAATATCAGCGCTGCCCCCAAGGCTTCCTGCCAGGAAAGCCCCTCTTTCAGCCACAGCGCCGACAGCAAAATTGCCACCACCGGATCAAGATAACTGAAAATCGCCACACTTTGAGACGGCAGCTGCCGCACTGCGCCGAAATACAGCCAGTACGCCACTGCCGTATGGACAATGCCCACCACTGCCAGCGCTAAATATCCGCCTGCGTCCATACCGGACATAGCAAAGCCCCGGATCAGCAAACAGTAGGGCAAAATAATCACTGCCGCCGTACCCAGCTGCACCGCCGTCTTATCGTAATCGGAAACCGCGCCCAGCTTCTTGTTCAAAAATATCACCGCTGCATACAGCACTGCCGCGCCCACAGCAAGCGCAATGCCTTTCCCACCGGATATCCCCCCGTGGAGTACCCCGGACACCAGCACCATACCCACCAGCGCAACGCCGGCAAGCAGGAGCTTTCTCCCCGTCAGCCGTTCACCCAGCAGAGGCGACGCCAGCACCAGAAATACCGGCGCTAAGTAATAACACACGGTGGCAGCAGCAACCGAAGTGTATCGGTAAGCCTCAAAAAGCAAAATCCAATTACACCCCAGCGCCGCTCCGGACAGCAGCAACACTGCGGCATTTTTCCCTATGCTGTGCATATCCGGCTTTTTTCCCGCTGCTGCCATCGCAGAGAGCAAAAAGACAAACCCCAGCACACCCCGGAAAAACGCGACCGTAGCCGACGGCAGAGGAATATAGCGCACAAAGATACCCACTGTGCCGAAAATCGCCATAGCGGACAGCAGCTTGGCCTTTGCTCCGTTCATCTCATTTCCCCCATTCCGGATATGACTCAAACCGCTGCGTTTCCCCCTTATAAGGAAAAGATATGCAGCAGGAATACAGCATAGGCGCAGTAAGCGCGTCCCAGCTGCCGTATTTATGATCGCCCACCAGGGGATACCCCCGACTGGAAAACTGCACCCGGATCTGATGGCTTCTGCCGGTGTGCAAACGAACCCGCACCAGGCTTTGCTCCCCCGGCTGCACACAGCGATAGGTCAGACGGGCTTTCTTTACGCCGGCGCGCTGCCGTTTCACCACGAACACCTTGTTCTTCCGGCTATCCTTAAAAAGCAGGTCCTCCCAGCCCCCCTGGATGGGCGGTGTCCCGTGTACCAGCGCCACATATTCCTTCACAAACGCTCCGTCTGCGATGGCTTTGGACAGGCTTGCCGCGGTCTTTTTATTTCTGGCATATACCATCACGCCGCCCACATTCTTATCCAACCGGTGCAGAGGGAACACCGGGCCGCCCAGCTGCTCTTCCAGCTGGAAAGGCACTTCGTGCTCGGAATCCAAGCCAACCGGCTTGATACACACGGCAAAATCCTGGTTTACATACAGTAGCTCCACCCTGCCACCTCCTTTTTTATTCAGTATACCAAACTTTCCTCCAATGTCAATTTATGTTGAATTTTTCCCCATTTTCTGTATAATAAAACCAAACAAGGAGGATTGCCCATGACCACAAAGGATTTTCAAAAGAAAAAACCGCTGGCTATTTTTCTGCGCTACTTTGGCAACCACAAAAAGCTCTTCGCTCTGGATGTGCTGTGCGCCTGTCTGATTGCCGGCATTGATTTGACGTTCCCGCTGGTAACCCGCAGCGCACTGTACGATATGCTGCCCGGACAGATGTACAAGACCTTTTTCCTCGTGATGGGAGCGGTGGTAGTATGCTACCTGCTCCGTTCCCTGCTGAACTTCATCGTAGCCTACTACGGTCATATGTTCGGCGTGCGGGTAGAGGCCGATATCCGGCAGGATTTGTTCCGGCATATGCAGACGCTGGGCTTTGATTTTTACGACCAAAACCGCACCGGCAAGCTGATGTCCCGGCTGACCTCAGACCTGTTTGAGCTGGTGGAGCTGGCGCACCACGGTCCGGAAGACTTAATCACCTCCACGCTGACCATTGTAGGCGCGTTGATTGTAATGGGCTCTGTTCAGTGGCAGCTGGCAATTGTTGTTCTGCTGATGATTCCGGTGTTCCTCGCTCTGGTGATGTGTATGCGCCGTCGTATGAGCCGCGCCTCTGCCGCCTCCAAGGAAACCACCGGCCACATCAACCAGGAGATTGAATCCAGCCTGTCCGGTGTGCGTACCGCCAAGGCCTTTGCCAATGAGGAGGCCGAAAGCCGCCGTTTTGACGCCGCCAACACCATTTTCAAAACCGCCAAACGGGAGTTTTACAAGGCTATGGGTCTGTTTCACAGCTCGGTGGAATTCTTCCTGTGCAGTCTGAATGTGGTGGTCATCGGCGTAGGTGGTTACTATGTGATGCAGGGCGAAATGGACTACCGGGATCTGGTTACCTTCTGCCTGTATATCACATCCTTTGTAGGACCTATGCGGAAGCTGTCCGGCTTTTCCGAGCTGTTTGCCAACGGCTTTGCAGGACTGAAACGCTTTGTGGAAATTATGCGGTTAGAGCCCACCGTCCAGGACAAACCCCAGGCGCCGGCGCTTACCAATGTGCAGGGCGCTATCTCTGTTGAGGATGTTTCCTTTGCCTACGGAAAGGATTTGGATGTGCTGCACAATGTAAGTTTGACAGTTGCGCCCGGCGAAACCGTGGCGATCGTAGGTCCCTCCGGCGGTGGCAAGACAACGTTATGTCAACTAATTCCCCGGTTTTACGATGTGTCCTCCGGCACAATCCGCATCGACGGCAAGGATATCCGGGAGGTAACCCAAAAATCCATTCACCAAAACATCGGCATTGTGCAGCAGGAGGTATTCCTGTTTGCCGATACCATTTTTGAAAACATCCGCTACGGCAAGCCCGACGCCACAATGGACGACGTAATCGAGGCTGCCAAGAAGGCGGAAATTTATGATGACATTCTTGCTATGCCCCAGGGTTTCCAAACCTATGTGGGCGAGCGGGGTACGCTGCTGTCCGGCGGACAGAAACAGCGGGTTGCCATTGCCCGAATTTTTCTGAAAAATCCGCCCATTCTCATCCTGGACGAGGCCACCTCTGCGCTGGATTCCGTAACAGAGGCAAAAATCCAGCGAGCTTTTGATGCATTGTCCCAGGGCCGTACGACGCTGATTATCGCCCACCGCCTGTCCACCATTCGGGCAGCTCAGCGCATCGTATCCATTGCCGACGGCGTGATTACAGAATGCGGCACCCACGAGGAGCTGATGGAACGCGGCGGCATCTATTCCAAGCTCTATCAGACACAAAATGCACAATTCCATTAAAAGTTAAAATTTCCCCTTGCTATTTTCAAAAAGATAGTGTATACTGTTGGGGTGCCTGCCGGTGTGATGGAATTGGTAGACGTAGTGGACTCAAAATCCACCGATGGCGACATCGTGCCGGTTCGAGTCCGGCCACCGGCACCAAAAATAAGAGGGAGGCTTTCGCCTCCCTCTTATTTTTGGTCCTGGCCGGCTCGAACCCATCTAAACGCAAGTGTCCGGCGGACACTTCCTGCCACCAGTTCGCAAACTGGTGGCTACCTTAATTTTTGCCCTTTGGGCAAAAATGCAAATCGAGTCCGGCCGCAAACTCCCCAAAAGCAAAGAAAGAGAGGCCGCTCAGGGCCTCTCTCTTTTTTTATTACCAAATAAC
>JAZRBN010000017.1:0-10354 GCA_045635105.1 Faecousia sp. | reverse complement strand
TGGACCACAGGCACAGTGCCGTAGCGCATTGCGTTCATTTGGCTCAGGCCGCAGGGTTCGCTCTTGGAGGGCATTAAATAGATGTCGCCGCCGGCGTAAATCCGGGAGGCAAGCCCCAAATCAAAGGTGATTTTCGCTGCTACCTGGTGGGGGAATTCCCGCTGCAAATCCCGGAAGAAGTTCTCGTAATGGGCCTCGCCTGTGCCAAGAATCAGCATTTGGCAATCCTCTTCCCACAGAAGCTGCCGGGCGATGTGGCACAAAAGGTCCAGTCCCTTGTGTCCTGCCAGCCGGGTAACCATTACCATCAGCGGCACATCGGCCTTCACCGGCAGTCCCACTTCCTTTTGCAGAGCCGCTTTGCATTTGGCCTTGCCCTCTGTGAAGGTGGCGGCATTGTAGTGGGCAGGCAGCGCCGGGTCGGTTTCCGGATTGAAGGTGTTTACATCAATGCCGTTGGTGATGCCGGTGAGCTTGCCGGCGTTGCCGGAGAGCACATTGCTCAGGCCGTGGGCATAGTAGGGGAACATCAGCTCTTTTGCGTAGCTTTCGGAAACGGTGGTAACCAGATCGGCAGTTTCAATAGCGCCCTTCATAGTGTTGATTGCGCCGCCCATATCCAGCCGCTCCCGGTATTCCCAGGGCAGGGTCAGCACATCGTCGAAGAAATCACCCTGCGCCCAGCCCTGGTACTCAATGTTGTGAATGGTGTACATACACCGGGTGTTGGGGAAGAAGGGGTAGTACTGGGCTTTCAGAAACACCGGCACCAGAGAGGTCTGCCAGTCGTTGCACTGAATGATGTCGGGAATGAAGTTCAGGGAAACCAGCGTATCCAGACAGGCCTTGGAGAAGTAGGCAAACCGTTCTCCGTCATCACCGTCTCCGTAGATAGCGCCGGTGCGACCGCCAAAGTAGTAGAGGTTGTCGATGAAATAAACCTGCACATTGTCCTTTCGGTTTTTCAGACGGTAGATGCCTGCGTACTGCTGCCGCCAGCCCAGCGCCACGTGGAACTGGGCAACCTGTTCGGTTTCAAAGGCGGGATTGTCCAAAATCTTTTTGTAGTAGGGAAGCAGCAGCACCACTTCGTTACCGTCAATACGGGACAGCGCCGACGGCAGCGCCTCCATCACATCGCCAAGGCCGCCGGACTTGATATACGGCGCGCCTTCCGATGCCAAAATCGCTATTTTCATACAATGGCTCCTCGCTTGATAATCACGGGCTTGGCGGGCGTGCCGATGAGCTCAGTGCCGGGACGGACCACCACATCCTTATCAAGAATTACATATTTCAGCTTGCAGTTTTCTCCCACCAGGGTGTCATTCAAAATCAGGCAGTTGTCAATCTGCGCGCCTTCCTTCACTGTAACCTGCCGGAACAGAACACTCTGACATACATTACCTTCCAGCATACAGCCGTCGGCTACGATACAGTTGTCGATATTGGAGCTTTCTCCGTAGTAGCAGGGAACCCGGTCCCGCACCTTGGTGTAGACGGGGTGATTGTAGTAGAACAAATCGTGGCGGGTGGTGCTGTCCAGCAGGGACAGGGAGTTTTGGAAGTATTCTTCCACAGATTCGTTGAACATAGCCAGTCCCTGGAACTGATAGACATTAACAGAGATCACACCCCGCTGCCAGGAGCCCAGCACCAGGTCTCTGTCCATATGGAACAGATTCCGGGCAATGCACTCGGTAACCAGCTTCCGCAGCAGGCTCTTGGACAGAATAAACAGGTCCATAGAGGCAAGATAATCGGGCGGCGCTACATAGTCCACCGCCATATCGGCGATCTCGCCATTGCTGTCCAGCCGGATGGCCAGGTCCAGCTGCTTGGTGCCGTTGGCAATGCCGGCTTTGGTTACCACGGTGATGTCCTTACCGCTGGCAATATGCGCGTTTAACACCCGGGTCAGATCAATGTTGCACAAAATGGCAGAATCAGCCATCACCACATACTCATCGTCCGGACCGTAGTTAAAGAAGTTCATGGCATAGTACAGGTTTTCCAGCTTGCCACGGTAGCTGTGGTAGGCGGACATTGCGTAGGGGGTTAAAAATTCCAGACCGCCCTCTTCCAATTCCAGTCCCCATTCTTCACCGGAGCCAATGTGGTTCATCAGACTCTGATAGTTCTGTCGGGAGATGACACCCACGTGGCGGATGCCGGCGGCAGCCATATTGGACAGATGGAAGTCGATTTGACGGTAGCGTCCAGCGAAGGGGATGCTACCCATGGTGCGCTTGTGGCTCAGATCGTCCAGATTGGCATCGTTGGCGAAAATAATACCCATTACGTTCATAGGAAACCCCTCCTTTATCGCATTTCACCGGGCAGAAGCACGGTGTTTTCCTCAATGACAGTGCCCTTGGCGGTAACGGCGATTTGCGCCTGGCCGTTTTCTTCGGCCACGCCGCCTACGACCGCGTTGCGGCAGATTTTGGAGTTTTCGCCCACAATGGCGTGGCGAACAATGGCACCGGGTTCAATGACAACCCCGGGCATAATCACGGAATCCTCTACCAATGCGCCTTGACCCACGGTGCAGCCGGTGGAGATGACGCTGTGGCGGATGGTGCCGAAAATTTCAGAGCCTTCTGCAATGAAGCAATTGAGGGTCTTTGCCTTTTCGTCAATGTAAGAGGAGGGTAGGGCGTTGTTCCGGGCGTAGATCTTGAACCGCTCGTCCCCGCGGATATTGAACACCGGCTCCTTGCCAAGAAGCTCCATATTGGCTTCCCACAGAGATTCGATGGTACCCACATCCTTCCAGTAGCCGTCGAAGGGGTAAGCCATCATTTTATGTCCTGCGTTCAGCAGTCCCGGAATGATGTTCTTGCCGAAGTCGTTGGAGGAGGCAGGATTCGCCTCGTCGGAGATCAGCGCTTCCCGCAGAACCTCCCAGTTGAATACGTAGATACCCATAGAGGCATTGGTGGACTTGGGCTTTGCGGGCTTCTCCTCAAATTCGTAGATGGAGTTGTCGGGGTTGGTATTGAGAATGCCAAACCGGCTGGCCTCGCTCAGCGGCACATCCCGCACAGCGATGGTGCAGGAGGCGTTGTGCTTTTCGTGGTATTCCACCATCGCGTTGTAATCCATTTTATAGATGTGGTCGCCGGAGAGGATCACCACATAATCCGGGTTAAAACGCTCGATAAAATCAATATTCTGATAGATGGCATTGGCAGTGCCTTTGTACCAACCGCTTTTTTTGTCGTGCCGCTCGTAGGGGGGCAGCACCTGGGCGCAGCTGTGGGTTTTGTTCAGACCCCAGGGCTGGCCGTTGCCAATGTATTCGTTCAGTTCCAAAGGCTGATACTGGGTGAGAATACCCACGGTATCAATGCCGGAGTTGACACAGTTGCTCAGGGGAAAGTCAATAATACGGTATTTACCGCCAAAGGGAACAGCAGGCTTGGCGGTTTTTTCGGTAAGTACTTTTAAGCGGCTTCCCTGACCGCCGGCCAGCAACATAGCGATACAGCGTTTCTTTTGAAAATGCATATGAACATCTCCTTAAATATAATGTAGATGATGATAAAAAACACACTCTAAATCTCTGTATATAACATAACACATTTTGCGCCCAAAAGAAAGGGGGTATTTTTGCTAAAAACTGGCGCTTGTTTCTAGCGGTATTCACAAAGCGGACAGGAAAAAACACTGCGCTACTGGTAAATATTACCGAAAAAAGAAGAAATCTGTCGCTTCTTTTTTGATTGTGCGGTTGCTATTTCGGCTTTGGTGTGGTATGATAAGCATAACTAACAGAGAGAAGGCGGCTTATGGAATACAATGATGTATACGATAAGGACAGACGCCTGACCGGTCGCGTTCACGCAAGAGGCACCCGGTGGAAGTCGGGAGAGTACGGTCTTGTGGTGTGCGTGTGGGTCTATGACGGAAAGGGAAAGCTGCTGCTGACCCGCAGAGCCAAAGAAAAAACCTATCCCGGCACCTGGGAGAATTCCGGCGGCGCAGCTCTGGCAGGGGAGACCAGCCGGCAGGCGATCGTCCGGGAGCTTTTTGAAGAGACCGGCATTCAGGCGGATGAAAGGGAGTTCCGGCTTTTGGACAGCGACCGCCGGGGAAATACTCACTTTGACCATTACTGCCTGCGCCGGGATATTCCGCTGTCTGAAATCGTGCTGCTGCCCGGTGAAACGGACGCTGCCCGCTGGGCGACCTTTGATGAGGTGCGGGAGCTGATCAATCAAAAGAAAATATGCAGGATTATCGCGCGTCAGTACCTCCGCCAGGAGGAGGCGCTGCGAAGCTTGCAGGATATAGCAAAAACCAGCGATAAACAGGAGGAGAACATATGATAAAGTTAACGGAAATCAACGCCCGTCGGGATGGAGCGCCCTTGCGGTATGCCAAGGGCCATTTTGCCACCAACCACAGCCACATTAACTATTATGTGGACATCACCTTCCAGAAGACCCGTCTGAACGAAGCCCAGGCGGTGGCGCGGGCGCTGATGCCTCATTTTGATACCAGTACTATCGTGGATACCATTTTGTGCCTGGACGGCACTGCGGTTATCGGTACCTGCCTTGCCCGGGAGCTGACCAAGGGCGGCTTTATGAGTATGAACAAGCATCAGACCATTTATGTGGTGGAGCCGGAGTACAATGCCAATTCCCAGATGATTTTCCGGGACAATATCAAGCCTATGATCAAGGGCAAGCACGTTCTGGTGCTGATGGCCAGTATGACCACCGGCTTTACCGCCAAGCGCAGCATTGAGGCCATTGGCTATTACGGCGGCTATGTTGCCGGTGTGGCGGCAATGTACAGCGCGGTGAAGGAGGCCGGCGGCTATCCTGTGGCATCGGTGTATTCCCTCAGCGACCTGCCCGGTTACGCCAGCTATGATTACCGGGAGTGCCCCTACTGCAAGCAGGGCGTTCCCCTTGACGCGCTGGTCAACAGCTTCGGCTATTCCGCGTTGTAATTGTATTATATAATGTATCCCCCTTGCTTCTACGGAAGCAGGGGGGATTTTTTGCATAAAAAAATCCGGGAAAAATCCCGGGTAAAATATGGAAAAAGAGATTGACAAAGAAAATCCGTTGTGATAGAATGGTCTTCCATACTGTGGGAGTATGTCATTTTTCTCGATTCTCCCCAATATGAGCATTATAGCATAAGCCGGTTTGACTGTCAAGTGTGGAAAACCACAAACTAACAACCGCTCCGTGCGTATCAAATAGTGAACAACACATGATTCCGGTATCCATACCGAAAGAAAGGCTGTGATGATCCATATGGCAATGGTCAAGGACCAGATGTTTGGTAAGACTCAGCGTAAGTCTTACGCAAAGTATCAGGAAATCCTGGAAATGCCCAATATGCTGAAAATCCAGAAGGACTCCTATCAGTGGTTTCTGGATGAAGGCTTGCGGGAGGTTTTCAAGGATGTAGGCGTAATCAGCGACTTCTCCGGCAAGTTGGAGCTGAGCTTCCTGGACTACTCTATGAACGACAAGCCCAAGTACACCATCGAGGAGTGCAAGGAGCGGGACGCTACCTACGCAAAGCCCATTAAGGTACGGGTGCGTCTGCGCAACACCGAAACCGACGAAATCAAAGAGCAGGAGATCTTCATGGGAGATTTCCCCATTATGACCAATGGCGGCACCTTTGTGATCAATGGCGCCGAGCGTGTCATTGTCTCTCAGATCGTCCGCAGCCCCGGTATGTACTATACCCACGATGTGGACAAGGCTGACCAGCATACCTATACCTCCACGGTAATTCCTTACCGCGGCGCCTGGTTGGAGTATGAAACTGACCTTTCCAATATCTTCTGGGTTCGGATTGATAAGAACCGCAAGCTGCCCATTACCTGTCTGATCCGGGCGCTGGGCGTGGATACCGATGAGAAGATTTTGGAGCTGTTCGGCAACGATCCCAGAATCGTCGCTACTATGGAAAAGGATACCTGCAAGACCCGGGAAGAGGGCCTGCTGGAAATCTACCGCCGTCTGCGTCCCGGTGAGCCTCCCACGGTGGAGACTGCCGCCGCCCATTTGGAGGGACTGCTGTTTGACGCCCACCGGTATGATGTGAGCGCCGTTGGCCGGTATAAGTTCAATAAGAAGATGGACATTTGGAGCCGCCTGTCCGGACAGGAGGCCGCAGAGCCCATTGCCGATCCTATGACCGGTGAGATTCTGGTCATGCCCGGCGAGATCATCTCCCGCGCCCGTGCCCACGAGCTGTCCGATTTGGGCGTTTGCGAGGCTGTGGTAAAGATTGGCGATCAGAATGTGAAGGTGTTCTCCAACCGTATGGTGGATATGTCCAAGTTCGTGGACTTTGATCCCAAGCAGTACGGCATTAAGGAGAAGGTTTCCTTCCCCGTTTTGAAGGAAATGCTGGAAACCCCTGATATCGACTGGGAGACCGCTATTGCCGAGCGGATTGACCAGCTGGTACCCAAGCATATCGTTGTGGACGATATTATGGCGTCCATCAACTACCTCAACTGCGTGGCTATGGGCATCGGTACTCCCGATGACATTGACCACCTGGGCAACCGCCGTCTGCGCTGCGTAGGCGAATTGCTACAAAACCAGTTCCGCATCGGTTTCAGCCGTTTGGACAGAGTGATCCGTGAGCGTATGACCGTGCAGGACCTGGATGCCGTAACGCCCCAGAGTCTGATCAATATTCGCCCTGTTACCGCGGTTATCAAGGAATTCTTCGGTTCCAGCCCCCTGTCCCAGTTTATGGACCAGAATAACCCCCTGGCAGAGCTGACCCACAAGCGCCGTCTGTCTGCCCTGGGTCCCGGCGGTCTGAGCCGTGAACGCGCATCCTTTGATGTTCGTGATATTCACTATACCCACTATGGCCGTATGTGTCCCATCGAGACCCCCGAAGGTCCCAACATCGGTCTGATTAACTACCTGGCAACCTTTGCCAAAATCAATGAGTACGGCTTCGTGGAAGCGCCCTACCGGAAGGTGGACAAGAAGACCGGCAAGGTTACCGATCAGGTGGACTATATGACTGCCGATGTGGAAGACGATTTCTACATCGGACAGGCCAATGAGCCTTTGGACGAGAACGGCTGCCTTGAAAATGAGCGTATTACCTGCCGGCACCGCAACGAGATTATCGAGGTGGACCGTCATATGATTGATTACATTGACGTGTCTCCCAGAATGATGATCTCCATCGCCACTTCTTTCATTCCCTTCTTGCAGAACGACGACGCAAACCGCGCGCTGATGGGCGCCAACATGCAGCGTCAGGCTGTGCCTCTGCTGACCACCGAGCCTCCCATCGTGGCTACCGGTATTGAGCACGCTGCGGCTGTGGACTCTGAGGTCTGTTTGAAAGCCACCGGCGACGGCGTGGTTACCGCGGTTTCCGCTGATGAGATTACCATTATGTATGACGATGGCGAGGTATCCACCGCCCGTCTGACCAAGTTTGCCCGCAGCAATGCCGGCACCTGTGTCAACCAGCGGCCCATCGTTACCGTAGGCGAGCGGGTAACGGGCAATCAGATTATCGCAGACGGTCCTTCCTGCTCCGGCGGTGAGGTGGCTCTGGGTAAGAATGTGCTGATCGGCTTCGTTACCTGGGAAGGCTACAACTACGAGGACGCTATTCTGCTGAACGAGCGTTTGGTTCGGGAGGACGTGTTCACCTCTATCCATATTGAGGAGCACGAAACCGAAGCAAGAGATACCAAGCTGGGACCGGAGGAAATTACCCGGGATATCCCCAATGTGGGTGAGGACACCTTGAAAGACCTGGACGAGAACGGCATTATCCGCATCGGCGCTGAGGTCCGTTCCGGCGATTACCTGGTTGGTAAGGTTACCCCCAAGGGCGAGACCGAGCTGACCCCCGAGGAGCGCCTGCTGCGGGCTATCTTCGGTGAAAAGGCCCGTGAAGTCCGTGATACCTCTTTGAAGGTGCCCCACGGCGAGAGCGGTATCGTTGTGGATGTAAAGATCTTCACCAAGGAGAACTCCGACGAGCTGGCTCCCGGTGTTACCAAGTCCGTCCGTGTTTATATTGCTCAGAAGCGTAAGATCTCCGTGGGCGATAAGATGGCCGGCCGCCACGGTAACAAGGGCGTTGTCTCCCGCGTTCTGCCGGAAGAGGATATGCCCTTCCTGCCCGACGGCACACCCCTGGATGTGGTGCTGAACCCCCTGGGCGTGCCTTCCCGTATGAACATCGGTCAGGTTTTGGAAGTGCACCTGGGCTACGCCGCCAAGGCGCTGGGCTGGAAGGTTGCCACCCCTGTGTTCGACGGCGCAGACGAGAAGGATATCCGGGACACCTTGAAGCTGGCAGGTCTGCGTGAGGACGGCAAGACCATCCTTTATGATGGCCGTACCGGCGAGCCCTTCGATAACCCTGTTACCGTTGGCTACCCCTACTATCTGAAACTGCACCATCTGGTTGACGATAAGATTCACGCCCGTTCCACCGGTCCGTACGCGCTGGTTACCCAGCAGCCTCTGGGCGGTAAGGCCCAGTTCGGCGGTCAGCGTTTCGGCGAAATGGAGGTTTGGGCGCTGGAAGCTTACGGCGCTGCCTATACCTTGCAGGAGATTCTGACTGTCAAGTCCGATGATGTAACCGGTCGTGTCAAGACCTATGAAGCCATTGTCAAGGGTAGCAATATCCCCACCCCCGGCGTTCCCGAATCCTTCAAGGTTCTGGTGAAGGAGTTGCAGGCGCTGTGTCTGGACATCCGTGTTCTGGACGAGGCCGGCAATGAGATCGAATTGAAGGAAGAGGACGATGACGATGTAGTCTACACCGAGTATCACACCCAGCTGGTGGGCAGCACCGATGAGGTGCTGGAAGCCGGCTTCGTGATTGACGAGGACAGTCCGGAAGGTATTTTTGACGATGCAGCGGATGATTCCGATGCATACGACACAGATGAAGAATAAGGAGGCTTACGTTATGGCAGATGCCACCTTTGATGCTATTAAAATCGGTATTGCGTCTCCGGAGATGATCCGGAGCTGGTCCTACGGCGAGGTGAAGAAGCCCGAGACCATTAACTACCGTACCTTAAAACCGGAGCGGGACGGCCTGTACTGCGAAAAGATCTTTGGACCGACCAAGGACTGGGAGTGCCACTGCGGTAAGTATAAGAAAATTAAATATAAGGGTAAGGTCTGCGACCGCTGCGGCGTAGAGGTTACCAAGGCCAAGGTTCGCCGGGAGCGTATGGGTCATATTGAGCTGGCCGCTCCTTGCAGCCACATTTGGTACTTCAAGGGCATTCCTTCCCGTATGGGTCTGATTTTGGATATCAGCCCCAAGGTGCTGGAAAAGGTTCTGTACTTTGCTTCCTATATCGTAACCGATCCCGGTGATGCGCCCTTGGCAAAGAACCAGGTGCTGACCGAGAAGGAATACCGGGATATGCGGGAGAAGTACGAGGACGACTTCAAGGCCGGTATGGGCGCTGAGGCAGTGAAGGAACTGCTGGAAGACATCGATCTGGAAGCGCTGTCCGTGCAGCTGCGGGAGGAGCTGAAAACCGCCTCCTCTCAGAAGAAGTTGCGCCTTGTCAAGCGGCTGGAAGTGGTGGAAGCCTTCCGGGAGTCCGGTAACAATCCTGCCTGGATGGTTATGGACGTGCTGCCGGTGATTCCCCCGGATATCCGTCCTATGATTCAGCTGGACGGCGGCCGTTTCGCCACCTCTGACTTAAATGACCTGTACCGCCGGGTAATCAACCGGAACAACCGCTTGAAGAGATTGATTCAGCTCCACGCCCCCGACATCATTGTCCGCAACGAAAAGCGTATGCTGCAAGAGGCTGTGGACGCTCTGATTGACAACGGCCGCCGCGGCCGCGCCGTTACCGGCGCCAACAACCGGGCGCTGAAATCCCTGTCCGGTATGCTCAAAGGGAAGCAAGGCCGTTTCCGTCAGAACCTGCTGGGTAAGCGTGTTGACTACTCCGACCGTTCCGTTATCGTTGTCGGTCCCGAGCTGAAGCTGTATCAGTGCGGCGTGCCCAAGGAAATGGCGATTGAGCTGTTCCGCCCCTTCGTGATGAAGAAGCTGGTCTCCGATGGTCTGGCCAACAACATCAAGTCCGCCAAGAAGATGATCGACAAGGGCAAGACCGAGGTTTGGGATGCTCTGGACGAGATCATCAAGGATCGCCCTGTTATGCTGAACCGTGCACCTACTCTGCACCGTCTGGGTATCCAGGCCTTCGAGCCCATCCTGGTGGAGGGCCGCGCTCTGAAGCTGCACCCCCTTTGCTGTACCGCATTTACCGCCGACTTCGACGGCGACCAGACGGCTATCCATGTGCCTTTGTCCGCCGAGGCCCAGGCTG
>JAZRBN010000016.1:0-23007 GCA_045635105.1 Faecousia sp. | reverse complement strand
CTATGGAAAAGGACGACATTTTGCAGGAGGAAGAGGCCTCCGTTCTGACCCTCACTGACGAAAACGGAAACGATACCAATTTCGAATATTTGGACTGCATTGAATATGAAGGCACCGAATATCTGGTACTGATGCCGGAGCAGACCAACGAAATCGTGATTCTGGCGGTGGAGCCGGTGGACGAGGAGAACGAAAACTATCTGGCCGTAGAAAATGAAGATATTCTCACCGCGGTCTACGGTATGTTCAAGGAACGCTACAAAGATATTCTGCAATTTGAAGACTAACGATAAAAAAGGCTTGACCAAACGGTCGAGCCTTTTTTGTAAAATTTAAGCGCATTGAAGCAACAAAAAATTGCAATCTCTTTTGAGCCATGCTATAATATTTTTGTAACACAGCGCAAGGAGGAAACTATATGAAAAAGATTATTGCAGGTTTACTGGCGTTGATGCTTCTGTGTTCTTTATTGGGCTGCGGTAACACAACGCCCGACCCCACCACGCAGGCACCCACAGAGCCATCCGTAACCGATGTCTATACCCAGGCGGCCGCATCTCTGCGGGATGCGCAGAATCTGAAAATAGAACTAACCACAAAAAAGGATATTGTAACCCTGGGCGGCGCTTTTTCCTCTGTTTCTGAGCAGGAACTGGTTCTCACCGGTATCGGCACGGATGCCTTCGCCGCCACTTTAAGCGAGGAGCTGGATGTCGGCGAGTATCAAGACGAATTCACAGAGTATTTTGCAGACGATACGCTCTATGTAAACATTTACAACAGCGGATATTTCAAGGGTGATATGAGCACTGCAGATTTCCTTGCGCGATTTGCCCCCGCTGTCTTGCTGAATGAATCACTGTATGCAGAGGTATCCTCTCAGACATCTGATTCCAGCACCACGCTGACCTTCTCCAACCCCACCGGCCCGGAAACTTGGGCGTTGCCCCAGAATGCAAAGTTCCTGAGCGCCAACGGCACTGCTAAGATCACCAGCAACGGCACTCTGGCAAAAACCGTTTACACCATTGACTACATACTGGGAAATACCACCGTTTCTATGGAGGTAACCGCCGAAGCCGAGATCTACGACGAAGCTGCGCCGGAGGCGCCTAAGGATCTGAACCGTTATACCAAGATCGATTCTATCGATGCGCCTCGGCTTTACGATACCGCTGTTTTATACATTTGCAGCAGCGAAGCCGCATCCTCTACAATTACCCAGTCCATTTTAAGTCAGGCTGCCGGCTATATGCAAACGGAGCAGACAGAGCTGCACTTTATGGGCACCGGCGAAAATCATATGTCCAGTGTAGATTCCACCATCTCTTCTATGAACAGCGAAGGCGCCACAGAATCCTACGCCCTGACAGAGAAATTCCAGGACGGCAAATACACCTATTCTGAAAATGGCGGCGACATTACGCCGGATGCCAGCATCAAGCTGTCGGATATGGTCGAATACCTGCAAGGCTTTTTGGACGATAATATACTCGCCTTAAAGTATATCTCCTCTGCCAAGCTGGAAGCTGTAAACGGACTGCTCTACCTGGAAATACAATTGAATCCGGAATGGGGCAACTTAACAGCTAAGGATATCTCCTATCAGCTTTTTGGAGACGGAGATTTCCTGGACAATTATGCCACCGATTACAAAACCAACACCGGATCTTATTATATGTTCCTGGATGCTGCCACCGGTTTCCCCGTTTCCGCAGGTACCACCTATGAAGGCGTCCACACCATTGAAGGTCAGCAATATATTCTGTCTCAGGAAATTACCCAAAGCTACCGACTGGCAGATTCCAGCACTTACACAAAGCTAACCGGCAAGAATCCCGCAGAAACCGCTCCTGAGGAGCAGGCAACACCCCTTCTGTACCGGGTTACCGGCGCTGACGGGCAGGAAATGTATTTAATGGGCACAATCCACATAGGCGATGAAAAAACCGGCTTCCTGCCTGACGAGGTATATGCTGCCTTTGAGGCATCTGATGCGCTAGCAGTGGAGGCTGATGTCATTGCCTTTGAAGAGAAGCTTAAAACCGATCCTCAGCTTGCAGAAAAGCTTGCAACACTTTTTGCCAACCCCAACGGCACCACCACAAAGGACCTGCTGGATGCAGAACTTTATGATCTCGCCGTTAAATTGCTGAAAGCCGCCGGCGATTACAGCAGCAGTATGGAATATATAAAACCTGCTTTATGGAACACTTCCATTGATAACCTTTATTTGGCGCTGAGTAATCTGCGTTCTGAAAAGGGCATGGATATGCGTCTGCTGATGCTGGCGAAAGAACAGGACAAGAAAATCCTGGAAGTAGAAGACATTCTTTCCCAATATGAAATGTCCGCAAACTTCTCTGACGCGCTGCAAGAGCTGATGCTGGAAGAAAGTGTGGCATACAGCGTAACAGAATACTGTGAGGAAGCCCAGTCTCTCTATGCGCTGTGGTGCGCCGGAGACGAAAGCGCGCTGCGGGAGATGCTGAAAGAAGAAGGCAGCGATCTGTCTGATGAGGACCGCGTCCTTTACGAGGAATATATGAACGCCATGATCATTGAGCGAAACAAAAATATGTTGGATGTGGCGATCTCCTATCTGGAAGGCGACGATACCGTATTCTTTGCAGTGGGTCTTGCCCATTTGCTCCAAGAAAACGGGCTTGTGGACACCCTGCGTGAGGCAGGTTATACCGTAGAACAGGTCATCTACGGTTAATAACCCCATTATGGACTAACAAAAAAGGCGTCGCTTCACACGGAAGCGTCGCCTTTTTGTTCATCATTCAAATAACCGTCGGGGGCGGAGGGCGTAGTACAGCGCCGTACCCAAAGTCAGCAGCACCGCTGCCTCGCCGAGCGCCACATACGCCGCGTTCAGCCAAAAGCCGCCGCCCATATACACGCTCAGCTCCCAGCCCACCAGCAGAGCGTTGCTGATGGCCGGCAGCAGCATAGCAACCAGCGGATAGCCTTTTACCGTTACCTTCCGCAGGGCATACATCCCCCCTGCGGCCAGGGCCGTGGCAAGACTGCCCACCAAAAAATCCAGCGGCAATGCGCCTGCAAAGCTGATATTAAACAGCAGGCACCCCAAGGTCAGACCCGGTACAGCCGCCGGTGTAAACAGCGCCAGCACGCACAGCGCCTCCGATGCCCGGAACTGAATGGCCCAGGAGGCAGAGCCGGGCAGGATGAAATTCTGCAAATGGGTCAGCGCCGCATACAGCGCCGCAATCAGCGCGCCGCGGGCAAGAAACAAACTCTTTTTTCCCATAAATGCCTCCAAAAAAAGAAAATGGGTACTGCCGTACCCATAAACAAAAAATGAGCGCATTGCGCCCATCTGTCCCCTAGTTTTGTTTACCGACAGGATGGTTACGAACTGTCCTATATATTTTCTCCCATTATACCCCTTTTCTT
The DNA here is from genome assembly GCA_045635105.1 of Faecousia sp. Classification (GTDB taxonomy): domain Bacteria; phylum Bacillota; class Clostridia; order Oscillospirales; family Oscillospiraceae; genus Faecousia. The sequence goes on along the minus strand of JAZRBN010000016.1, from coordinate 19,581 downwards.
TCCTTTGTCAAGAATTTGTCCAAATCGTGAACTTTTCCGGATATGACTTGCCATTTTCTTCCCCTGTGGTATAATAATCCAACAAGTACGAAACAATCAGGTGATGAATTTGAAAAAAATGCTGTTCATCTTAAACCCCTCCGCCGGTATGCGTAAGGCAAACAAGGCGCTGGTGGAAATTCTGGACATTTTCAACCGGGCGGATTTTGATGTGCGCACGTATATCACCGCCGGACCCGGGGACGCCGTTTCCGCAGTGAAGGCTATGGCGCCCGGGGCAGATGTGGTGGTCTGCTGCGGTGGAGACGGCACGCTGAACGAAACCGTAACCGGTCTTTTAGAGGCAGATTTGGACATCCCCATCGGCTATATTCCCACCGGCTCAACCAACGATTTTGCCGCCTCTTTGAAATTGCCCTCTGACCCTATCGCTGCCGCGCAGCTGATTACAGAAGGCACGCCCCAGCCCATTGATGTGGGGCAGTTTGGCAGCCGGTATTTTTCCTATGTTGCCTCCTTCGGCGCATTCACCAAGGCCAGCTACAACACCCCCCAGAACATCAAAAACGCCCTGGGACACACCGCCTATCTGTTGGAGGGCATCCACGAGCTGTCCCAAATCCGCAAGACCCGCGTGCGCCTGGAATTGGACGGAGAAATTTTGGAGGACGACTATCTGTTCGGCGCGGTATGCAATTCCACCAGTGTAGGCGGCATCCTTACCCTGGACCCCAACCAGGTGGATATGGCCGACGGGCAGTTCGAGGTGCTGCTGGTACGGGCGCCCCGAGAACTTTCGGAGATTACCGAGTGTATTATGGCGGTGCAAAAGCAGCAGTATAACTGCCGGATGATGACCTTCCGCAGCACAAAAAGCCTCACCGTCTACACCGACGGGGATATGTTCTGGACCCTGGACGGAGAGAAGGCAACCGGCAGCAGCGCCATTGCCATTGGCAATCTCCACCACGCCATCCGGCTGATCAAATAAGGAGAATCCTATGATTAACTCTACCCTTTGCTATATCACCCGTGGAAACGATGTGCTGATGCTCCACCGGACCAAAAAGAAAAACGATGTAAATCAGGACAAGTGGATCGGCATCGGCGGCAAATTTGAGCCCGACGAGACCCCCGACGAATGTCTGCTGCGGGAGGCAAAGGAGGAGACCGGCCTGACCCTAACCAGCTGGAAGTGTCGGGGTGTGGTAACCTTTCTCACCAACGGACCCTGGGACGGGGAATATATGTACCTGTTCACCGCCGACGGCTTTGAAGGGGAGCTGAAAGAATGCGACGAAGGGGATTTGCAGTGGGTCAGTCGGGAATTTCTGAGCCAGCTCCCCCATTGGGAGGGGGATAAAATTTTCCTGGATCTTTTGTGGCAGGATGCCCCCTTCTTCCTGCTGAAACTGCGCTACGAAGGCGACACCCTCGCAGAGGCCGTTCTCAACGGCGAGAAAATCAAATAGCGCTTTACAGAGAGGGGTTCTCCCCTCTCTTTATGTTGTACAAAAAGATTGCCAAATAGCGCCGATTGTGCTATAATAGGGCGAAATTTAGATTAGGAGGCGGGCGCTTTATGATATTCGGAAAGCACATAAACCGCTATTACTTAAAATTTGCCCCCCGTCTGCTGCTGGGTCTTGCCACGCTGATTGTCATTGACTATCTGCAACTGGTGATTCCGGGACTGTATCAGATGGTGGTCAACGGTATGAATACCGGTTTTGTAACCGTGGACGGCATACAGCTTGCCTTCGATATGGATTTTCTGATCGACCGCATCTGTATGCCCCTGGTGGGGGTCATTTTGGGTATGGTATTCGGCAGATTCCTGTGGCGCATCTGCTTTTTCAGCGCCGGTATCGGCGTGGAAACCGACCTGCGCAACCGGATGTTCAGCCACTGCAAGGATTTAAGCAGAGAGTACTATCAGGTAAATAAAGTCGGCAACCTGATGAGCCTGTTCACCAATGATTTGGACACCATTCAGGAATCCTTCAGCTGGGGCATGCTGATGATGTGCGACGCAGTATTTCTGGGGATTCTTGCCATCATCAAAATGGCCAGAATGAACCTGCTGCTTACAGGACTGTCCCTGATTCCCATGGCGTTTCTGCTGGCATCGTCCATCATCGTAGGCAACCGGCTGACCAAGAAATGGGACGCCCGGCAGGAGGCATTTTCCAACCTGTCCGACTTCTCCCAGGAGAGCTTCTCCGGCATCGCAGTCATTAAGGCCTTTGTAAAAGAAGCCAAGGAGCTGCTGTTTTTCAAAAAGCTCAACAAAGAAAACGAAGAAACCAACATTGCCTTTACCAAGGCCTCCGTTACCTTCCGGGTGATGGTTACCCTTTTCACAGAAAGCGTCATCTGCGTGATTCTTGGCTACGGCGGATACCTTGTGTACAAGGGTATCTTCAACGCCGGTCAGCTGGTGGAATTTATGGGCTATTATGTGGCAATCATTTGGCCCATTATGGCAGTGTCCGAGCTGATCGATATGTCCTCCCGGGGCAAGGCCTCCGTCAAGCGGATTGCCGAGCTTTTGGATGCCAAGCAGGATGTGATCGACCAACCCGGTGTGGCCCGTCTGCCCAAGATCCGGGGCGATATTGAATTTAGAAATCTCACCTTCCGGTATCCCGACGGGGAATTTGACGCCCTGGAAGATGTGAGCTTTACCATCAAGGCCGGTGAAAATGTAGGTCTTGTGGGCAAAACCGGCTCCGGCAAGACCACACTGGTGGACTTGATTCTGCGTACCTACAATGTGCCCGACGGCACCCTCTTTATTGACGGCCACGATGTAAATACCGTCGCCATTGCGGATGTGCGGGCAGGCTGCGCCTATGTGCCTCAGGACAACTTCCTGTTCTCCGACACCATTTCCAACAACATCGGCTTCGGCGTGGACAACAAGCAGGCAGCGCGCATCAAGGATGCCGCCAAGCTGGCAGATGTCCACAGCAATATCCAGGAATTCGCCCTGGGCTACGAAACCGTGCTGGGTGAGCGGGGCGTAACCGTCTCCGGCGGTCAGAAGCAGCGGATTTCCATTGCCCGGGCGCTGCTGAAAGACGCGCCTGTTCTAATTTTGGACGATTCCGTATCCGCGGTGGATACCAAGACAGAAAAGACCATTTTGGAAAACCTGCGCGCCACCCGCGCCGGAAAAACCACCATTTTGATTGCCCACCGGATTTCCACCATCGAGCAAATGGATAAGATTCTCTTCATTGAAGATGGCCGATTGGAAGCCGTGGGTACCCACCACCAGCTGTATGAGACCAGCCCCGCCTACCGGAAGATGGTAGACCTGCAACGGCTGGAAGAGGAAGGAAAGGAGGCGCACAATGGCTGATTACTTACCGCTTCTCATTGTGGGCGCCATCATCGGCGTGTTTACACTGATTTTCCTCATTGCCTTCCTTGCCATTAAAAACAAGAAAGCCGCCGTGGGCTTTGACCGGCATATGCCGGACACAGAGATCGTGCGCAGACTGGTGAAGTACGCCATTCCCTTCTGGAAGGACTTTTTGGTCGTCTTCATTATTATGCTCCTGTCCATCGGACACAGCATTCTCTCCCCCCTGCTCATCGGCCACATCGAGGAAGTCATCAAGGACCCCTTCCAGCTATCCTACCTGCTAACCCTGGTGGGCCTGTACGGCCTCATTCTGCTGATTAGTCTGGCTTGCACCTATTTTCAGTCCATTCTCCTGCAAAAAATCGGTCAGAAAATTCTGTCCAAGCTCCGTATGGACATTTTTACCCACATCGAAAGCCTGTCCCACGAGCAGCTGAACAACATCCCCGTGGGCAAGCTGGTAACCCGGGTTACCAACGATACCAACGCCATCTCTATGATGTTCACCAATGTGCTGGTTACTATGGTCAAGAATGTGATGGTGCTGCTGGGCGTGCTGATTTCCATGCTGGTAATCAACTACGCCATGACCTTAATGATGCTGTGCTTTGTGCCCTTTGTGGTGCTGTTTACGGTAATTTTCCGGAAATTCTCCCGGAAAGCCCACCGCGCCGTTACCGACACCCGCACGGACCTGAACACCTACCTATCAGAAAACCTCTCCGGTATGAAAATTATTCAGATTTTCAACCGGGAAGACGAAAAAATGGCAGATTTCCTGGAAAAGAGCAAGCGCCTGTCCAACGCCAAGCGCCAGAGAATGTTCGTCTTCGGCATTTTCCGCCCCATGGTGTATATGCTCTACATCAGCTCTGTGCTGTGCCTGTTCTACCTGGGCGCAAGAAGCTATATTCAAAACTTTACCTTCCTGGGTCAGGTCATCACCAGCGGCACGGTGGTTACCTTCTATATGTACGCCAACCGGTTCTTTGACCCCATTCAGGCGCTGGCTGAGCAGTTCGACACCCTGCAATCGGCCTTTGCCTCTGCGGAAAAGATCTTCACCATTTTGGATATGGTGCCCGAGGTGGTGGACGAGCCGGATGCCATTGACCTGCCGGAAATCAAGGGTGAGATTGAATTCAAGGATGTTTGGTTTGCCTACAAGCCCGGCGAATGGGTGCTGCAAGGGGTTTCCTTCCACGTCAGTCCCCGGCAGACAGTAGCCTTTGTAGGCTCTACCGGCTCGGGCAAAACCACCATTTTGAGCCTGATCTGCCGGAATTACGACATTCAAAAGGGTCAAATTCTCATTGATGGCATCGACATCAAGAAGATTAAGATTTCCTCCCTGCGCCGCCACTTCGGACAGATGCTGCAAGATGTCTTCCTCTTCTCCGGCACCATCCGCAGCAACATCCTGCTGCGTAAGGAGGGTGTCAGCGACGAAGAAGTGATGGAGGCCTGCCGGTATGTAAACGCCGATTCCTTCATTAACAAATTGGAAGAAGGTCTTGACGAGCCGGTACGGGAGCGGGGCAACAACTTCTCCGCCGGCCAGCGGCAGCTATTAAGCTTTGCCCGGACCATTATCCACAAGCCGTCGGTGATGATCCTGGACGAGGCCACCGCCAATATCGACACCGAAACGGAAGTGCTGATTCAGGACTCTATGGAGAAAATGAAAAACATCGGCACTATGCTGATTGTTGCCCACCGGCTGTCCACCATTCAGCACGCAGACAACATTATCTTGCTGTCCCACGGCAAGATTCTGGAACAGGGCAACCACCAGGAGCTGCTCCGGCAAAAGGGGCGGTACTACCAGCTCTATACCCTGCAATACCACAAGCAGCAGCTGACTGAATCCTAACCCCGTCCGGGTGCGCATTGCGCACCCGGATGTTTGTTATTCCCGATAATACTTGCATAAAGAGAAACTTTTCGGTATAATACTGTTACCAGGCTTTTTAGAAAGAGAGGCTCTCTTATGGCAAAGCTTTATTTCAAATACGGCGCGATGGGGTCCAGTAAAACCGCTCAGGCGCTGATTACCAAGTACAACTACGAGGAGAACAATTTGCAGGTGTGGCTGTTAAAGCCCAGCGCCGATGTCCGCGACGGGGTAGACATCTTAAAAAGCCGCATCGGCTTGGCATCGCGGGTACATATCATCCCGCCGGACACCGATATCTATGCCCTGTTCACCGAAACCCGCAAGGGAAGCTGCGATGTGATCATTGTGGATGAGTGCCAGTTCCTCACCCCTGAGCAAATCGACCAGCTGCGCTACATTGTCAACGATTTCAATGTGCCGGTGATGTGCTTCGGTCTGCGAACGGACTTTCAGACCAAGCTGTTCCCCGGCTCTCTGCGGCTGATGGAGGTAGCTGACACCATTCAGGAAATCAAAACCATCTGCGACTGCGGCGCAAAGGCCACCGTCAACGCCCGAATTGACGGAGACGGCTACATCGTAACCCAAGGCGCGCAGGTATTTTTAGGCGGTAACGATGCGTATATCGCCATGTGCCACAAGTGTTATGTAAACGGAATCCGGGAACGCAAAAAAATCAAATTGCACGGACAAGGCTGATTAACAGGAGGAAACAGTATGGAGTTATCTGAAATTTTGGCAAAATGCGACCACACCCTGCTGACGCAAACCGCCACCTGGGCAGAAATCAAGGCAATCTGCGACGACGGTATGCGCTACAAAACCGCATCGGTCTGCATCCCCGCCGCCTTTGTAAAGCAGGCTAAGGATTATGTGGGCGATGCCTTAGCTATCTGCACGGTCATCGGCTTCCCCAACGGCTACGCCACCACCGCAAGCAAATGCTTTATGGCAGGCGACGCGGTAGACAACGGCGCTGACGAAGTGGATATGGTCACCAACATCGGCTGGGCAAAGGAGGGCAAGTGGGCGGAAATCACCGCAGAAATTGCCGCCATCAAGGCCGCCTGCAAGGGTAAGCTCTTAAAGGTCATCATCGAAACCTGCCTGCTCACCGACGAAGAAAAAATCGCCCTGTGCAAGTGCGTAACGGACGCCAAGGCAGATTATATCAAAACCTCCACCGGCTTCTCCACCGCCGGCGCTACCTTTGCCGATGTGGAGCTGTTTGCCAAGCACATCGGTCCCGATGTGAAAATCAAGGCCGCCGGCGGCATTTCCAGCCTGGAAGATGCAGAAAAGTTCATCGCCCTGGGCGCCTCTCGTCTGGGTACTTCCCGGATTGTAAAAATTGCCAAGGGCCTCCAAAACGACGGAACATACTAATTCAAAATTCAGAATGCAAAATGCAAAATGAAGGTGTCGCCTGTGGCGACAATTTCAATCATTTTTAATTTTCAATTCTCAATTTTAATTAAAAGGAATTTCTATGAAACGTATATTTTTAATTGTGCTAGATTCCCTGGGGATCGGCGCTATGCCGGACAGCCAGGCTTTCGGTGATGTGGGGGTGAACACCCTTGCCGCCTGCGCAACCTCACCGCAGCTGCGCATACCCAATCTGATAAAAGCCGGTCTTGGCAACATTGACGGGGTAACCTGCCTTCCCAAAACGACCAATCCCACCGGCGCATACGGTCGGCTTGCCGAGGCATCCCGGGGCAAGGACACCACCATCGGCCACTGGGAAATTGCCGGCATTGTGTCGGAGCAGCCTCTACCCACCTATCCGGAGGGCTTCCCGGAGGAGATTTTAGCGCCCTTCCGCAAAGCAACCGGACGGGGAATCTTAGCCAACGCCCCCTGGTCGGGCACGGCGGTTATCGAGGAATACGGCGCAGAGCATATGCGCACCGGAGATTTGATTGTCTACACCTCCGCCGACTCCGTTTTCCAGATTGCCGCCCACGAGGACATCGTACCCCCGGAGCAGCTCTACCGGTACTGCCGGATTGCAAGAGAGCTGTTGCAGGGCAAGCACGGCGTAGGCAGAGTGATTGCCCGTCCCTTTGTGGGAACACCCGGCAGCTTCACCCGCACCGCCAACCGCCACGATTTTTCCTTGCAGCCACCCAAGCCCACCCTTTTAGATGCGCTGCAAAAGGCAAATCTTGCCACCATCGGCGTGGGAAAAATCCACGATATTTTTGCCGGGCAGGGCATCAGCGAACACGTCTACAACAAAAGCAACACCGACGGTATGAATCATACTTCCGCCTATGCTGCTAAGGACTTCACCGGATTATGCTTTGTGAATCTGGTGGACTTTGATATGGTCTACGGCCACCGCCGGGATATTGACGGCTACGCCAGGGCGCTGAGCGAATTCGACAGCTGGCTGGGAACATTCCTGCCGGGTCTTAACGATGACGACCTGGTACTCATCACCGCCGACCACGGCTGCGACCCCGCCTACACCGCCACCACCGACCACACCCGGGAATATGTGCCTCTGCTGGCGCTGGGCAAGCAGGTAAAGCCTGTGAATTTAGGTACCCTAAGCAGCTTTGCCCACATTGCCGCCACCGTTGCGGATCTATTCCACGTATCTTTGAACACCCCCGGAAAAAGCTTTGCAGGAGAACTACTATGAAAGAAAAACTGATCACCCTCGCAAAAGAGGCCATGGGCAAAGCCTACGCTCCCTACTCCGGTTATCAGGTTGGCGCGGCGCTACTGTGCGCCGACGGCACCGTCTATCAAGGCTGCAACATTGAAAACGCTGCCTTCGGCCCAACCAACTGCGCCGAGCGCACCGCCTTCTTCAAAGCGGTCTACGATGGCCACCGGAGCTTTACCGCCATCGCCGTCTGCGGCGGCAAGGACGGGCAAATCACCGGCAGCTTCCCCCCCTGCGGCGTGTGCCGGCAGGTGATGCGGGAATTTTGCGATGACGACTTCATCATTCACCTGATCGGCGCAGACGATACCTGCGAAAGTCTGACCCTTTCTCAGCTGCTGCCTTACAGCTTTCGTCGGGAAACACATATGCAGGAGTAAAAATTTGTGGTTTTTGACAAAAAGCGGAAATGCAGTTGATTTTTTGCCCTAAATGTGCGACAATTACAGATAGCAAATACTCACAAATAATTACTTTACGGAGGAACGCAAAATGAAGAAATTCTTAGCAATCCTGCTGGCATGTCTGATGGTCATCGGTATGTTCGCTGCCTGCGGTAACAAAGCAGAAGGCAACCCCGCTGATAAGATCGCTGACGAAATGACCAGCGAAGACGGCAAGTACGAAATCGCTTTTATCACCGACGTGGGCCAGTTGAAGGACAAGTCCTTTAACCAGGGTACTTACGACGGCGTAAAGCTGTACGCTGCCGCCAACAACAAGTCCTACAAGTACTATATGCCCGCCAATGGCGACCAGGCTACCGACGATGACCGTATCGACGCAGTGAATGCTGCTTGCAATAACGGCGCCAAGGTGGTTGTGGCTGCCGGCTTCATGCAGGAAGCCGCTCTGCGTGCTGCTGCAAAGGCTTACCCCGATGTGAAGTTCATCTTCATCGACGGCTATCCCGTTGTAGAGGATCCTTCCGCTGAAAACAGCCCCGTTTTGAAGAACATCGCAGGCATCTCCTTCCAGGAAGAGCAGTCCGGTTATCTGGCCGGCTACGCTGCCGTTATGGAAGGCTACACCAAGCTGGGCTTCACCGGTGGTGGCGGCGGCACCAACCCCGCTTGCTGCCGTTTCGGCTACGGCTTTGTGCAGGGCGCTGACGCTGCCGCTGCTGCAAAGGGCGTAAAGGTTGAGATCAACTACTCCTGGCTCCACGGCGCAACCTTCTCCGCTTCCAACGAATTGCAGACCATGACCACCGGCTGGTATCAGAACGGCACTGAGGTTATCTTCTGCTGCGGCGGTTCTATGTTCAACTCCGTCGCCGCTGCTGCCGGCGCTGAGGACGGCAAGATCGTGGGCGTTGACGTTGACCAGTCCAGCCAGTCCCCCGCAGTTATTACCTCCGCTATGAAGGGTCTGGCCGACTCCGTACAGTGGGCGCTGGCCAAGTTCTACGAAGGCAAGTTCGACGAGCTGGGCGGCACCTCCACCGCTCTGGGCGCAAAGGACAACGCTGTTGGCCTGCCCACCGCTACCTGGTCTCTGAAAAACTGGTCCGTTAAGGATTACGAGGCTCTGCTGGCTAAGATCGTGGACGGCTCTGTAAAGGTCGATGCTGACTGGAACAACCTGAAATCCACCGACAATATCACTGTGAACATCGTCGAGTAATTTCAAAACAATTAAAAAGAGGAAGTCTTTGGGCTTCCTCTTTTTTTATCCAAAAAGCCCAAAAATGGAAATAAGCGAAAAAAGTTGTTGACCTTGGTGGTTTTATCGGTTATACTATCTTAGCGTGATTCTGTGCGATCACTGATTTTGTTCCGCTGCAGCCGTACAGGCTGTCGAGCATATTGAGATTTCAAGGAGGTGTACACCAAATGAAGCGTACCTACCAACCCAGCCGTCGCCATCGTTCCAAGGTGCATGGTTTCCGGCAGAGAATGGCTACTTCCAACGGCCGTAAAGTGCTTGCACGCCGCCGTGCCAAGGGCCGCAAGGTTCTGTCTGCTTAATGGCAATTTGGTAGCTGAATGATAGCAGGCCACCGCTTAAATAGCAAAATGGGAGTCCAAGCGGGGCGAAAGATGTTCGCCCCGCTCCCCTTTTTATTTGGGCAAACTCTCTGAAATATTCCGCCGCGCTTCACCGGATCTTTTGACCTGTCCTTTCGTTTTGAATGCCTTGAAATACACAAAGTATTCCGGTGGCATTCAACCTCAGAACAAGCCAAAATCTCTCGCTGAATCACTGGCGTTCTATTTCTTCGAGCTTGCCTGAGAGGGGACTTATTTTTGGGAGAAGTTATATGAAATTTTCCTGCGCGTTGAAGCTGAATCATATTTTCCGGCGGCTTTACGCCACCAACGGTCATGCCAATGGCTTTTTGGTGCTCTATGCCAGAGCCAACCGCTCCAACACCAATCGGGTGGGCATTACCGTCAGCAAAAAGCTGGGCCACGCTGTGGTCCGCAACCGTGTGCGCCGCCGTCTGCGGGAAGTTTACCGGCTGAATGAAGACCGGTTTACCCCCGGCTGGGATATCGTTGTGGTAGCGCGAAGCCGGTGCATCAGCGCCGATTTCCAAAAGCTCACCCACGCCTATCTGTCCCTGGCAGAAAAAGCCGGGATTCTGAAACCCCAATGAAACCCCTACTTCTGAAACTAATTCGCTTCTACCGGCGACACATCTCTCCCTACCGTCCTGCCTGCTGCCGTTTTACCCCTACCTGTTCCGCCTACGCAATGGAAGCCATCCAAAAACACGGGGCGCTGAAAGGAAGTCTTTTGGCTCTGCGGCGCTTTTTGCGCTGCAATCCCTTCTACAAAGGAGATTTTTACGACCCCGTTCCCTAAGGAGGAAAACTGATGATTCTCGCATTCAAGCTGGCTGATATTATCCAGGTTCCCTTTGGCTATCTGCTGTCCTGGCTGTATCAGCTGACCACCAACTATGGCGCAGCGCTGATTATCTTCGCCATCGTGTTGAAGCTCATTCTCTTCCCGGCTACCGCCAAGAGTAAGAAGAGCACAATGAAAATGTCCCGGCTGACCCCCAGAATCCAGGCGCTGCAAAAGAAGTACGCCGGCGACCAGCAAAAGCTCAACGAAGCCACCCAGGCCCTTTACAAAGAAGAGGGTGTTTCTATGGGCGGTGGCTGCCTGTGGAGCCTCATTCCCTTGCTGATTCTGATTCCCTTGTATGCCGTTGTCCGGCAGCCCATCACCTATATGCTCCACGAGAGCGCGGAGATCGCTGCCCAAATCGTAGAGACCATCAAAACTGCTCTGCCCGATGCCTTCGGCAAAAACAGCTACTACGATCAGATGATCGCAGTGTCTCTGATCCCCCAGTTTGCAGAGGAGCTGAAAAGCATCGTCTCTAACCCCGCCACCCTGGAAGGTCTGAATTTCAGCTTCTTGGGCATTGACTTAGGCCTTGTTCCCACCTTCAATGTATTTAAGTGGGAAACCTGGAACTGGGCAAACATCGGTCTGTTCCTGCTGCCTGTGCTCTCTGCCGGCGGTCAGGTGCTGAGTATGTTCATCTCTCAGAGAATGAACAACTCTGTCATCACCAACGAAAAGGGTGTTCAGGACAAGGAAACCGCTAAGAATTCTCAGGCAAATCAGACCAACAAGACTATGCTGTTTATGATGCCGCTGATGTCTTTGTGGATCGGCTTTACCGTTCCCGGCGCGTTGAGCCTGTACTGGCTGGTGCAGGGTCTGGTTTCCACGGCTATGGACGTATATCTGACCAAGAAATACCGCAAGATTTACGATGCCGAGGACGCTGTCCGGCTGGCTCACGCTATGGAGCTGGAAGCCATCGAGGCAGAAAAGGAGCGCCTGCGCGCAGAACGCAGAGCTGCCAACCCCGACGGCATCACCACCAACACCAGCAAGAAGAAGCTGCAACAGCAGCAGCAAAGAGAGCAGGAGGCCGCCAAGGCCGCAGCTGCCAAGGAGTACGCCGCCAGGAAGGGTCTGCTGATTGAGGAAGAGGAAGCGCCCCAGGTGATGTCCGGCATTCCCAGCCGTCCCTACTGCAAGGGCCGCAACTATGACCCCAACCGGTACGCTCCCGAAAATACGGAGGAATAATATGGAAAAGACCATTATTACCACAGGCAAGACCATTGACGACGCCATTGAGCTTGCCTTAAATCAGCTGGGTCTGGATCGGGACAGTGTTTCCGTTCAGGTCCTGGCACAGGCCAAGTCCGGCTTTCTGGGCATTGGCGCAACCCCTGCCAAGGTAGAAGTAACCTACGAAGCACCGGACCCCGCGCCCAAGGTAGCGCTGTCCTCTGCCTCCCGTTCCAAGCCCAAAGTCAAGCCTGTTGCCCCCAAGGCTGAGGCGCCTGCCGCGCCCGCTCCCAAGGCGGAAGAGGTCAAAGCACCTAAGGCAGAAGCACCCAAGGCTCCCAAAGCGCCCAAGGCAAAAGCGCCTGTTGCTCCCAGGGAGTATGCTGTTGCCGCGCCCGGCTCTGTGGAAGAGAAAATTGAAACCTTCCTGAAAGGCTTATTGGAGCATATGGGCTCTGCCGCCGTTCCCCACGCCTGGAAGGAAGATGGCAACACCTATATGGTAGAGCTGACCGGCGAAGATCTGGGCTACCTCATCGGCCGTCGTGGCGATACCCTGGATGCATTGCAGCATCTTGCCAACTACACCATCAACCGTGGCATTGAAGGCCACATCCGCATCAATGTGGATGCCGAGTGCTACCGGGAAAAGCGGGAGGACTCCCTGCGCCGCTACGCCCAAAAGAAGGCGCAGCAGGTACTGAAAGCCCACCGCCGCACCACCTTGGAGCCTATGAACGCCTACGAGCGCCACGTGATTCACGCAGCCTTGCAGGACACCGACCGCATCACCACTTATTCTGTGGGCACGGAACCCAATCGCCGTGTCGTTATCGAATACGTTCGCTAAACCAAAACCGGGAGTTTTCAACTCCCGGTTTTTGCTTTTCGGGAAAATTGTTGCATTTATCTGCAAAAACAGGTATAATATAGAAGATAAATCCCGCCAGAAAACGGGAAGGAGGGCAAAAAACGGTATGGAACAGGAATTCATCATTGAAATGTGTAACATCACAAAGGAATTCCCCGGAATTGTAGCCAACGACGACATCACGCTGCAACTGAAAAGCGGTGAAATTCACGCCCTTTTGGGTGAAAACGGAGCCGGTAAATCCACCTTGATGTCCGTTTTGTTCGGTCTGTACCAGCCGGAGCAGGGTGTCATCAAGAAAAACGGCCAGGTGGTAACCATCAACAACCCCAACGATGCCACCGCCCTGAACATCGGTATGGTCCACCAGCACTTCAAGCTCATTGATGTATTCACGGTGCTGGACAACATCATCCTGGGCGCTGAGGACACCAAAATGGGCTTTCTGCAACGGCACGCTGCCCGGAAAAAGGTGCAAAAGCTCTCCCGCCGCTACGGCTTGAAGGTAGATCTGAACGCCAAGGTGGAGGATATCACCGTGGGTATGCAGCAGCGGGTGGAAATCTTGAAAATGCTCTATCGGGACAATGAGATTCTCATTTTCGACGAGCCTACCGCCGTGCTGACGCCCCAGGAAATCGACGAACTGATGGCGACTATGAAAGGCTTTGCCTCCGAGGGCAAGTCCATTCTGTTCATCACCCACAAGCTCAATGAGATTATGGCGGTTGCCGACCGCTGCACCGTTTTGCGGAAGGGCAAGTGCATCGGTACTGTCAACATCGCCGAAACCAACAAGCAGGAGCTGTCCAATATGATGGTGGGCCGCCCTGTGCAGCTGGAAGTGGAAAAGGGTGATGCAACCCCCGGTGATGTGGTGCTGGATGTGCAGAATTTGACCGTCCCGTCCAAGATTCACAAGAATAACGCGGTGAAAAATGTGTCCTTCCAGGTGCGCGCAGGTGAAATTGTGTGCATTGCCGGCATTGACGGCAACGGCCAGTCAGAGCTGATTTACGGTCTGTCGGGCCTTGAAAAGGCCAGCGGCGGCACCATTACCCTCTGCGGCAGGAACATCTCCAAGGACTCCATTCGCCGGCGCAGCGATGCGGGTATGAGCCATATCCCCGAGGACCGGCACAAGCACGGCCTGGTGCTGGATTTCACCCTGGAACAGAATATGGTGCTGCAAGACTTCCAGTCTAAGCGCTTTCAAAAACTGGGCTTTATCCGCAACGCCGCCGTCCGGGACTATGCCAACGCTTTGATTAAACAATACGATGTCCGTTCCGGCCAGGGCGCGGTTACCCTCTCCCGGAGTATGTCCGGCGGCAACCAGCAAAAGGCCATTATCGCCCGGGAAATGGACCGGGACAAGCCCTTAATCGTTGCGGTGCAGCCTACCCGGGGTCTGGATGTGGGCGCTATCGAACACATTCACAAGGAATTGGTTGCCCAGCGGGACGCCGGCAAGGCGGTGCTGCTGGTGAGCCTGGAAATGGATGAGGTTATGAACCTGTCCGACCGGATTTTGGTAATGTACGAGGGTGAAATTGTAGGTGAACTGAATCCCAAAACCACCTCTGTGCAGGAGCTGGGTCTGTATATGGCAGGCGCCAAGAGAAAACAGGAAGGAGGCAAGTAACCGATGAAAAAGAACATCCGTTTACTGGACAGTGATAGCAGTCGGAAGATTTTTGCCTCCCTGCTGTCCATTGTCATCGGCCTTGCAGTAGGCGCGCTGGTAACGGCTATTGTAGGACTGACCAAAAGCAACATCGGCGTCAACGGCATATGGGACGGCGTGCGGCTTATCTTCCTGGGTCTGCTGTCCACCGGCCGGGACGTTTCCGGCGCGCTGACCTGGGGCTTTAATACCACCTCCTGGGGCAATATGCTCTTCCGGGCAACGCCTCTGATTATGACGGGCTTGTCCGTTGCGGTGGCCTTCAAAACCGGCCTTTTCAATATCGGCGCCCCCGGTCAGTACCTGATGGGCACACTGACCACCCTGTTTATCGCCCTTTCCATTCCCTCCGACACCCTATCGCCTGCCATCATCTGGCTACTGGCCTTTGTGGGCGGTATGCTCTCCGGCGCGATTTGGGGCGCGATTCCCGGTCTTATGAAGGCGTTTCTCAACATCAACGAGGTGCTTGCCTGCATTATGACCAACTGGATTGCCGCGAATTTAGTAACCTGGGCATTTGATATCAGCAACCTGAAAAATGTAACCGAGGGCACCAAAACGGGCTATATTTACAAAACCACCTTCAACAATGTAGCCACCTCCAAAATGGGTCTTGACAAGCTGTTCCCCAATTCCCAGATCAACGGCGGCATTCTCATTGCCATCGCCATCGCGGTGATTGTGTATATCATAATGAACAAGGCCACCCTGGGCTATCAGCTGAAAGCCTGCGGCGCAAACCGCCACGCAGCCCGCTACGCCGGCATCCGGGATAAGCGGAACATCGTGCTGAGTATGGCCATTGCAGGCGCATTGGCTGCCGGCGGCGCAAGTCTGTACTGGCTCTCCGGCAACACCGAATTCTACTGGCTCACCTATCAGGCCCTGCCCGCCACCGGCTTTAACGGCATTCCCGTGGCGCTGCTGGCTGTGAACCACCCCATTGCCGTCATCTTCTCCGGCATCTTTATGGCAATGCTGGACATTGTGGGTCAGCAGCTGACCAACCTCACTGCCTATAACGAATACATCACCGATGTGGTGATTGCGGTAATCGTATACCTGAGCGCATTCTCTCTGGTGATTCAGATGTGGCTGCGCCGGAAAAAAGCCCCGCGGAAAGGAGGCAAGACACTATGACCTTTGTTGTGCAGCAAACCCTGCTGTTTGCCATTCCGCTGATGATCGTGGCGCTGGCCGGTGTCTTTGCCGAGCGCAGCGGTATCATCAACCTGGCGCTGGAAGGCATTATGATTATGGGTGCATTTATCGGCGTGTACTTTGTGCGGCTGATGCAGGGACTGGATGTGTTCCTGGATGCTGCCCGGCTGGGCAATTACTGGACCTTGCAGGGCCTGGAGCTGGCGGCTATGGCGGTTGCCGCCCTGTTCGGCGCGATTTTCTCCCTGCTTTTGTCCTTCGCCGCCATCAATTTGAAGGCTGACCAGACCATCGGCGGTACAGCGCTGAACCTGCTGGCGCCGGCGCTGGTGCTGTTCCTTGTGCGGATTCTCGCCAATCAGAACACCTTGCAAATGGAAACCGGCGACGCCGCCTCCTGGTTTATGATTAAAAAATCCACCTTCGGCGTGGACAAGAACGCCCCCTGGGGCTTTTTCGGCGAGACCTTCCTGAATAAGGTCTACCTTGCCACCTATGTGTGCGTGATTATCTTCATCGTACTGTCGGTGATTCTCTACCGCACCCGGTTCGGTCTGCGGCTGCGGGCCTGCGGTGAAAATCCCCAGGCAGCGGATTCCCTGGGCATCAATGTGT
Source organism: Faecousia sp. (assembly GCA_045635105.1). Classification (GTDB taxonomy): domain Bacteria; phylum Bacillota; class Clostridia; order Oscillospirales; family Oscillospiraceae; genus Faecousia. Next base: position 3,247 of record JAZRBN010000016.1, on the reverse strand, counting down.
ACAAAATGCGCTATGCCGGCACTACCATCTCCGGCGCGCTGGCAGGTATGGGCGGCTTTGTCTATGCGCTGACTGCCACCAACTGCACCGCCAACGGCGATGTGGCAGGCTTTGGCTTCCTGGCGCTGGCGGTTATGATCTTCGGCAACTGGAAGCCTCTGAATATCGCCCTGGGCGCGCTGCTGTTCGGTCTGTTTAAGTGCATTGCCGCCGGCTACGGCAGCATCGATATCAACGGCGACGGCATCTTCTGGCTTTCGGAAATCGGCATCAGCTCCCACCTGTACCGGATGCTGCCCTATCTGATTACGCTGATCGTTCTGTCCTTTACCTCCAAAAAATCCCGGGCGCCCAAGGCAGAGGGCATCCCCTACGACAAGGGCAGCCGATAACATCAACAAAAACAAGGCTATGGACCCATAGCCTTGTTTTTTTATGTCATTTTTGTGAACTTTTTCTTGCATTTTGTCGAAGAAAGAGGTATAATCCTACCAGAAATAAGATTCCGAAAAAGAGAAAATGTTTTTGGCATTTTCTCTTTTTTGCGAATTGCCATTTCACAAAAGAATATTTGGAGGAATCGATATGAATTTGATCTACGGCATCAAAGACAAACCCAAGTTCGGCCAGCTGCTGATCTTTGCGTTCCAGCAGGTTCTGGCAATCCTGGCAGCTACCATCACTGTTCCCGCTATCGTTGGCAACGGCATGTCCGCTTCCGCCGCTCTGTTTGGCGCCGGTGTTGGTACCATCGTTTACCAGCTGTTCACCAAGTTCCGCAGCCCCGTGTTCTTAGGCTCTTCCTTTGCTTTTATCGGTCCTATGCTGGCGGCCTTCGCCGGCGGTGTTACAGTTGGTTATTTAGGACTTGTCTTGGGCGCTATATTTGCCGGTCTTGTTTATGTAATTATTGCGTTGGTAGTCAAGCTTGCAGGTGTCAAATGGATTGATAAAGTTATGCCCGCCTCCGTTATTGGACCTACCGTTGCGCTGATTGGTCTGTCCCTGGCCGGCGCAGCCATTAACGATGTGTTCTCTTACGGTGGAAAAGTAGAATTTGGCCTTTCTTCCTACTTTATTATGGATAACAAAACTTGGGTATCCTTCTGCTGCGCAATCGTTACTTTTATCGTAGTCATCCTTTGCTCCACCTATGGCAAAAAGATGATTAAGCTAATTCCGTTTATTATCGGTATCCTGGCCGGTTATGCCGTAGCGTTGATCTTTACCCTTATTGGAAACACTACCGGCAATGCAGCACTGCAAGTCATCGACTTGTCTGTATTCAAAGGAATGAATATCTTCGCCATTCCTGAGTTTACTTTCTTAAAAGCATTTAATGGTATCAGTGAGTTTAAATGGTCCTATCTCGCAACCGTAGCTGTTGCTTATGTACCGGTGGCCTTTGTTGTGTTTGCCGAACACCTTGCTGACCACAAAAACTTGTCCTCTATTATCGATGAAAATCTGTTGGAAAACCCCGGTCTGCACCGCACCCTGCTGGGCGACGGCGTTGGCTCCATTGTTGGCGCTTTCTTCGGCGGCTGCCCCAACACCACCTACGGTGAGTCCGTTGGCTGTGTTGCCATTACCCGCAACGCTTCCGTAGTTACCATCACCACCGCAGCCGTTATGAGCATCATTATCGCCTTCTTCGGACCCTTTGTGGCCTTCCTGGATTCCATTCCCGGCTGCGTTATGGGCGGTGTCTGCGTTACTCTGTACGGTTTTATCGCAGTATCCGGTTTGAAAATGATTCAGAAGGTAGATTTGAATAAAAACAGAAATTTGTTTACTGTTGCCGCTATTTTAATTCCCGGCATCGGTGGTATGGCTATGAATATCGGCGAGGTTTATATTACCACCACTGCCTGCGCTTTGATTCTGGGCATCATTGTAAATCTGCTGCTCTCCAAGGCTAAGGAAGAGTAATTTCTTATAAAAATGCAAAGGGCGTGTGGTAAAAACCACACGCCCTTTTTGTATTGACCCGTACGGGAAAGGTTCGGCTCCGTCCAGCCGTCGCCGGCAACCGTCCGCCAGACTGTTGCGATTGAATCTTTCGATTCCCGCGGGTTAGCAAAAAAAAGAAGACACCATAAAGGTGTCTTCTTTTTTTGGTGACCCGTACGGGAATCGAACCCATGTTACCGCCGTGAAAGGGCGGTGTCTTAACCGCTTGACCAACGGGCCTGGTAGCGGCGACCTGATTCGAACAGGTGACATACCGGGTATGAACCGGCTACTCTACCAACTGAGTTACGCCGCCATGTGGTCAAAAGATCTCGGCACCGCCGAAATCAGCTTTGTTATTATACCCAGCAAGGTAAGGTTTGTCAAGAAAAATATTTGCATTTTTCCGCCTTTTTTGGAAAAACTACCGCCGGGGTGAGCGATTATGGAACTAAAACGGGCGGCAAAGCTGTTTGTACTGGGTGGGACAGCCTATGTGGGGCTGGAGTTTTTGTGGCGTGGACGCAGCCACGGCAGCATGTTTGCTGCCGGTGGTCTGTGTTTTCTTTTGCTTGGCAAGCTGCGAAAGACTCCCATACCCAAGCCCCTGCAAAGCGTACTGGGAGCAGGCGTGATCACGGCGGTGGAGCTGGGAACGGGTCTGCTTGCCAACCGCCGTTATACGGTTTGGGATTATCGTGGTATGCCTGCCAATTTCAAGGGGCAGATCTGTCTGCCCTATAGTTTGCTGTGGGTACCGGTGAGCCTCATGGCTATGGAGCTGCACCGGCTTGCGGACAAAGACGACAAATGATCGTTACAGCATGGCGTTTTGGAGCGCCTGAGCAATGGCCAGCATGGTGGCCTTATCCGGCTTACACAGCTTGCGATCATAGGTCAAAAGGCCGTTGATCTCGTCCTCCACATCACAGATCTGGGTGTAGATACTGGCGCAAAGACCCTCTTGCACCGCCGGGATCACCCGCTTTTCGTAGATGTCCTTCAGTCGGCGGGTCAGATCCTCCGGGGTTTTACAGCCGCCGTAGCCGTAGGTGTTTTCTGTGTTAAAGATATGACCGGGAGCGCCGTAGGTAAAGCCGCCAAACTCACTTAAGACGATGGGCTTTTGGGATTTTTTCAGCCTGTGCCACATGTCAAAATAGATGTGCAGGCTTTCCACATCCGTTCGGCTTCCCCGGAACCAGCCGGAGGTGGTGTCAATGAAGCGGCTGCTGTCCAGCTCCCGCAGACGGTCATATACCGGTGTGCTGTCAAACTGTCCCCATGCTTCGTT
>JAZRBN010000015.1:0-18701 GCA_045635105.1 Faecousia sp. | reverse complement strand
TGACTGTTCCAGTGCAGGAATTGTCCCGGGAGGCGCTTGATGTGATTCTCTACGGCACAAAAGGCGAGAAATTAAAGATGACCTATAACCGTGGTAATGGTATGGGTGTGCTGGAACAGCCCTTTGAGGGTATCCTGAATAATATCAGCCGTCGTTTTTGGGAAACACAATCGGATGCTGGACGGAAAGAACTGGAAGAGTGTATGGCGACAGCGCCTTGTCCCCGTTGCCACGGGAATCGCTTGTCTGAGATTGCTTCTGCGGTCACCGTGGGCGGTATGGGTATTATGGATTTCTGCCGGATGAGTATCGGACAGGAACTGGAATTTATGAACAATCTCCGGTTGGAAGGAAATATGGCTATTGTTGCCTCTCAGATCGTAAAGGAAATTCAGGTTCGGTTGCGTTTTCTGACGGATGTGGGTTTGCAGTATCTGACCCTTTCCCGCGCTGCATCTACACTTTCCGGCGGCGAGAGTCAGCGGATTCGTCTTGCAACACAGATTGGCTCATCTCTGATGGGTGTGCTGTATATTTTGGACGAGCCGTCCATTGGTTTGCATCAGCGGGATAACGATAAACTCCTTGGTACCTTGCAGCACCTGCGCGATTTGGGCAATACATTGATTGTAGTTGAACACGATGAAGATACGATGCGTGTAGCGGATTATATTGTTGATGTGGGTCCCGGCGCCGGTTCTCACGGCGGTGAGATCGTTGCGGCCGGTACACTGGAGGAAATTTGTAAAGAACCGCGCTCTGTTACCGGTCAATATTTAACCGGGGTTAAGAAGATCCCTGTACCTGCTGTCAGACGGCAGGGGAATGGCAACTATTTACGTGTGGAAGGCGCAATGGAGAATAACTTAAAGGATGTGGACGTGGCAATTCCTTTGGGAACACTTACCTGTGTTACCGGCGTGTCCGGATCGGGTAAATCCAGCTTGGTCAATGAGGTGTTAAACAAAACACTTCTTGGTAAATTGAATCATGCAAGAGTTCGTCCAGGTGCATGTAGATGTGTTTGCGGTATGGAACATCTGGACAAGGTAATAGACATCGACCAAAGTCCGATTGGTCGAACACCCCGTTCCAATCCGGCAACCTATACCGGCCTGTTTAATGACATTCGTGATCTGTTTGCTTCTACTAACGATGCTAAGATTCGTGGTTATGGACCGGGTCGATTCTCTTTCAACGTAAAGGGCGGACGGTGCGAAGCCTGCGGTGGTGATGGCCTTGTAAAAATTGAAATGCATTTCCTTGCGGATGTGTATGTGCCTTGTGAGGTATGCCAGGGTCAGCGTTATAACCGTGAAACTCTGGAGGTACGCTATAAAGGCAAAAATATCGCACAGGTGCTGGATATGACAGCAGAGGAAGCTGCAGAGTTTTTTGAAAATCTGCCGAAGATTCACAGAAAGGCGCAAACCCTTGTGGAGGTTGGTCTTGGTTATATCAAATTGGGTCAATCCAGTACAACTTTGTCGGGCGGCGAAGCGCAACGGGTAAAACTGGCTACCGAATTGGCAAGAGTATCCACAGGCCGTACGATTTATATTTTGGATGAGCCTACAACAGGCCTTCATGCGGCGGACGTGCATAAACTCATTGAGGTCTTGCAGCAATTGGTAAATGCCGGCAATACGGTACTTGTCATTGAACATAATTTAGATGTGATTAAAACTGCTGACCATATCATTGACTTGGGCCCGGAGGGCGGAGATGAAGGTGGCTATGTAGTTGCTACCGGAACACCGGAAGAGGTTGCGAAAACAGAAGGCAGCTATACAGGCGAGTATCTTAAGAAGTATTTATAAAATAATCCCTGCCTGCAAATGCAGGCAGGGGATACAAATCAATTTATATTGTTATAAGAATCTGCAGGTAGAATTTCAGAAAGTTCCAACAATCCTTTATCCCATCCTCCTGCATAGTCTCCGATTTTGAAAACAGGGGATCGAACGTCATTGGAGTCACTTTTTAAAAGGGGAATTGTCATTGTAATACGTGTTTTGTTTTCTGCAGGGTGGTCAATTAGAACTGTTCCGCCGTGGGCGCAGGCAACAGCACTGATTAGCGTCATTCCCAAACCTAAACCAAAACCGGCATCCTCGATGGAAGGCTTCCGGTGATATCGATGCCAAAAGATATGGTCGGACACAGGTTCGTCGGTTGCATTGCATACTGTAAAGCTTAGATTATTTCCGCTTTTTGTCAGCTTGGTGTCGATCGTTCCGTTGACGGGAGCAAATTTCAGTGCGTTGGATAACAGGTTGTAAACAGCTCGGCCGATTTGTTCCTCGTTAGCAAGTCCAATTACCGAAAAGTCTAAACCGGTATAGGTAATCTTCCTCTGCGTGCTTTCTGAAATAGCTTGAATTTTTTCAATTATTTCATCAAAAAGTGCGGTCAGATTGACGTTCTGCTTTTCACAATTTGCTGTGTTTTTATATGCCTTTACATCAGCCATATTACTGATGATTCGCATCAGCTGAAATAGGTTTCTGTTTATTTGACCGGTATGCTGCTGCAGCGTAGAATCGTACTGGTCTATATTTGCAAGCATTGTATTTACAACAGATGTTAGATTAGAAAGCGGAATGCGTAATTGCTGCGCTGCAAGCGATAAAGTCTGTAGCTGAATATCATCTTCTGGCTCGTCAATGACAAATACGTCATAATCCGCTGTGCGGTTTACACAGGCGCTGTATGTCTGTTCATCAAGAGAACCGGGAGGACACCGAGTGCGGTTAGAGAGGGGTTCGTGAGCCTGCCAATTATTTGCGATAATATCCTGAATCCTTGTTTCGGTCTGGAGCATAATTTTTTTGGCGGCAGAATTAACAGCGGCAACAGTTCCGTTTGTTACGCAGAATGCAGGTTGGTCCATCAATTCTAACCACAGGAACAGATGATTTGTTATATCCATACATTTCTCCTTCCTGCCATAATATGTGTATTTTTCAGAAAAACTTTCGCTCTTTCTGAACGACACGTTTATTGTATAAAACTTTTTTGAAAATAGCAAGAAAAATCCTCGAATGGAGTGAAAATATGTCGATTCACAACGGACACAGACAGAGATTGAAGGACCGCTTCCGTCGGGAGGGTCTGGACAATTTTGATGAATTGTATGTTTTGGAGCTTTTGCTCTTTTACGCCATTCCGCAAAGAGACACCAATCCCCTGGCGCACCGTCTGTTGGATCATTTCGGCTCTTTATCCGCGGTGCTCAGCGCCAGCGCTGAGGAATTGGAAAAGGTCGAGGGCGTTGGTCCGAATGCGGCTACCTTTTTAACGCTTATCACACAGGTGTTCCGTTTTTATGAAACAGAGCGTTCAAAGCCGGGAAAAATACTCAGGACCATCGAACAGTGTGGCGAATATTTGATGCCCCGTTTTATTGGCAGAGAAAACGAAACTGTATTTTTGCTGTGCCTGGATGCGAAATGCAAGGTGCTTTCCTGCAAAATGGTGGGCGAGGGGAGCGTAAACTCTGCCAATGTTCCCATTCGCCGGGTGGTGGAAATGGCGCTGGCCGCCAACGCAACGTCAGTGGTGCTGGCTCATAATCACCCCAGCGGGCTGGCAATTCCATCGGCAGACGATATACAGACCACCCACCGGGTGGCGGCAGCCTTGCAGGCGGTGGAAATCACCCTTGCCGACCATATTGTAGTGAGCCAAAATGACTTTGTGTCCATTGTGCAATCTCAGTACTATAAACCGCAGGACACCTGCATTCAGTAAGTAAGAAAAGGAGGGTTGCCTATGTCTGAACGTTTTGAATTGGTATCAAATTATATGCCTATGGGCGACCAGCCGGAAGCCATTGAAAAGCTGACGCGCGGTGTGGAGCTGGGTCTGCGGGAGCAGACACTGCTGGGTGTTACCGGCTCCGGTAAAACCTTTACTATGGCGAACATCATTGCCAATGTGAACCGCCCCACCCTGGTGCTTGCTCACAACAAAACATTAGCCGCTCAGCTGTGCAGTGAGTTTCGGGAGTTTTTTCCCAATAATGCTGTGGAGTACTTTATTTCCTATTACGACTACTATCAGCCGGAGGCGTATATTGCCCATACGGACACCTATATTGAGAAGGATTCTGCCATCAATGAGGAGATTGCCCGCCTGCGCCACAGCGCCACATCGGCGCTGTTTGAACGGCGGGATGTGATTGTGGTGTCATCGGTCAGCTGTCTGTACGGCCTGGGCGACCCCATTGATTATAAGAGTATGGTCATTTCTTTGCGGGTAGGGCAGCAGCATCCGCTGGATAACGTGCTGCGAAAGCTGGCTGAGATTCGTTATGAGCGAAATGACATTGATTTTTCCCGGAACAAATTCCGTGTCCGGGGCGATACCTTGGAGGTCTATCCGGCTTATTGGTCCGGCCGCGCCATTCGGGTGGAGTTTTTCGGCGACGAGGTGGACAGAATTTCGGAGATTAACGCCGTGTCCGGTATGACCGAGCGGTATCTTGACCACGTTGCCATCTATCCTGCCAGCCACTATGTGGCATCCCGGGAGAAGATGGAGAGGGCAATGAATGAAATCCGCAAGGAGTGCGATCAGCAGGTTGCCCTGTTCAACCAACACAATAAGCTCTTAGAGGCTCAGCGAATCGCCCAACGCACTGCCTACGATTTGGAGATGCTCACGGAAATTGGCTTCTGCACGGGAATTGAGAACTACTCCCGTGTGATTCAGGGCCGCGCGCCGGGCACACCGCCCACCACACTGCTGGATTATTTCCCCGAGGACTTTCTGCTGTTTGTGGACGAGAGCCATGTAACCCTGCCCCAGTGCCGGGCAATGTACGCTGGGGACAGAAGCCGAAAGGATGCCCTTGTAAATTACGGCTTCCGGCTGCCCTCTGCCTATGATAACCGTCCTTTAAACTTCACAGAATTTGATTCCAAACTGAATCAGGTTATTTATGTTTCTGCCACGCCCGGGGAATACGAGCAAACCCGTTCCGGGCAGACAGTGGAGCAAGTGATTCGCCCTACGGGACTTTTAGACCCCAAGGTGGAGGTAAGGCCTATTGATGGGCAGATTGATGACCTGATTGGGGAGATTAACGCCAGAGCTGCCCGGGATGAACGGGTGCTGGTTACCACGCTGACCAAGAAGATGGCTGAGGATTTAACAGTGTATCTTCAAAAGGCGGGAATCCGGGTGCGGTATATGCACGCGGACATCGGCGCTATGGAGCGAATGGAGATTATCCGGGATCTGCGAATGGCAAAATTCGATGTTCTGGTGGGCATTAACCTGCTCCGGGAGGGGTTGGATTTGCCGGAGGTGAGCTTGGTCGCCATTTTGGATGCGGACAAGGAGGGCTTCCTGCGTTCGGAGACCAGTCTGATTCAGACCATTGGCCGTGCTGCCCGAAATGCCGACGGACTGGTGATTCTCTATGCTGACCATATCACCGCATCTATGCGTACCGCTATGGATGAAACCCAGCGCAGGCGGGAGATTCAGAATGCCTACAATGAGGCAAACGGAATTGTCCCCAAAACCGTTGTGAAGTCTGTGCGGGATTTGATTGAAATTTCTTCGCCCACCGCAGAGCGCAAGGGTCGCACAGGTGTGAAGATGACCAAGGCAGAAAAGGAACGGGAAATCGCAAGACTGGAAAAGCAGATGAAGGAAGCTGCCCGTATGATGGAATACGAGTATGCTGCTGTCCTGCGGGATCAAATAATTCAGCTCCGGGGAGAGAAATAAAACAGGGATATGTTGATTATCGTAGTGGCGATTCACGAATCGCCCGAATGAAATATGCAAAATCGGCGCTCACACATTTGCGAGTGCCGATTTTAACATAATACTAAAATTTACCAACGTGTCATATTTCTTTTGAATTTATCTATATATGTTTGTTTTAATTCCTCTGGGGTAATTCCGTAGCAAAGCATTACATCATTATAGTACATAAGCACATCAGCCAATTCTTCGATTAGGTCTTTTCTAATTGTATCGTCAGCAGATGCTTTCTCGCCACCGTGCTTCTTAACAATGTCAATAACTTCGCCAATTTCACCAATCATCCAAAGTAGCTTGTTTTGACCGGTTGCAGGACATATCGGTTCCCATCTGTTGGCATATCTTTCTTGTAAGACTTTTTGCATTTGTAACATTTCGTTCATATTAAAATCTGCCATATTTTTCTCCTTGTTGCTATTAAAATGGCGTGTTAACGGGCGATTCGTAATCGCCCCTACGGATTTTATTATTCGCAGATATATTGAAACCGGGGGCCGTGGTAGCCGTCCTTGTCTACAATTTCGTTTCACATAGCTGCCGGTCTGACCCATAGTGCGCCGCCGTCATACAGCGCCTGATACACCACCATAGGCTCTAAGGTTTCCGAGTGGCTGGCAATGCCCAGCACCCGGTACTCCTTGCCTTTGAAATGGCGGTATTTTCCCAATTTAATTTCCATAGTATTCTCCATTGAAAACCGCGCCGAAGTGTTCGGCGCGGTAGGTATTTGTTATCCGGGAATGTCGCCGCGGGTAGAATCCAGCACCGAGGGGGCATCAAAGAGGTTGGTGAACCAATCGGCGTGGTAAGCCAGATTAGAGCCGGTTACCAGGATTCGTCCCTGCCGCACATAGTTGTCGGCAACCGTTGCCCAGGGCTTGCCGTCGTTGCAGAAGCCCAGGAAGTAGCGGAAGCCGGTATCGTACAGAGTCTGATACTTCTCGCCTTCGTAGGCAGCGGCATCGGTAATATCCGTAAGCTGGGCGTAGGCAAGGATATCAACATTGCCCAATATGGGGGTAACCTCGTCGGTCCAGCTGATCAAATCGTTTTTGATTTGGGTTACGCTGCTTTCGCCGTAGGGGATATTTTCGTAGGTGTAGCAGGCAAGGACATAGCCGTTTTTCCGCAATGCGTCAGAAACGGCCTTAGCATCTGCAATGGCCTTCTGATATGCGTCCTGTCCGAATATATCCGCAGCGCCCGGATGGGTACGATAGCCAAACAGACCGTTATAGCCGGTGAGCGCCAGGGTAGCCTTTGCGCCCTGATAGGAGAAGTCCGGATGCTTGTCCACAAACTTTTCCAGTATGGGCACCAAGTCAAAATCTCCTTTAACTACTTTACCCTCTGCGTCCACCATTTCATTGGTAAATGTCTTGCCGTCCCAAAGCAGCTTGCTGGCAATACCGCCGCCCTTGGCATCGGGGGTCTTGTCGCCGTCGCTGTCAATGAGGTAGTAGTTGTAGTTTACGTTGGTCTGGGTCAGCATAATGGGCTTTTTGCCCTTGGGTAAGTAGAGGGTCTTTGCCTTGTAGACCACACTGCCGTCGTCCTTGGTTTCCAGTTCCACAAAATCGTCCAGCTCTACCAGAATATAGCCGTTATCATACAGCTGCTGCAAAATCTTGGAGAACTCCTCGGTGGTGATGAAGTTTCGGTTGATGGAATAGCCATACGGCTCGTGGGAGAAACCGCGGGCAGGGTCAGCCACCAAAAGCTGGAAGGAGAGGTTTACGATCTTACCGGGGTCGTCCCAGGCAATCAGCGCCTTAGCGGCAGCTTCGTATTGCAAAATTGCCTCGTCCAGCTGGGGGTACTGGCTGATATCGCCTTCAAAGGTGTTCAGCAGCGCAATGGCTGCTTCATAAGCATAGCCGGCGGCCAGCTCCTCAGCGCCTGCAAGAAGCGCCTCTGCTTCCTGCTCCAACCGCGCCTGCTCCTCGGCGAGGGAGGAGGATGCGGCAAGGCTTTCCGCTGTCTCGAATTTATTTTTCTGTACGGCTCTGACAATAGAGCCAATGATGAATATGATAATCAGCAGCACTGCCACGCCTGCAATAATGACAGGCAGATAGGTCTCCTTGAAAATCTGCATTTTGGAGCGCTTTCTTCGCCGGGGATTTACCGGACGGTTGGATTCGTTATATTGCTCGTCCATATGTTAGCCACCCTTCGTGTAATTTTCTAATATTATATCGGTAAATTCTGTAAAAAGCAAGAAAAATCCTGTAAATAGAAAACAACCCGGATTTTTTAACTCCGGGTTGCCTGCATTATACATATTTGATGCTGATTTCACCAAAGCTCACACCGCCGGTGAGGTGAATCTCGCCTGCCGGTGTGTCATCCGGTGCGCCTTGGACATCCAAAGCGCCAAAAGCGGTAGACTGCTCGGCAATAATCCGGTAGCGTTTCGGCACGATAAACCGAAGTTCGCCAAAGCTGCAAGCGGCATCAATCTCACAGCCGGATGTTACTTCTTCAACCTCTGTCAGATCTATGCAATAGTCGCCAAAGCTGACAGAAACCTCGCCCTCACTGAGCCGGGCTAAACGCACAGCCTGCGTATATTCCCCAAAGCTGGCAGAGTAAGTAAAAGAATCCGCATCACAGGTGTAATCGTGGCGCATCTTCTTGCCACTGGGAATATGGACACTGAACTTTGGCTTTTTGGCTTTTTTGACCGCATCTGCCAGCAGGCTGATTCCGAATACGATGATGAGGATTGCCCAAATCATCTTGCCGTCCCCGTCAAATTGAAATTGGAAGATTTTGCTGGCTAGCGAATAACCGCCAAAGAGGACGCACCCCAGCCGGAAGAAGGAGAGGTTTTCCCCAAGTCCCCATATGCCAAACATTAAGATGGCAGTAGGCCACAGAATCTCCCACAGGGACAGCTGCCAGTTCATCACCTGGGAGAGTAGATACAGTATGCCAACTGCAAGTACAGCCACTGCAAAACCCACAGCATCCCGTCGACCGCTGTCCCAGCGGAATTCCCAGTTGCCCTTTTGCAGGTGAATGCCGTCGTTTTCCTGCTCTTCAATCACTTCCGCCTCATATGTTTTGCCGGTGCTGCGTCCCAGAAGCTCATCAGTGCTGATGCCGAAGATTTCCGCCAGCTTGGGCAGCATAGCAATATCCGGGCAGGACTGGTCATTTTCCCATTTGCTGACCGCCTGAGCGGTAATGCCAAGGCGTTCCGCCAGTTGATCCTGGGTCAGCTTCATGCGTTTGCGGTTTTCCGCGATTCGTTTTCCAAGGGTTTGTTCCATATGGACACCTCCGTGTGTTTGCTGAGACCATTATGCCATAATTCTGCGAAAAAAGCTATCAATCATTCGTTAAATTAGAAAAAATTTGAATTCAACAGGCAGTTGTGCACAATCCAACCTGTGGTTTAGCGCTTTTTGCTTGCAAAAAGAGGGGCGATGGGGTATCATAGATGCATAATCTGACTAGGAGAATTGTTATGGAAAAGATTGCCAGCTTTACCGTTGACCATATCCGTCTGCAACCGGGTTTGTATGTTTCCCGGCAGGATCGGGTAGGCAGCGAGACGGTTACCACCTTTGATCTGCGGCTGACCAGCCCCAATGACGAGCCGGTAATGAACACTGCGGAAATCCATACCATTGAGCATCTGGCAGCAACATATCTGCGGAATGAACCGAATTGGAAAGAAAAGGTGCTGTATTTTGGTCCGATGGGTTGCAGAACGGGGTTTTATTTGCTATTGGCAGGGTCTTATACATCGTATGATGTGCTGCCGCTGGTAAAAGCTTGCTTCCGGTTTGTCGGGGATTTCTCCGGCGAGGTGCCCGGCGCAAGCGCCAGAGATTGCGGTAATTATTTAGATATGAATTTGCCAATGGCAAAGTACTGGGGCAGAAAATACAGCGATTTGCTGGATACTGCCGATCAGTCCCGACTGATATATCCGGAGGAAATTGTATGAAATTAGGCATTATCGGCGCTATGGATGTGGAAGTGGCGACCTTAAAAGAAAAAATGCAAAATAAGACGGAAACCACGGTCGCAGGCAGTGCTTTTTGTGAGGGAATGTTGGAAAATCTGCCTGTTGTGGTGGTGCAGTGCGGCGTGGGTAAGGTCAATGCGGCGCTGTGCGTGCAAGCTCTTTGTGATCGTTTTGGTGTTACCCATATTGTCAACACCGGCGTGGCAGGCTCTCTGGATGCCAAGCTGGATATCGGCGATTTTGTCATCAGCCGGGATGCGGTCTACCACGATTTTGACTGCCAGGTGATCAATCCTGCCTACCGGGTGGGTCAAGTACCGGGGCTGCCTGTTTGGGCGTTTCCGGCGGACAGAGAGCTGATGGATATGGCGTTTTCTGCCGCGGAAAGTATTTGCCCCGGACATGCCCATGTGGGAACGGTTGCCAGCGGCGACCGGTTCATCTGCCAAAAGGAGCAGAAACAGACCATTATTGCCAACACCGGCGCTTTGTGTACAGAGATGGAGGGCGCAGCCATTGCCCACGGGGCGTGGCGAAACGGCGTGCCGTTTGTGGTAATTCGCGCCATTTCCGACAAAGCAGACGATTCTGCGGAAATGGATTATCCCACCTTCGAGGCCATTGCCGCTAAGCGATGCGCAGAGGTTATACAGGCTATGGCAAAGGCCTTGTCAAATAGAATATAAAAAGGGGAGAGTCGGCGACTCTCCCTTTTACATTAAAAATTTGCCTCTTGCAGCGCCTGATAAAGTTCCGTTGCCCAGAGCTTGCAGCCGTTTGCATTGGGATGGCCGTTGTGTTTGGCGTAATGCAAGCCTCGTTCTTCATCGCCCAGAATCGGCACACAGTCAAAGACAACAGCCTTCTTTGACAATACATTTTGAATGAAAGTATTCACCTTTTCCCACTTGATTCGGTGGATTTCTATGTAACCAAAAGGCGGAACGGTTTGAATAATTACCTGAATCCCGTTTTCTGTCAGGATATTGACAATCCGTTCCAGATTTTCGGCAATCTGACCTTCGGTAAAGCCCTGCCGGATATCGTTGACACCGTAGCACAGGAACACCACATCCGACTGCTTGGCCTTAAACAGCCATGCGCCGTCAGTGGCTGCATCGTCTGCCCGTCCGCAGCCAAGGCCGATGTTCCAGTAGGCGTTTTCTTCACCCAGCATTTCCGCAAGCAGAGCGCACCAGTGGGTGTAGCTGTTGGGTACAACGCCGATGCCCTGAGTAATGGAGTCGCCCAGGAAGGTGATGCGGCGTGCAACCTGCCGGTCGCAGCCAACCATATTTGGCACAGGCAGGCTCTTAGACGGAATCCACTGCCCGTTTTCGCAGACAAAGGTGGGCAGAATGGACTCGGGATGGCAGGGCAGCATCTTACCGCTGAACGCAATTTCAACACAGAGATATTGATCCTTCTGAATGTCCAGAAGCACCTCGTCTGTACAGAAAAACTCTCCCGGCATAACCGCTTTGGAAGTAATGCCGTGGAAAGTCAAAGGAACAAAATTGGGAATATCCACCATCTCTTCGCAGTTGCAGTTATCACAGATGCCTACGCGCATACTGTGAATCTGCCACTGGTCGCAAATGAGGTTCTCGTGGCCGGATTGGAAGGTGGAGTCGATGGTATTGGAAAACAGCAGGGAATAGTTAAACTTACCGCCCTTGAAGATTTTGTAGAAGACGCGGCCGGTGGTAACGGTTTTGCTGTCCTCAGGCTTAAAGTAGTACTGATTTCCTGTGCCGCCAAGGGTGTTGGATACATATTTTTCAAAAAATTCCATAGTAATCATTCCTTATCTGTGTGGGTTTCTACTGTTTAGGCTATATTATTTGGCGTTGAAAGTCAAGGGGGTTTTGTGGAGTGAGAGGGATTTGTTTGCGTTTTAGTGAGAGGGATTTGATTTGCATTTTTGCCTAATGGCAAAAATTATTGAAGCCACCAGTGTTTGCACTGGTGGCAGCAGATGTCCACCGGACATCTACTTTTAGATTGGTTCAAATCCCCTTTACGAACGAAGCCAAAAAAAAGCCACCCAAACGGGTGGCTTTTTTTGGCGGAGTGAGAGGGATTTGAACCCTCGCGTGCTGTTTAGACACCTACTCCCTTAGCAGGGGAGCCCCTTCGGCCTCTTGGGTATCACTCCGAATCAAAAGAATATTCTTTTGTGCCAAGCCATTCTATCACGGTGCGGTTGGTTTGTCAAGCCTGCGAATTGAAAAATCGGGGCGCTGTTCTTATTTATTGTTTTGCACATACAATGTTCCATACATTGGAATTTGAGGTGGTACTATGGAACATACAACCAACGAAATTATACTGCGGGGTTCATTGCAGGCGCTTCCCCAATTTTCCCACGAGAATCACGGCAAACGGTTCTTCCGTTTCTTTTTGGAAGTTCCGCGGCTGTCCGGCACAGTGGATATACTGCCGGTGGTGGCAGAGGAGCAGGTCCTGGGTGAGCTTGACCCCACAGCCGGCGCAATGCTGACAGTTACCGGGCAGGTGCGTTCCCATAATCAGCGCACCGACGGAGCGCGTCATCTGCTGATATTCGTCTTTGCAAACACAATCATTGCAGAGGACGGTGAGCCGTTGAATCAGGTTACTTTGGAAGGACCTTTGTGCCGGGAACCGACTTACCGGCTGACACCCTTGGGCAGAGAGATCTGCGATGCTATGCTGGCAGTTCCCAGAGCGTTTCATAGAGCGGATTACTTACCCTGTATCCTGTGGGGGAGAGTTGCCCAGGAAATTTCCCGTTGCCACACAAGGGATATTATAACCATAAACGGAAGACTCCAAAGCCGAATCTATACCAAAATGACTGAAAACGGACCGCAAGAGCGTACCGCCTATGAAATTTCCGCTCTGACTGCGGAAGTTATGGAGAGCGATCTATACTGACAAAGCCGGGCGGCGGAGAGACTCCGCCGCACCAAAGCCACGCAAGACCTGCGCCCTGCGGATATTCCATAGTATCCCTGTGATGTTTGTCTTGTTCCTTGTAATTTCCTCTTTTCTTGGAGAAAAATATGTGATAAAATGAAGAAAACAAGGGAGGGGACAGTATGAAAGAAAAGGTGTCTGCTATCATTTCCGCTTTGCAGGAACGCTACCCGGATGCCCTGTGCGCTCTGCACTACGGAACGGATTATGAACTGATGATTGCGGTGCGGCTGTCTGCCCAGTGTACCGATGCCCGGGTAAACTTAGTAACACCGGCGCTGTTTGCGGCATACCCCACGCTGGAATCCCTGGCAAATGCGGATATTGCGGATATTGAAGGCTACATACATTCCTGCGGCTTTTACCGGCAGAAGGCAAAGGACATTGTGCTTGCCTGCCAGATGCTGCTGACGGAGTATGATGGAAAAGTCCCCGGCACAATGGAGCAGCTTTTGCGCCTTCCCGGCGTGGGCAGAAAGACCGCAAATCTCCTGCTGGGGGATTTGTATGGAGAGCCGGGCAGTGTGGTCTGCGATACCCATTGTATGCGAATCTGCGAGCGGCTGGGGCTAAGCAAGGGCAGAGACCCGGAAAAGGTGGAGCGGCAGCTGAGGGCTGTCCTGCCGCCGGAGGAGAGCAGTGATTTTTGCCACCGGATTGTGCTGTTCGGCAGGGAAATCTGCACCGCCCGTTCTCCCAAATGCACAGAATGTCCTTTGGCGCTGTACTGCACGGAGGTAAATAAAGGTTAATAAATCCCCCTTGTCCGAATACACTTGGACAAGGGGGGGATTTGTTTGGGCAAAAAACTTCCGATTTTTTACAACGCATTGCTGCTGACCGGTGTGAATTTGCTTCTGCGGCTGGTGTCCACAGGGTTTCAGGTGTATTTATCGGGAAAAATCGGCGCGGCAGGGATTGGACTTTTGCAGTTGGTGCTGTCGGTAGGCGGTCTGGCGCTGACTGCCGGAATTGCCGGTATTCGCACAGCTACTATGTACTTAACCGCGGAAGAACTGGGAAAACGCAGACCGGAAAATGTCCGCTGGGTGCTTAACGGCTGTATTCGGTATAGCTTGCTGTGCAGCGGTGCTGTGGCGGCATTGGTTCTCATATTCGCGCCCACAATTGCCACCCAATGGATAGGGGAGAGGGCAGTGGTAGGCGCAGTGCGGCTGTTTGCGTTTTTTCTGCCGGTGAACTGCCTGTGCGGGGTGATGGTGGGGTATTTTACCGCCGCCAACCGGATTGCCACCCTGGCGGCTGTGGAGGTAGGGGAACAGGCGTGTTCCATGGGACTGACTGTGGCGCTCTTGCAGTTTTGGGCAGGGGGCGACCCGGTGAGAGCCTGCGCCTGTGTGGTAATGGGCAGCGGAATCAGCGGCTGTTTTACTCTTTTGTGTCTGTTATTTCTGCGGCAGCGGGAGAGGGTTGCGGTTGGCGGGCGTATCCCGGTGGGGCGTCGACTTCTGAATACCGCCGTGCCGCTGGCGCTGGCAGATGACCTGAAATCCGGTATTTCCACTGCGGAAAACTTAATGGTGCCCAAACGGCTCGCCCTCTGTCAAAAGATCGGCAACCCCCTTGCTGCGTTCGGAATGGTCTGCGGTATGGTGTTTCCGGTGCTGATGTTTCCTGTGGCCATTCTCTTTGGCCTTGCGGAGTTGCTGATTCCGGAGCTTGCCCGGTGCGCCGCCGCGGGAAGTGAGGTGCGTATTCGGTATCTTGCCAAGCGGAGCTTGCATCTTGCAATGCTCTATGGCTGCCTGTTCTGCGGTATTTTGTTTCTGCTCAGTGAGGAGCTGTGCCTGTGGCTGTATGACAGCCGGGATGCAGGGGCATATCTGCGCCTGTTTGCACTCCTTGCGCCTATGCTGTACAGCGATGCCATCACCGATGCTATGATCAAAGGCCTTGGCCAGCAGACCGCCTGTGTGCGGTATAATATCATTACCTCGGTGCTGGATGTGGTGTTTTTGTATTTGCTGCTGCCGCGTTATGGTATGCAGGGGTACTTTGTCAGCTTTTTGGTTACCCATTTGCTCAATTTTGTTTTGAGTGTTCGCAGGTTACTGAAAATAACCGGCAGACTGATATCGCCTCTCACACCGATTTTTGCCGCATTGGCAACGGGTCTTTCCATATTCCTTGCAGGGCTGCTTCCCAATCCCGCTGCCCGGGGGACGGCATATGTACTGCTGTTGGGGAGCTTACTGTATCTGTTTCGGGTGGTCAGCCGAGAGGATATTTCTTGGCTAAAAGGTCTCATATGCAAAAAATGACCCGTGAAGCGGGTCATTTTTCTTATAATGCTTTCATTACTTCCAGCAGGAAATCCCAGGTGCGTTTCACAGATGCAATCTCCATCCGTTCCCGGGTGGTGTGGATGTCGTACATATTAGGTCCAATAGATACGCAGTCCAGCCCCGGCAGTTTTTCGCTAAGCAGACCGCATTCCAGTCCCGCGTGAATGGCAACCACTTCCGGCGCGTTTCCAAACAGATCTGTATATACCTTTACCATTGTATCCCGCAATGGGGAATCCTTTTTGTATTCCCAGGCGGGATACTGTCCGTGGATATTGAGGCTGCCGTCGTGGAAAGAAGCCAACTCTTTCAGCTTTTCCAAAAGGTCGGTTTTCTCATTGTTGACACTGCTGCGTACCGCCCAGGTCAGATGCAGGGCATCGTCCAGCGTAACAATACCCAGATTCAGACTGGTCTGCACCAGACCGGCAATGTCCGCACTCCAAGACTGCACACCGTTGGGCGCGGCATTGAGAGCCGCAATCACCTTGGCAGAGCATTCCGTGGTCAAGGCGTTGCCGCCCAGGGCATCCACATCATCGCCTTTGATAATCACATTGGGCTCATCAAACTGCTCCCGGATTTCCTTTTGCAGCTGCTCGGCTACCGCGTTGATGCGCTCAATGTACATACCCAATGCTACCAGTGTTACCTCACAGCGTTGGGCAATGGCGTTGTCCTTTGCGCCGCCCTGCAATTTGGTAATGCACACCGGCATCAGCTGCTGCACCCGGTTTAAAAACTCGCCCATCACTTTGTTGGCGTTGGCACGGTTTTTGTGGATTTCAATGCCGGAGTGGCCACCTTGCAGGCCTTCCACCGTCAGACGCACGCAGGGTCCGTAAACCGCTCGGCGGGTAATGGGCATATTTAGCTCTGCCTTTGCGCCGCCAGCGCAGGAGACAGTAAAAATACCCTCAGCATCAGAGTCAATATTCAGCATCGTGCGACCCCGGAGCATTGACAGGTCAATGCCGGCAGCGCCGTCCATACCGGTTTCTTCGTCCACGGTTACGATAATTTCCAGCGGGGGGTGGGGAATGGTGTTATCTGCCAGCAGCGCCAGGGCGTAGGCGATGGCAATGCCGTCATCGCCGCCCAGGGTCGTGCCGTTGGCAAAGACAAATTGTCCGTCGTGGGTAATGTCCAGACCGTCCGTTTCCAGGTTAATGGGGCAGTCTGCGTGCTTTACGCTGACCATATCCATATGTCCCTGAATGATTACCGGCTCGTGGCTTTCATAGCCGCAAGTACCCTCACCGAAAATTAAAACATTATTGATTTCGTCTTGCACGTAGCGCAGATTGTGCTCCTTGGCAAAGCAGACCAGATAATCGCTGATTTGCTTGGTGTTTCCCGAGCCGTGGGGAATGGAACATAGCTTTTCAAAGTATGCAAATACCGACTGGGGCTCCAAGCCGGATAATTTGACTGCATTCATAATAAAACTCCCTTTTTTGAATTTGCCATTATTCTAGCACACAGAAAAACAAATGTCCATAAAAAAAGGGTGCGCCGAACACGCACCCATATCAATTTATTTTCTGCGGAAGGATTTGCAGTCAGTGCACTGGTCCATAGTGGGATTGCCCTCGTGAGTGCCCACCATAATGCGCTCCAAAGCGCAGTAGTTCACATCCTGGCAATGGTTTGCGCACTGGTGAACGGTACATTCAATGCTCTTGTTTGCATGGGTGTCCATAACAGTTCCTCCTTTTGTTGTGATAGGCTTAGTATACTCTGATTTTTCTTTCGTATACGCATTGTTTGCAATTGACAATTTGCGCGCGAACCATTATAATAGTCGCGGAAAATGCTAATTTTAGCTTTTAGTAAAGAAAGGAAAAAATTGCCATGATTTATAGTGCAGAAGTACAGCATATGTGCTCCGTGGCCAAGGGTGCCTACCACGGTCCCGCTCCCATTCCCGAAGAGGGCAAGTGGGTACAGGTCAAGGAAATTAAGGATGTCAGCGGTTTTACCCACGGCATCGGCTGGTGCGCTCCTCAGCAGGGCTGCTGCAAGCTGACCCTGAATGTGAAGGAAGGCATCATTGAAGAGGCTCTGGTGGAGACCTTGGGCTGCTCCGGTATGACCCACTCCGCAGCTATGGCTTCCGAAATTCTCATCGGTAAGACCCTGCTGGAAGCGCTGAACACCGACCTGGTGTGCGACGCCATCAATACCGCTATGCGGGAACTGTTCCTGCAAATCGTTTACGGCCGCAGCCAGTCTGCCTTCTCTGAGGATGGCCTGGCAGTGGGCGCATCTCTGGAAGACCTGGGTAAGGGTCTGCGCAGCCAGGTTGGCACTATGTTTGCCACCGCTGCTAAGGGTCCCCGTTATCTGGAAATGGCCGAGGGCTATGTTACCCGCCTGGCTCTGGACGAGGACAACCTGATCACCGGTTATGAGTTCATCAATCTGGGCAAGATGATGGACTTCATCAAGAAGGGCGACGATGCCAACGAAGCGCTCAAAAAAGCAAAGGGCAACTATGGCCGTTTTGCTGATGCTGCTAAGTACATCGATCCCCGCCACGAATAAGAGGAGGACGCGAATATGGCTTTGTTTGAAGGTTACGAAAGAAAAATTGACAAAATCAACGGCGTTCTCGCACAGTATGGTCTGGATTCCGTTGAGCAGTGCCGTGAGCTCTGCACCGCCAAGGGCTTTGACCCTTACGAAATCGTCAAGGGCATTCAGCCCATCGCATTTGAGGACGTTGCCTGGGCGTACTGCGTTGGCGCTGCCATTGCTATGAAGAAGGGCGTAAAGACCGCCGCTGAGGCTGCCGAGGCCATCGGCATCGGCTTGCAGGCATTCTGCATTCCCGGCTCCGTTGCTGAGGACCGCAAGGTTGGTATCGGCCACGGTAACCTGGGCGCTATGCTGCTGCGGGATGGGACCAAGTGCTTTGCTTTCCTTGCAGGCCACGAGTCCTTCGCTGCCGCTGAGGGCGCGATCGGTATTGCCCGCAGCGCCAATAAGGCCCGTAAGGAGCCCCTGCGGGTTATCCTGAACGGTCTGGGCAAGGATGCTGCGCAGATTATCTCCCGTATCAACGGCTTTACCTATGTGAAGACCCAGTTCGATTACTACACGGGCGAGCTGAAAATCGTGGAGCGCATTCCTTATTCCAAGGGCGAGCGCGCCGCTGTTAACTGCTACGGCTGTGATGATGTCCGCGAGGGCGTTGCTGTTATGCGCTATGAGGGCGTTGACGTTTCCATCACCGGTAACTCCACCAACCCCACCCGCTTCCAGCACCCCGTTGCCGGCACCTACAAGAAGGAATGCATGGAGAATGGCCGCAAGTACTTCTCCGTGGCTTCCGGTGGTGGCACCGGCCGTACTCTGCACCCGGATAATATGGCAGCAGGTCCTGCTTCCTACGGCATGACCGATACTATGGGCCGTATGCACGGTGATGCCCAGTTCGCAGGTTCTTCCTCCGTCCCCGCCCACGTGGAAATGATGGGCTTCCTGGGCGCAGGCAACAACCCCATGGTGGGTATGACTGTTAGCGTTGCTGTTGCTGTGGAAGAGGCTTTGAAGTAAAAATATATTATAAATTCAAAACGGGAATCGCATTGCGGTTCCCGTTTTGAACGTATTATTGACATTTTTGCATAGAATTGTATAATAAAACTAGAAAGCATTATCAATGC
>JAZRBN010000014.1:0-2937 GCA_045635105.1 Faecousia sp. | reverse complement strand
AATATGTACATTATTTCAATAACGGGCGACCTGCGGCTGCCTTGGGCTATAAAAGCCCAGTTCAGTACAAGACCGAACTGGGCTTCTAATACTATGGTGTTTTTAAGTGTCTACTTATTCTTGACAGATGCACTAAGCCGGTGGTTTTTTGCGTTTATAGAGCTTGCTCTGCCAGCAGAGCTTGCAGATTTTCTGAAATTTCTTTGTCCAGCGGGCAGGCGGCCAATGCCGCTTGCATAGCGCCGGTTTCAAACCGGCAGCCCAGCAGGGCGTTTTCTACGGCCTCCGGCAGAGACCAGTCCATGGCGTCGGAATAGAGCTTGACGCCGGTGATGATCCCGTCTTTGGCGCTGAGCTGCAAGTGAATATGTCCCCAGGGGAAATGCCCTTCACATTGGAAGGTAAAGGGCAGGGGCGTACCGTAAAGATATTCCCAGGAGCCGTATTCCTCTGCCAGCTGCGTTACTGCTTGCATAGCGTCATCATTTAAGACAATGGGCGTTGCCTGCATACCGTATACTTGGCAAAAGGCGGCAATCATATGGCGCTTCATATCCGCAACAGTGAGACCGGGGGACAGCTCCTGCAAGTTTACCACCCGGCTTCGGACCGAGGCCACACCTTTGGCTTCCAGCTTTGCCTTGGGAGGACTTAAATATCTGCCAAGCTTTTCCCGGTCTACGCTGATCATCAATGTGCCGTGGTGGTAGGCGTGGGTGCGGTTTTGATAAAAAGCATTGCCGGAGAATTTGCGGCCATCTGCCAGCAGGTCGTTGCGCCCGGATTTTTCCGCAGTGATACCGGCAAGGGCGCATGCCTTTTGAATGACGTATACCTGCTTGTCTAAATCGTAGTCCTCTTTGCCCATCAGGAATGTGAAATTCAGATTGCCCAAATCGTGGAACACCGCGCCGCCGCCGGACAGCCGACGGGCAAGGGTGCCGCCTTCCTCTGCCAGCAGGGTGGTGCGGCATTCCAGCCAGGGGTTCTGATTTTTGCCGATGACCACGGTGTTTTGGTTCTGCCACAGATACAGGCAGCACATACCCGGCGGGGTGATGTCCATCAGGTGCTTTTCCAGCGCCAGATTGATATGGGGATTAAATCCCGTGCCTTCGTAAATACCAAGTTGTGTAATCATTGAAATGTCCTTCCGGATTGAATTTGGAATTATTATAAAATACGGCGGTGAATCCGTCAATGCTGTTTTTTGATAAATTCCTCTTGACATTTTGTGTTTTAATGTTATATTTGTTATGTTAAAATAACATTATAACAATTCGGGGTGGGATTATGAATCAGATTCGCCTGGAAAGAATGAAATCATATATTGAAAAGAAGAATGTTGTTACCATTAAAGAGCTGATGGCGCTGTTTCCCGAGGTGTCGCTAATGACAATTCATCGAGATTTGGACGCATTGGCAGAGGCCGGCACGGTGGTGAAATTCCGTGGCGGCGCCAAGTCGGTGCGCCACAGCGGCGATCCGGAGTTTAATGTGCGGATTGGGGAGAACAACGCGGGAAAGTTTACCATTGCCCAAAAGGCGATGGAGCTTTTGCAGCCCCACAGCTCTATTTTCCTGGACGCCAGTACCACCAATTTAATGCTGGCAAGAAGTCTGCCGGATATAAACTTAAATATTTTTACCACAGGCCCCAGTATCGCCTTGGAGCTGTGCAGGCTGCACAATCCTGTGGTAACCCTGTGCTGCGGCACCATCAACCGGAAAAATTTGGCGCTTTCCGGGCAGAACACCTTGGAAATGCTGGATAGAATCAACATTGATGTGGCGTTTATCGGCGTGTCCGGATGCAGCGTGGAGGCAGGGTTTACCTGCGGCACGGAGAGCGATATGCTGGTCAAGCGCAAGGTGATTCAAAAGGCCCGTACCAGTGTGGTGATGTGCAGCCGGGAAAAGCTGAGATGCCTGATGCCCTATACCTTTGCGCAGCTTGCTGATGTGGATTATCTGATTTCCGACGAGCCTATGCCGGAAGCGTTCCGCCATGCGGCAAAAGAGGCGGGATTGAAAATTTTATAAGCGAAAAACCGAATCCTGCGCGGTAGGATTCGGTTTTTTTGTGGCAAATACCTATTGACACAGGTTGTTATGAGGTGTTATAATTAACAGGCTATAACAATGGGTAAGTTCGGATACTATCGGACTGCCCTAAAAATAAAGGAGGCTATCCCTTTGGCAAATGCAGTCATCATGCCCAAGGCGGGCATCACCGTGGAAAGCTGTATCATCGGTCAGTGGATGAAGAAGGTTGGAGACCCCGTAAACGTGGGCGACGTTCTGTTTACTTACGAGACCGACAAGGCCAGCTTTGAATGTGAATCTACCGCAGCAGGTACACTTCTCGACATCTTCTTTGAAGAAGGCGACGAGGTTCCCTGCCTGGTAAACGTCTGCGCCGTGGGCAATCCCGGTGAAGACACCTCCGCCCTGCGTGGCGGTTCCGCTGCCGAAGCGCCTGCTGAGGCACCCGCTGCTGCGCCTGCCGCAGCTGCACCTGCTGCTCCCGCAGCTGCTGTTGCTACCAAGGCCCGTGGCGTTCTGATGCCCAAGGCCGGTATCACCGTAGAGAGCTGTATCATCGGCGAGTGGCTGAAAAATGTTGGCGACCAGGTGAAGGTTGGCGACATTCTGTTTACTTACGAAACTGATAAGGCATCCTTTGAATGCGAGTCCACCGAAGAGGGCGAACTGCTGGCAATCTTCTATGAAGCCGGCGATGAAGTTCCCTGCCTGGAAAATGTGTGCGCCGTCGGTCCTCACGGCGAACCTACCGATTGCCTGAAAGGCATTGGCGGCACCCCCGCCGCTGCTGAGGCTGCGCCTGCTGAGGCTGCTCCCGCAGCCGCTGCCGCACCTGCCGCTGCCGGTGTTGAGACCGTGATTATGCCCAAGGCCGGCATTACTGTTGAGTCC
>JAZRBN010000013.1:0-34541 GCA_045635105.1 Faecousia sp. | reverse complement strand
ATTTTACTCAAGAATTTTCGTTGGCTGTTATTCGTTCTAAAACGCTTAAACAATCCATTTATTGTCCAAGGTGTTCTGTTCGTCTTTGCGTTATTCAATTTACAAGGTACATCCACCCACCGCCTCAGCGGTGAGCCTGTTCATTCTAGCACAACACCTCACCCTTGTCAAGAAGTTTTTTACGCATTTTCAGACTTTTTTTAACGGTGGGAAATATTGCTGCTGACGTCCGCCAAAACATCCCCTGCGTCCAGCACCGTTTCCTCCCGGACCGCCATATCCCCAAGGCTTACCATACCGCAAAGCCTGCCGTTTTCAACCACCGGCAAACGTCTGACTTGCAGCCTCCCCATCAGGTGCGCCGCCGCGCCGGTCTGCATATCCGGCCGGACGGAAGTTACCTGCTCCGTCATCACCTGCCGCACCTGAGTGCCGGCCGGCAAATGATTGGATGCCAGGCAGCGGGTAACAATATCCCGGTCTGTCAGCATACCGCACAGTTTGCCATCCACGCATACGGGAAGCGCGCCTACATTGTGCTGCGCCATTGTCCTTGCCGCCACCTCAACGCTTTCCTCAGGGTGGATCGCCACCACCGACCGGGTCATAATGTCTTTGATTTCCATAAAATCCCCTCCTGTCGGAAGAGTATGGACAGAAATGCAGATTTTTATTCCTCAGTCCGAAATTTATTTATATTATAATAAGGTATTGGCAATTTACAGAAATCGTTTACATTACTTATTATCTGTTCTACCTGAAAGATAATCTACGGTGGTCTGGTAAAAATCCGCCAGTTTAATCAAAACTGCGGTAGGGATATCATTTCCCCAGTTTGCGATATGATCGAAAAATGTGTAACCTGTTTCAGGTTAAAATCACCATTTCATTTCACAGTCATATATAATGTGTTTTGAGGTGATATAAAACGCAACAGAAAACCTGCAATACCTGTATACACTACCGGCAGCACTATACCTTTGACCAACGCAACATTTTCCGAGTGTTCTGCGGCCACTGTACCTACCCAAAAGTAAAGACCAAAAGCCCCTACGCCAAGGCTTGCGAAAATTATTTACAGTGCGATACGGAAGAGACTCCATTTGTATCAAAGGAATATTTGAGCAAGACACTGCTGGAATATGTATTGAATTTGGAGCTTCTGCCGGAGATTCATAATATAGATGACCAATAGCAAAAAGGGAGGCAAACGCCTCCCTCTTGCTTTTGGTACGGGCGACAAGACTTGAACTTGCACGGTTGCCCATTGGAACCTAAATCCAACGTGTCTACCAATTCCACCACGCCCGCATTTATTAAATTATATCGTGTCTTAGTGTTGCAGTGCCCGTTTGTAGGGGCGATCAGTGATCGCCCGCGGGCGGTTAATAACCGCCCCTGCGCGCATTTGCATTGGCCTTATTCTACCACGCAGAAAATTTCTTGTCAACGGATATTCCGCCTGCGGGCGTTCTCTTTTTCCGCCACAATCGGCAAACTATATGCGAACTTTATAGAACGATTCTATCTTTTTATGCATTTTTTCTTGACATTCCCAAATGTTACAAGTAAAATAGATTCGGTATGGTGTACGCTGGTGAGTGTTTTTCCCGGCGTTTCATGATAACCTGGCGTTTGCCGGGTGTTGCGTATTGCGCCTCGTGGCGTTTTTTGTGCCTAAATCTTTATGCCGAATCCTTCGGTACATCTATTTTGCCAATTGAACAACATGAGGCCCTGGCGCCCACCCCCTTGGCAGATGCCTATTCTATAAAGGAGGTGTGCAAACAGATTATGGGACCTTTACAAATCGCATTGATTGCCCTTGGCACAGCGGTTGTTTCCATTGCTATTGGCTTTGCCTGCGGTATTGCCTACCGCAAGCGCGTAGGCGAGCGGGAAATCTCTTCCGCGGAAGCAGAAGCTACCCGAATCATCAATGAAGCTATTCGCAGCGGCGAGAGCCGTAAGAAAGAGATGCTTCTGGAAGCCAAGGACGAAATCCATAAATCTCGCACAGAGCACGAAAAAGAAGTAAAAGAGCGTCGCGCTGAGCTGACTAAGCAAGAGCGCCGTCTGCAACAGAAGGAAGAAACTCTGGACAAAAAGGCCGAAAACTTCGAAAAGAAGGAAGAAGAAATGGCCCGCCGTTTGGAGGAGGTTGCCAAGGTCAAGGAAGAGACCGAGGCGGTGAAGAAAGCCCACCTGGCTACCTTGGAGCAGATCTCCGGGCTGACCCAGGAGCAGGCAAAGCAGCTCCTTCTGGAAAATGTGGAGCAGGAAGTCCGCCACGATACTGCTATGAAGATCAAGGAGATCGAGCAGCAGATGAAGGACGAATGCGACGAGAAGGCAAGAGAAATCCTGTCCATCGCCATTCAGCGCTGCGCCGCAGACCACGCCGCAGAGGCAACGGTCTCCGTTGTTCCCCTGCCCACCGATGAGATGAAGGGCCGCATCATCGGCCGTGAGGGACGGAATATCCGCACCTTAGAGACCATCACCGGTGTTGATTTGATTATTGATGACACCCCCGAAGCCATCACCGTCAGCAGCTTTGACCCGGTCCGCCGGGAGGTGGCTAGACTTGCCCTTGAAAAGCTCATTGCCGACGGCCGTATCCACCCCACCCGTATTGAGGATATGGTGGAAAAGGCTCGCCGGGATGTGGACCGCACCATTCGCGAGGAAGGCGAGCGCGCCTGCTACGAAACCGGTGTCCACGGTCTGAACCCCGAGCTGATAAAGATTCTGGGCCGCCAGAAGTACCGTACTTCCTACGGTCAGAACGTGCTGAACCACTCTATCGAGGTGGCGCACATCGCAGGTTTGATGGCCTCTGAGCTGGGCGTGGATGTAACACTTGCCAAGCGGGCAGGTCTTCTGCACGACCTGGGCAAATCCATTGACCACGAGGTGGAAGGCAGCCACGTGCAGCTGGGCGCAGATTTGGCCCGGAAGTACAAGGAGAATCCCACCGTTGTCAACGCCATTGAATCCCACCACGGCGATGTGGAGCCTAAGAGCGTCATTGCTGTGCTGGTGCAGGCAGCCGATGCGGTATCCGCCGCAAGACCCGGCGCCCGCCGCGAAAATGTGGAAAACTACATTCGCCGCTTGCAGAAGCTGGAAGAGCTTACCGGCAGCTACCCCGGCGTTGAGAAGGCATTCGCCATTCAGGCAGGCCGTGAGGTCCGCATTATGGTCAAGCCCGAGGAGGTTACCGAGGACAATATGATCCTCCTGGCCCGGGACATTGCCAAGCAGATTGAAGCAGAGTTGGAATACCCCGGTCAGATTAAGATCAATGTGATTCGGGAAACCAAGGCTGTGGAATACGCAAAATAATCCTAAGGGACACACTTTTGTGTGTCCCTTGTTCTTTTCCTTTGGATAGCTTGCATCACTTCACCAAGATAAAGTGCTAAATTGCCCCTCCCTTTTGTGCAGTCTGCCAAAGTTGGCAAAAAATGCAAAAAGTACTTTACAACTTTAACTTGGTGAAGTATAATACGGCTATCAACAAAAACCCGAGGGAAACCCTCACAGAAAAGAAAGGAAAAGATGATTATGAAAAAGTACATTGCATTGGTTCTGGCACTCCTGCTGACAGCCGCCTGCTTCGTAGGCTGCGGCGCAAAAACCGACTCCGACCTGGCTTACGTTCAGAAAAACGGCAAGATCGTTGTTGGCATCACCGACTACGCTCCCATGGACTACAAGGACGAAAACGGCGAATGGACCGGCTTCGACGCAGAGTTCGCTACCCTGTTCGCCAAAGAGCTGGGTGTTGAGATTGAGTTCTTCGTCATTGCCGACTGGGGCAAGAAGTTCGTAGAGCTGGAAACCAAGAACATCGACGCTGTTTGGAACGGTATGACCATCACCGACGAGGGCAAGCTGAACGCCAGCATTTCCGATCCCTACGTGCTGAACGCGCAGGTTGTTGTTATGAAGGCCGACAAGGTTGCCGACTACAAAGACGCTGCCAGCTTGAAGGATTTGAAGGTTGCCGTTGAGAACGGCTCTGCCGGTCAGGACGCAGCCGAAGCTGCTGAAATCGCCAACATCATCAAGGTACAGGACCAGGCCGCTGCCCTGCTGGAAGTAAAGGCCGGCACCTCTGACGCCTGCGTTATCGACATTACTATGGCAAAGGCCATGACCGGCGAAGGCACTGATTATGCCGAGCTGGCCGCCGGCATCAGCCTGACCGAAGAAGAGTACGGCGTTGCCTTCCGTAAGGACTCCGATCTGACCGCCAAGTTCAACACCTTTATGGATAAGCTGATTGAAGACGGCACTCTGGAAACGCTTGCCAAGAAGTACAACCTGACCCTGGCTGAGCAATAAAAATTCTCCCCTGTACGGGTGGCGAACAGCCACCCGTACAGCCACATAAAAAGAGCAAGGAAGTGCGCTATGTTCGTACCTGTAACGATGGAACTGCTGGGCGGTTTCTGGGAAACATTAAAAGTATTTTTGCTGACCCTGGCATTCTCTTTGCCACTGGGTCTTATTGTCTGTTTTGGCTCTATGAGCAAATTCGCCCCCTTGAAAGCGCTGGTGCGGTGCTTTGTGTGGGTGATTCGGGGCACACCGCTGATGCTCCAACTGATTATCATTTTCTACGGACCGGGTCTTTTGTTTGATTTGCCTGCTATGCCCCGGTTCACCGCCACCATTGTGGCGTTCTCCATCAATTACGCCTGCTATTTCTCGGAAATCTACCGGGGCGGCATTGAGAGCATTGCCCGGGGACAGTACGAGGCAGGACAGGTGCTGGGTATGACCAAGGGGCAGATTTTCTTCAAAATCGTACTTCCCCAGGTGGTCAAACGCATTATGGCGCCTGTGAGCAACGAGGTCATCACCCTGGTCAAAGACACCTCCCTTGCCCGTATCATCGGCATTTACGAGGTGATCTGGGCAGGCGAATCCTTCATAAAGAAGGGTCTACTGTGGCCGCTGTTCTACACCGGCGCATTCTACCTGCTGTTCAGCGGTATCCTCACCTTGCTCTTCGGGCATATTGAAAAGAAACTAAACTATTACAGAGGTTAAGCTATGGCACTGCTTGAAGTAAAAAACATACAAAAAGGATTTGGCAGCAACAAGGTCCTCAAAGGTGTCAGCTTTACCCTGGAAAAGGGACAGGTGCTGGCAATTATCGGCTCCTCCGGCAGCGGCAAGACCACGCTGCTGCGGTGTCTGAACTTTCTGGAAACCCCGGACGAGGGCGAAATTCTGGTGGGCGGCAAGACGCTGTTTTCCGCAGGTGTCAAGTACACTGACGACCAGATTCGGGAAAACCGGCTGCATTTCGGTCTGGTTTTTCAGAACTTTAACCTGTTCCCCCAGTATAATGTGCTGAAAAATGTTACACTCGCCCCGTCGCTGATGAAGCTGGGCACCACCGAAGAGCTGAATGCCCAGGCAACCTCCATTTTGACCCAGGTGGGCCTTGCCGACAAGCTGTACGCCTACCCCTACCAGCTCTCCGGCGGTCAGCAGCAGCGGGTTGCCATTGCCCGGGCGTGGGCTATGCATCCGGAGGTGCTGTGCTTTGACGAGCCCACCTCTGCTTTGGATCCGGAGCTGACCGGAGAAGTGCTGCGGGTCATTAAGGGTCTGAAAGGCGAAGACAGGACCATGATCGTGGTTACCCACGAAATGGAGTTTGCAAAAAGTGTTGCCGATGTGGTAATATATATGGCAGACGGTGTGATTGAGGAAATCGGCACACCGGAGGAAGTATTTGACAACCCCAAGAGCGAAAAAGCCAAGGCCTTTTTGCACGGCTTTGAGGAAAGCTATTAACAGGAGGATACGCTATGGGACGAACCGAGAAAATTCAGGAGCTCTACCGCATCATTGCAAGCCTGCAATCGGCGGAGGAATGCGCCCAGCTTTTTGACGACCTGTGCACCAAGAAGGAAGTGGAGAAGATGGCAGAGCGGATTTACGCCGCCAAGATGCTGCTGGACGGCAAGACCTACAACCAGGTCATTGCCGAGACCGACATCTCCTCTGCCACATTAAGCCGGGTCTCCCGGTGCGTCCAGTACGGAGAAGGCTATTCCAAGCTGTTAAAGAAATAAAATATGGGCGTGTTGCAAAAGCAACACGCCCTTAAACTATATAAACGATGTTGGGGCAGATATTGCCCGTCCGCGGGCGATTCGTGAATCGCCCCTACTAGAAGATTTTTTCCACCTTAAAATTATTGGTGCTGAACAGGTACATATAACCGTCGATATACACGCCGCGCTTCAACGCATTGTCGCCGTACAGCTCCACATTCAGCACTTCCACCAAATGATAGCCATCAAAGAACAGCACGATATAGCGGTCGGTTTCCCCGGCAACTTTATCCCACTGGGTAATGCCCAAACCTATCAGCTGATTTTCCCGGTCGATATAGTAGGACTTATAATCCAGGGAATACCCCGCATTTTCCAGGGTGTATTCGCAGAAGCCTTCCACGCCGTCTTTCGTTTCCTGATAGATTTCTGCCTTAAATACGCCCCAGTTGCCCTGACCGATGCCCAGCAGATACCCGTTGCCCATATTCACCAGGGAGGTGGAGAAACCTTCAATTGTGCCGGTATCCTTATAGGTAATGTTCTCCAAATCCGACAGGTCGAAGAAGAACACCGGGTCGGACATCTCGATGGAAGTACACACATAACAAACTGTTTTATCAAACCGCACGGACTGGACTTCCTCTCTGGGAGGCGCAAAGTCCTCTACGCTGGCAACCACCTTAAAATTCTGCAAGTCAATGCAGTAAAGGCTTGCGTTGGAATTGCCGGTGGCGGTTACCAGGACATCGGCCGATACGCTGCCACTGCCATAGATCTCCCGGACAGTAGTGGCGTTGGTGGTGGTTACCACCCGCAGAATCCCCTCGTACTCGTCCATACTCCACTGATCCTTCACATAGCCGCGAACCACCGCAGAACCCTTCTTTTTAAAGGCATCGGCATAGGTCAGGCAGGTGATCTCCGTCATAGCGTTGCGGACAGAGGTTTGGTCCTTTTTCTGCACATCCGCATACACATGGGTGAGGAAAATGTGGTCCTTGGACACATACACATCCTCAGAGTAGGACAAAAATGCCGCCTTTCCCTCCACGGCAAGGGTGCTTTCGTCCAACTTCATCACCACGGTATAGCGGGTGGAGTTGGCATCCTCCGGCACTATGATATCATCCACCGGAATACTTTCCCCGTTAATCTGAGGCAGGTAGGTGCTTTCCTTGTCGAAATCCATACTGTCTTTGGTAAACACAAACTCCGTTAGCAGCAGCAGCTTGCCGTCTGTCATTCGAGACGACAGATAGTTGCCGGTAAGCTCCACCCGATTCTTTTCGGTGGGCTTTGCAGGGTCGCTGACATCCAGGGAAATCACAGCCACCGTCAGCTCTTTTTTGGCATTGGGATACAGGGCAATCACCGTAACGGTCTTGCAGTCCTCCGACAGATAGAACTCCCATTCCTGCAAATAGACCTTAAAGGTTTCGTCCACCAGCTCGATCCGCCCCAGCTCCCGGGAGTCCAGACCCGCAATGGAGAAAATCTTCAAGGTAGTTCCGTCCAGGTAATAGATGTGGGTGCTGCTGCGCTTAATGCGGTCAGCCTCGGTAATGCCCTCCACCTGATTGTCGGTTACTTCCTCATAGGTGCTGCCGGCGCTGCCGTCCGGGTCTGCATCCTCAACAATACCCGTTTCCGGTCTCATTGCTTCACCGGGCGCTTCCATTGCATCGCCGGCTACCCCGTTCATCAGAACATCTTCAAACTTCTGGCCGCTTTTTTGCAGTTCGGCGCTCAGTTTCTCAAAATTATTCTTATAAACAGGCTTTTCCCAGGTCAGCTGCGCCAGCTGCTTGATCACGGGAAAGTAGTCGTTACCCTTATATTTTTCAGCCGAGGGCGGTGTGTTGTCAAAGGGCATGAACAGCCACAGGTTGCACAGCATCAGCGCCAGGCAAGCCGCACCTGCCAGCACGGAAAGCGCCATCCGTTTTCTGCCGAAAGTCGCCTTTCGCATAGAGTCGGCTTCCGCAATGTATTTTTCATCCGCCAGGCTCAACGCCCGAAACCATTTCTTTTTCATACAGAAATCCCCTCCTTTTGAAGATATCGCTTTAACTTATCTCTCGTTCTGTGCAGTATCACATTCACATTGCTCTCGGAAAGCCCCAGCCCCAATGCAATTTCCCTGGCAGAACAGGCATAATAATACCTGCGCAGGAAGATGATCCGGGTCTTTTTATCGAGGCTTCCCAAAAAGCGGTTTACAAGGTCTTTCAGCACGGTCTCATCCTCCGGCAAAGCTGCGCTCCCGGGAACGCACTGCCAGTACTCGTCCATCACCGTTTCCAGCCGGGTGTTTCGCTTTTGGGCAGTTACGTAATCGTAGCGATCCAGGGCCAGATTCCGGGTGATGCGTCCGAAGAACGCCTGCAAACGGGTGGGCTTTTCCGGTGGAATGGCGCGCCAGGCATTGTGCCAGGTGTCATTAACGCACTCCTGGGCATCCTCACAGGAGCAAAGGATCCGGTGGGCAATGGCATAGCAGTACCGCCCATACTTTTGGTCGGATTCTGCAATGGCAGACTGATCCCGTTCCCAAAACAACTCTATAATCCTTGCGTCCTCCATTCCCTCTCCTCCTTATTATGGTTTTGAAAGGCCTTTCACCTTAAAAGACGGGAAACAAATAGGGTTTCTTACAAAATTTGGGGTTATTTTTATTATAGCATAAAACAAAAATAAAAAAAGTGGGCCGCTGCCGAAAGCAGCGACCCGTTACAAAGAGGAAAATGAAAAAGATGCGTTATTTTATTCCTGATTCAGAAACGCGGCAGGGTCAACCGCCACCCCATCACAGCTGACGCTGAAATGCAGATGGTCGCCGATGGCGCTCTCCATCAGAGCGGTATTGCCCACCGTACCGATGGCCTGTCCCGCGGTAACCGTGTCCCCTGGCTTCACCGATACCGCCTCGGCAAGGCTTGCATACTTGGTGGTATAGCCGCCTCCGTGGCGAATCACCACAGTCATACCCATGGCTTCATCGTCATACACCGTATAAACCTCGCCGTCGGCAGCCGCGCAAACTGTGGCGCCGGCTTCCGCTGCGATGTCAATCCCGTTGTGCACCCGCCAATCCCGGGTAGTCTCGTTATAGGTCAGGCTATCCATAGCATACACTGCCACAGTCTGCCCTTCCAGGGGAGAGACGGTCTTGCTGGGCTTGGGTCTTACCACAGAATTGCCGGTATCCGGCTGGGTGGGCAGGGTATCGCCGCCGTCGGTGGCGACCACCTGCTGATCCTCCTGGGAATTCATCACTGTCTCCCCATTGCCCTGCATGGAATTGTTGGGTTCATCGGTATTGCGGTAGTACAGGAATCCGGAGATTCCGATGGCAGCAGCACACAGCACAAGGGCTATGTAGTAGCCCTTGCCACCGATACTGCCGGTGAACTTCTTTTTGCTCATTTTTAAGCACCTCCGAAGTCCAGTATTGCCAGTTTTTTCTAAGTTAAACCCCGGTAACGGAAAATTTTTTCTGACCGCTGCCGCAAGGGTCAAAACGATGTTGACAAATGTCGTATTTTCGGTTATACCTATTATATTATTATAAAAAAGAAACGGGGGAGGATAATGTCCAAAGAACTCATCAGACTCCAAGACCTAACTATGGAGTTCGACGGGGAACGGATACTTGATGGTATCAATCTCTATTTTAACGACCACGAATTCCTCACGCTGCTGGGACCCTCCGGCTGCGGCAAAACAACCACTCTGCGGATTATCGGCGGTTTCTTAACCCCTACATCCGGCAAGGTGCTGTTTGACGGGAAGTGCATCAACGATGTACCTGCCTATGAGCGGCAGATCAATACCGTTTTCCAGCGGTATGCGCTGTTTCCCCATCTGGATGTCTACGGCAACATCGCCTTCGGCTTAAAGGTCGCCAAGCTGCCCAAGGACGAAATCCACAAACGAGTCCAGGATATCCTGGCGGTTGTGGGTCTGAAAGGCTATGAGCACCGCCGCATTGACAGCCTCTCCGGCGGTCAGCAGCAGCGGGTAGCCATTGCCCGTGCGCTGGTGAACCGGCCCAAGGTGCTTCTGCTGGATGAACCCCTGGCGGCCCTGGACCTGCGTCTGCGCAAGGATATGCAGAACGAGCTGAAACGGATCCAGCAGGCCATGGGTATTACCTTTATCTATGTTACCCACGACCAGGAAGAAGCGCTTTCTATGTCCGACACGGTAGTGGTTATGGACAAAGGCCGTATCCAGCAAATCGGCAAGCCTGAGGATATATATAACGAGCCGAAAAATGCCTTTGTGGCAGACTTTATCGGCGAAAGTAACATTCTCGACGGTGTGATGCTGTCGGACTATAAGGTAAAATTCTTCGGTCGGGTATTCGACTGTGTGGACGCAGGCTTTGCCCCCAATGAGCCGGTGGATGTGGTCATCCGTCCGGAGGACATTGACTTTGTCCCCGCCGGCGAGGGCCACCTGGTGGGCACGGTTACCAGCGTTACCTTCAAGGGTCTTAATTACGATATTATCGTGGACTTCCGGGGCTTCAAGTGGCTGATTCAGACCACCGACTACCACGGCGAGGGTGAAACCGTGGGCATCCGGTTAAATCCCGAGGATATCCACATTATGCACAAGAGCGAATACTCCGGTATGTTCGGTGATTACAGCTCCTACTCTGCCGAGTATGACGAACTGACGGAGGATGCGGCCGATGAAGAAGCGTAAGTCCATTCTTTTGAGCGCCCCCTACATCCTTTGGATGCTGCTGTTCACCCTGATTCCCCTGGGTGTAATGGCGTTTTACGCCTTCACCGACCCGGATACCGGGGCGTTTACCCTGCAAAATTTGCAGGATTTGGGTCTGTTTTTGCCCACACTGGGCATCTCCGTGTGGTACTCCCTGCTGTCAGCGGTCATCTGCCTGCTGCTGGGATACCCGGTGGCGTACTTCATTGCCCACCGCTCTGCCGTAACCCAAAAGATTCTCTATATGCTCATTATGCTGCCTATGTGTATGAGCTTTTTGCTGCGCACCCTGGCATGGGTGGGCCTGCTGGAAACCAACGGCATTATCAATGTGCTGCTGGGAAAATTGGGTCTGGGAACGGCAGAAATCATCGGCACCTCCGGCGCGGTGATTTTGGGTATGGTATATAACTACCTGCCCTATATGATTCTGCCCCTGTATGCCATTATCGTCAAAATCGACAACCGGCTGATTGAGGCCGCGGAGGATTTGGGCTGCAACGGCTTGCAGGTGTTCGGACGGGTCATTCTGCCGCTGAGCATTCCCGGCATTCTGTCGGGCATCACCATGGTCTTTGTGCCTGCGGTGTCCACCTTCTATATCTCTCAGAAGCTGGGCGGCGCGGAAACCATGCTCATCGGCGATATCATCGAAAAGCAGTTCAAAACCAGTAACAACCCCAACCTGGGCGCGGCGCTGAGCCTGCTGCTGATGCTGATGGTGCTGGTCTGTACCGGCATTATGAACCGCTTCGGCGGCGAGGATGCGGAAGGCGGTGTGGTCGTATGAAAAAAACCAACCGAATTCTCACCATTGTCATTTTTGCCTTTTTGTACCTGCCTATGCTGGTGCTGGTGGCAGCTTCCTTCAATACCGGCAAGGATTTGACGGTATTTGAAAGCTTCACCCTGGACCAGTATAAAGCCCTGTTCCGGGACCAGGATTTGCTGGCGCTGCTGGGGAACTCTTTGCTGATTTCCATTCTGGCAACAGCCATTGCCACCGCCTTTGGCACCTTTGCCGCGGTGGGCATCCACAACCTGAACCCCCGGCTGCGCAAAACCGTTATGGGTCTGACCAACATTCCCATGACCAACCCGGATATTGTTACCGGTATTTCCCTGTCGCTGCTGTTCGTGTTCATCGGCTCTACCCTGTTTCACCAAAAAGAGAGTCTGAACTTCTGGACCCTGCTGATTGCCCACATCACCTTCAACCTGCCTTATGTCATTTTGAATGTGATGCCCAAGCTGAAACAGATGAACCCTGCCTTGCAGGACGCGGCTATGGATTTGGGCTGCACCCCGGTGCAATCCTTCTTCAAGGTTACTGTCCACGAGATTATGCCCGGCATCATCTCCGGCGCCATTATGGCGTTCACCATGAGCCTGGACGACTTCGTCATCAGCTCTTTGGTTACCGGCTCCGGCCTCCTGACCCTGCCGGTGGAGATTTACTCCTACACGAAAAAGCCCATGCAGCCCCGGGTTTACGCCATGTTTACCCTGCTGTTTCTGCTGATTTTCGTGCTGATGGTAACCATGAATCTGCTCCAAATCCGGGCAGATAAAAAACGGGTCAGCAAGCAGGCGCGGGAGGTTTCCCGTTCCACAAAGATTTTCCGCCGGGTGTGCGCCGGTGTGTGCGCCTTGGCTATTTTACTTGGCTGCCTCTGGCTGATTCTCTCCACCCGCCAGAACAAAATCACCTTAAATGTGATGAACTGGGGACAGAACATTGCCGACGGCAGCGACGGTACTATGGACATCATTGCCGCCTTCGAGGAGAAGTACCCGGATATCAAGGTGAACTACACCACCTACGATTCCAACGAATCTTTGTACGCCAAGCTGGCAGGCGGCGGTCTGACGGTGGACTTGATTATCCCCTCGGACTATATGATCGCCCGGCTCATTGACGAGGATATGCTGAATCCGCTGAACTTCGACAATATCCCCAACTACAAGTTTGTGCAGGACCAGTTCAAGAATACCGCCTACGACCCGGATAACACCTATTCCGTCCCCTACACCTGGGGCACTGTGGGCATTCTCTACAACACCAAGTATGTGGACGAAGCGGATGTAACCGGCTGGGAGCTACTGTGGAATGAGAAATACGCAGGAAAAATCCTGATGTTCGACAATTCCCGGGATGCCTTCGGCATTGCCCAGTTCCTAAACGGCATCAGCATCAACACCACCGATAACGCCGACCTGCGGCAGGCGGCAAACAGCCTGGCAGAGCAAAACCCCTTGGTGCGCCAGTATGTTATGGATCAGATTTACGGCATTATGGAGGGGGAAAACGCGTGGATTGCCCCCTACTACGCCGGCGACTGTATGATGATGATGGACGCCAACCCCAACCTGCAATTCTATCTGCCCCAGGAACAGGGCTTCAACCTGTTCATTGACGCAATGTGCGTTCCCAAGTGCAGCGAGAATCAGGCGGCGGCAGAGAAATTCATCAACTTCCTGTGCGACCCGGAAATTTCCGGCGCCAATATGGACTATATCTGCTACGCCTCTCCCATTGAGGGCGCGCGGGATCATATGGAAGAGTATTTGGCGGAAAGCGAAGTCATCTATCCCGACGATTCCATTTTGGCAAAGGGCGACAGCTTCCTGTTCCTGCCTGCGGAGACCAACCGGCTGATGGATACCCTGTTTATGGAGGTCCGGATTGCCGGCGGCGAAACCGAAGGCGAGGAAGAAGATCCCTCCTCCCTGCCCATTATTCTTACCTTTGGCATCCTTGGCGCAGCGGCAATCTTCCTGTTCCTACCAAAGCCCAAACCTAAGCGCAAATAACAAAAAAGCCACCGGCCGTGCCGGTGGCTTTGCATATAGGCCCCCTTGTGTAAAGGGGGCTGTGTTTTTGCGAAGCAAAAAGACTAGGGGATTGTCAATCCCTCCGCCAAAAATCAGAGATTTTTGCCACCTCCCTTTACACAAGGGAGGCTAAAAAATGCGTGCTGCAAATAAGCAGCACGCATTTTATCTGTTCTTACAAATGGGCCTCGTTAATGAGAATATGCACATCGTCCAGCTGCTTCTGAGAAACAGCGGTGGGCGCATCCATCATCACATCCTGGGCATTCTTGTTCAGGGGGAAGGTGATAACCTCGCGAATGGACTCCTCACCGGTGAGCAGCATTACCAAGCGGTCAACGCCGGGAGCTGCGCCTGCATGGGGGGGCGCGCCGTAGGTAAAGGCATTGTACATTGCGGGGAACTTGGCCTTCACATCCTCTTCGCCCAGGCCCACCATCTGAAAGGCCTTGACCATAATCTCGGGGTTGTGATTCCGCACAGCGCCGGAAGCGGTTTCGTAACCGTTGACCACCAGGTCGTACTGGTCGGCATTAATAGCCAGCAGCTTTTCGGTATCACCCTCGGCATCCAGCAGGGTCTGCATACCGCCCTGGGGCATAGAGAAGGGATTGTGGCAGAATTCCAGCTCACCGGATTCCTCGCCCATCTCATACATGGGGAAGTCCACGATCCAGCACATAGCGTACTGCTCCTCGTCGAAATGACCGGGGATGCGCTTACCCATCATAGTACGGATCACACCGGCAGTCTTCTGGGCAGCTGCCTTTTTGCCCGCTGCCATACACACAAAGCTACCGGGCTTCAAATTCAGTTTTTCCGTCAGCGCTGCCTTGCAGTCTGCAAGGAACTTGGAAACGCCGCCGGTCAGCTCGCCGTTTTCATCAACCTTAATCCAGCAAGCCTTGTTGCCGGTCTGCACTTCCACATCTGCCAGCAGCTTGTCAATCCACTTACGGCCCTCGCTGAAATTGTCCACTGCCACAGCCTTGACGGTTGCATTTTCAAAAGGACCAAAGCCGCAGCCTGCCACTTCCGCGGTAATGTCCTGCACTTCCAGGTCAATACGCAGGTCGGGCTTGTCAGAGCCATAGCGCTCCATTGCCTCATTGAAGGGAATGTGGCGGAAGGGCGCCTGGGAAATCCGGCTGTACTTACCAAACTTTTCAAATACCGGCACCAGCACCTCTTCCAGGGTGGTCAAAACATCGTTCTGGGTGGCAAAGGCCATCTCCATATCCAGCTGATAGAATTCACCGGGTGTGCGGTCAGCCCGGGCATCCTCATCCCGGAAGCAGGGGGCAATCTGGAAGTAGCGGTCAAAGCCGGAGGTCATCAGCAGCTGCTTAAACTGCTGGGGCGCCTGGGGCAGGGCATAGAACTTGCCGGGGTGATTCCGGGCAGGCACCAAAAAGTCTCTTGCGCCCTCGGGAGAGGAAGCAGTCAGAATGGGGGTGGTGATTTCCAGGAAGCCCTTCTCGGTCATCAGCCGCCGCAGCTCCGCCACCACCTGGCAGCGCAGAATAATATTGCTCTTAACCGCAGGATTCCGCAGGTCCAGATACCGGTATTTCAGCCGGACATTCTCGTCAGCATCCCGGCTCTTGTTGATTTCAAAGGGCAGGCTGTTGTGGATACACTTGCCCAGCACGGTAATGCTCTGAGGCACAACCTCAATCTCACCGGTGGCCTGCTTAGGATTCTTGCTCTCACGCTCCCGGACAACACCGGTAACGGAGATGGTGGTCTCCTTGTTCAGTCCCTTAATGGATTGCATCATTTCTTCGGTCTCTATCACCACCTGGGTGGTGCCGTAGAAGTCCCGCAGCACCACAAAGGCAAAGTTGGCGCCAACCTCCCGGACGTTCTCCATCCAGCCGACGATGGTAACCTTCTCACCTGCGTTGGAAAGGCGCAGCTCACCACAGGTATGGGTTCTGGATTGCATCATAGATCAAATCCCCTTACACATAAAATTCATTGCCTTATTTTCGCACAAAATGCGGCAAATGTCAATCATCTGTTGTATTTGACAGGGTTTCCCCCATAAAAGGATTCCCACGCCTTTGCAATTTTCAACAAAATTAACCGCCGCAGGGATTTTTTTATGTGGATACTATGAAAAAGTTGATTATTTTGTAATTTTTTCATTGATTTTACAGCGCTTTTGTCATACAATAGTTAGGCGAGTGCCGGAAGCGCCGGCAGAGAACGACCCGAGGTGAAGAAAATGCTCAACATCGTGCTGGTAGAGCCGGAAATTCCCCAAAATTGCGGCAATATCGCCCGTACCTGCGCAGCCACCGGCTGCCGGCTGCATCTTGTTCGTCCCCTGGGGTTTGATATTTCCGAAAAGGCCGTCCGCCGGGCAGGCCTTGACTACTGGAATTTGGTAGAGGTCAAAGATTATGTAAACCTCGAAGATTTCTTTGCCAAAAATGATGTCCGGCAAATGTGGTGCCTGTCCACCAAAGCCCCCCGCAGCTACACGGAGGTGGCCTTTGAGGACGAATGCTACCTGTTCTTCGGCAAGGAGACCAAGGGTCTGCCGGAAGATTTCCTGGAAGCCCACGAGGACAGCTGTGTCCGGATTCCCATGCGGACGGAAGCCCGCAGTCTGAATTTAAGCAATGCGGTGGCAATCACCGTGTTTGAAGCCCTGCGTCAGCTGGACTTTCCCGGCTTGCAGGACTTCGGTAAAATGCGTAAATAACCAACGATGGAGGAAGTATAATGAACTACAACAAGAAGTCTATTGAAGACATCGAAGTAGCCGGCAAGCGCGTTCTGTGCCGCTGCGACTTCAACGTCCCCACCAAGGACGGCAAGATCACATCTGACAAGCGCATCGTTGCCGCTATGCCCACCATTGAATACCTGGTGAACAAGGGCGCAAAGGTGATTCTCTGCTCCCATATGGGCAAACCCAAGGGTGAGTGGAAGCCGGAGCTGAGCCTGAAAGTGGTTGCTGAGCGGCTGAGCCAGCTGCTGGGCAAGGAAGTCATTATGGCTGCTGACGTGGCAGGCGAAGACGCCAAGGCAAAGGCTGCCGCTTTGAAAGACGGCGACGTGATGCTGCTGGAAAACACCCGCTACATCAAGGGTGAAACCAAGAACGACCCCGAGCTGAGCAAGGACCTGGCCTCTATGGCTGACATCTTTGTCAACGATGCCTTCGGCACTGCCCACCGGGCTCACTCCTCCACCGCCGGCGTAGCTGACTATCTGCCTGCTGTTTCCGGCTATCTGGTACAGAAGGAAGTTTCCATTATGGGTAAGGCCCTGGCCAACCCCGAGCGTCCCTTCGTTGCCATTTTGGGCGGCGCTAAGGTTTCCGACAAGCTGAACGTTATTAACAACCTGCTGGAAAAGGTGGACACCCTGATCATCGGCGGCGGCATGGCATTTACCTTCCTGGCTGCCAAGGGCTACGCTGTTGGCAACTCCCTGGTTGACAACGAAAAGCTGGACTACTGCAAGGAAATGATGGCAAAGGCAGAAGCTAAGGGCGTAAAGCTGCTGCTGCCTGTGGATACCGTGGTTGCCGACGCTTTCCCCTCCCCCATTGATGCAGAAATCCCCGTTACCACCGTGATGTCCGACGCAATCCCCGAGGGCAAGATGGGTCTGGATATCGGCGAAAAGGCGCAGGCTGAATTTGCCGCTGCCGCCAAGGCCGCCAAGACCGTTGTGTGGAACGGACCTATGGGCGTTTTCGAGAACCCCGTGCTGAACAAGGGCACCATCGCTGTTGCCCAGGGTTTGGCTGATTCCGACGCTGTTACCATCGTTGGCGGCGGTGATTCCGCAGCCGCTTGCGAGCAGCTGGGCTTCGCCTCTCAAATCACCCACATTTCCACCGGCGGCGGCGCTTCTCTGGAATTCCTGGAAGGCTTAGAACTGCCCGGCATTGCTTGTCTGCAAGACAAATAACTCACCACATCATTAAACACCAAGCCCGGTGTTTTATAAAAAGGAGATAGGAAAAAATGAATAGAAAGTATCGTAAGACCGTCATTGCCGGCAACTGGAAAATGAACAAAACTCCCTCTCAGACCAAAGAGTTTATGACCCAGCTGAAAGCCATTCTGCCCAAGGGTCGTTGGTGCGATGTGGCGCTGTGCGTACCTGCTGTGTGCATTCCTGCCGCTGTGCGGGCTATGCGTGAGACCCGTGTGGGCATCGGCGCAGAAAACTGCCACTTCAAGGCAAGCGGCGCATATACCGGCGAGCTGTCCACCGAAATGCTGGTGGATGCCGGCTGTAAGTACGTAATTATCGGCCACTCCGAGCGCCGTGAGATGTTCGGTGAGACCGATGCAACCGTCAACGCCAAGGTTTTGGCTGCTTTGGAAGCCGGTCTGATTCCCATTATGTGCTGCGGTGAAACCCTGGAACAGCGTCAGAGCGGTGTTACCTTCGAGCACATCGCTATGCAGATCAAGCTGGGTCTGCAAAACGTGCCCGAGGATAAGATCCGCAAGGTGGTCATCGCCTA
The DNA here is from genome assembly GCA_045635105.1 of Faecousia sp. GTDB lineage: Bacteria > Bacillota > Clostridia > Oscillospirales > Oscillospiraceae > Faecousia. The sequence continues at coordinate 16,388 of JAZRBN010000013.1, read as the reverse complement.
CGAGCCCATCTGGGCCATCGGCACCGGTCTGACCGCTACCCCCGAGCAGGCACAGGAGGTTTGCGAGAACATCCGCGCTGTGGTGCGCAAGCTCTACTCCTCCAAGAACGCCCGTGCCATCTCCATCCTCTACGGCGGCAGCATGAACGAAAAGAACGCCTATGAGCTGTTGGCTCAGCCCGACATTGATGGCGGTCTGATCGGCGGCGCTTCTCTGGTTCCCGAGAAGTTCGTGCAGATCATCGAAGCTGCAAATCAGCCCACTGTTTAATTAAAAAAGAGCAGCGCAAGCTGCTCTTTTTTAATCAAAAATGCAAAATGCAAAATGCTGAATGTAAAATTATTCTTAGAAATAATCCATCCGCCCCAGGCTGATGCATTCCATTCTGCATTCTGCATTCTGCATTCTGCATTTCAGGAGGTTTTTTATGAAAACCCTCATTTTATCCTCAAAGGATTCTCAAACTGCAAAAACGGCAGCAGAGCTGATCAAAGCCGGCGAGCTGGTGGCGATTCCCACGGAGACCGTTTACGGTCTTGGCGCTGACGGATTGAATCCCGAAGCCGTTGCCAAAATATTCGCCGCAAAGGGTCGCCCCCAGGACAATCCCCTGATCCTCCACGTGGCAGAGCCTGTCCATATGGAAATCTTCTGCCACAGCATCCCCCCTGCTGCCTATACATTGGCTGAAAAATTCTGGCCGGGACCCCTGACAATGGTGCTGCCTGCCAGGGACTGCGTACCAAAATGCACCACCGCAGGCCTTCCCACAGTGGCCGTCCGGTGCCCCGACAATGCCGTAACCCGGGAGATTATCCGCCTTTCCGGTGTGCCCGTTGCCGCGCCGTCAGCCAACCTCTCCGGCAAGCCCTCCACCACCACAGCACAGCACGTTCTCCACGACCACGACGGCAACATCGCCGCTGTGGTAGACGGTGGACCCTGCCGGGTGGGTGTGGAATCCACCATTGTGGATTTGACGGAAGAACGCCCCCGATTGCTTCGCCCCGGCGGCATCACCCCGGAGCAGCTTATGAATGTACTGGGGGATTTGGTCATCGACCAGGCGGTTACCGCCCAGCTGGACAAAGACGCGGTGGCAAAAGCCCCGGGTATGAAGTACAAGCACTATGCCCCCCAGGCCCAAGTGCGCATTGTATCCGGCAGCCGGGAAAAAGCCGCCGCTTATATTCACAACCACATCACAGAAAATGACCGGGTGCTGTGCTTTGAGGAAGAGCTGCCCCTGTACGCAGACTGCAATGCGCTGTCCTACGGCAGAGAGGCCGATGCCGCCACCTTGTCCGCAGGTCTCTTTGCCGCCCTGCGGGAGCTGGACGACCCCGCTATCCGGTGCATCTACGCCCGTTGCCCTGTGGGCGGCGGCGTGGCATATGCGGTGCAAAACCGGCTGAAAAAGGCAGCCGCTTTCCATATTATAAATGCGGAGGCAGAGCTATGATCATCGGCATCACCGGCGGCACCGGCTGCGGCAAAACCACCGCCTTGCAGGCAATTGAGGAACTGGGCGGCACAGTCATTGACTGCGACAGGCTCTATCACAGCCTGCTGCAAACAGACGACGATCTCCTTTCCGCCATCAATGCCCGTTTCCCCGGCTGTGTGGAAGGCGGAACGCTAAACAGAAAGAAGCTGGGCAGCATTGTGTTCGCTGACCCCGCTGCCTTGCTGGACTTAAACGCCATCACCCACGCAGCTGTCAAAAACGCGGTGCTGAAAATTTTGGAAACCCCGGCGTCCCTTACCGCCATCGACGCCATCGAGCTGTTTGACGGCGGGCTAGCCTCTGTGTGCGACGTAACTGTGGCAGTTACCGCTGACGAGAAGGTGCGGGTTTCCCGACTGATGCAGCGGGACAACCTTACCGGGCAGCAGGCTTTGCAGCGGATTCGCGCTCAAAAATCGCCGAGCTATTTCCGGGAAAAATGCGATTATATACTGGAAAACAACGGCACAAAGGAAGAATTCCGGGAAAAATGCCTTGTTTTTTTCCGCAGTCTGACTATAATAAAAGAAAACCCTTAAAGGAGAACAATATGGAAGAACTGAAAAATCGTTTATTATATGCCCCCAAAAACGGCTATGCCAACCTGACCGAGGAGCAGAAAGCCGAAATGGAGCGCTACTGCAAGCGCTACGCCGCCTTTATGGATGCCTGCAAGACCGAGCGGGAAGCCACCGCCTGGGCAGTCAAAGTCGCCCAGGAGCACGGCTTCAAGGCAATGGTGCCGGGTATGGACATCCAGCCCGGCGACAAGGTTTACTACAACAACCGGGGCAAAAGCATCCTGCTGGCGGTTATCGGCAGCGAGAGTCTGGCAAGTGGCGCCAACATCTGCGCAGCCCACGTGGACTCCCCCCGTATGGACTTAAAGCCCAATCCCCTGTATGAGGATTCCGAAATTGCCTACTTCAAGACCCATTACTACGGCGGCATCAAGAAGTACCAGTGGGCAACCATTCCCCTTGCCCTCCACGGTGTGGTCTACCGCAAGGACGGCAGCGTCATTACCGTAACCGTCGGCGAAGACGACACTGACCCTGTGCTGTGCGTTTCCGATTTGCTGATTCATCTGTCTGCCGACCAGCTGCAAAAGACTGCTGCCAAGGTCATTGAAGGCGAGCAGCTGAATGTGATTTTGGGCACCGAGCCGTTAAACGGCGAAGGCTCTGACCTGGTGAAGCTGCACATTATGAAGCTGCTGAATGAAAAATACGGTTTCATTGAAGCCGACTTCCTCTCTGCTGAGCTGACCGTGGTGCCTGCCGGCAAGTGCCGTGAGGTGGGTCTGGACCGGAGCCTGCTGGGTGCCTACGGCCACGATGACCGGGTCTGCGCCTACGCAGAAATTGAGCCGCTTCTGGATATGGGCACTCCCAAGCACACCGCCGTCTGCATTCTGGCAGACAAGGAAGAAATCGGCTCTGTGGGCGTTTCCGGTATGCAAAGCCACGCCTTTGAGTACTTTATGGAGCTGCTGTGCGATGCCCAGGGCGTAAAGCTGAGCCACTGCTTTGCCAACTCCTTCTGCCTGTCGGCTGACGTTTCCAACGCCTTCGACCCCAACTTCCCCGAGGTCTCCGACCGCCGGAATAACTGTAAGCTCAACTACGGCGTTGCCATCTGCAAGTATACCGGCTCCCGTGGCAAGAGCGGTGCGTCCGACGCCTCTGCCGAGGCTATGGGCCACGTGCGTACCACACTGGATAACGCCGGTGTCCTGTGGCAGACTGCCACACTGGGTAAGGTGGACCAGGGCGGTGGCGGCACTGTGGCTGCCTATATGGCAAACCGGAACATCGTTACTGTGGACGCAGGCGTGCCGGTGCTGAGCATGCACGCGCCTATGGAGCTGGTGAGCAAGCTGGACTGCTATATGACGATGCTGGCTTGCAAGGCAATCTACCTGGCTTAATACTCACAAGGCACGCCGGTTCTGGCGTGCCTTGTTACCAAAATGAGGTATTCTTATGGGTAATATTCTTCTCAAATGCGGCTGCTTTATCTTTCTGATTGTGCTGGGCTACATATTCAAAAGCAGAGGCTTTTTCGGCCCTGCCGATTACAAAATCCCCGTAAAAATCATTATGAACATCACCCTGCCCTGCGCGGTAATTGTGAGCTTTGCCTCCTACCAGCCGGACCTTTCCTTGCTGGTGCTGGTGGGCCTGGGTCTGGGTATGAACGGCTTGATGCTGCTGGTGGGATTTTTGTTCAGCCGGCGCTATCCCCGCCGTACCCGGGCGGTATGGCTCAACTGTGTGCCCAGCTACAACATCGGCGCCTTTGCCATGCCCTTTATTCAGAGCTTCTTAGCGCCTGCCAGCCTGGTGGGCACCTGCCTGTTTGACATTGGCAACGCGCTCATGTGCAACGGCACTACCTACGCCATCTCCCGCAACATTTTAGACAACACCAAGGGGCTGAACTTAAAGCGCATCGGCGTTACTCTTCTTCACTCTGTCCCCTTTTTGACCTACCTGGCTATGCTGCTGGTTACGGTGTTCCAAATCACCATTCCCGGCGCGCTGGTGGACTTCATCACCCCCATCGCCAACGCCAACGCCTTTTTGGCTATGCTGATGGTGGGTATGATGCTGGACCTGAAAATCGAAAAGGCGATTTTCAAGGAAGTGGCCGGTATGGCAGCCGTCCGGTTTGCCGCTGCCGTTACCGCGGCGCTGTGCGCCTATTTCCTGCTGCCTATGCCCCTGGAAATCCGGCAGGCAGTGGCAATCACCGTCTTTGCCCCGGTGAGTATGGTCTCCACCGCCCTGACCCCCGATGCCGGCGGCGACCCGGCGGTGGCAGCCTGCGTCAATTCTGTTTCCATTTTGATTTGCATTCCCAGTATGCTGACTCTGCTGGCAATATTCGGAATCCTGTAAGCTGTTTACTTTTTGCGAAAAAAGTGCTATACTTTTGTGTGTTAAGGAGGTGAGTCCGTGAGGCGCTATTTATTACAACTGCGAGAGGCCATTCGCAAGGGCGACTGGGTGCTGCTGCTGCTGTGCGTGATTACCACAGCCTTTGGCTGTTTAATTGTTGCCAGCGCCACCAATTATCTGGACTCCCCCCGTTACATCATTATGCAGATTGTGGGCGCTGTCATCGGCGTGCTTCTTTTTGCGGTGGTCTCCTCTGTGGATGTGGACTTTATGATGGAGAAGCGGCACTGGCTGGTGATCATCAACATTCTGTTCCTGTCGCTGCTGATTCCCTTTGGCGAAACCATCGGCGGAAACCGCAGCTGGGTAAACCTGCCCTTCCTGCCCTTTAACATTCAGGTGGCAGAAATCTGTAAAATCACCTATATTCTGATTATGGCGTCGGTTATGTCCGCCCACAAGGAGAAAATTTCTTCCCTAAAATCCGTTTTTCAAATGGCCTTTCATTTGGGACTGCTGTTTCTTTTGAATTATGAACTGTCCAGTGATATGGGCGTTTCCTTGATTTTCGTGTTTATCTTCGCGGTTATGGCCTTCACCGGCGGCGTAAATCTTCTGTGGTTTGCCGCTGCCATTGGTGGAATCGCGCTGGTTTTCCCCTTTATATGGCCAAGATTGGACGACTATCAACGGTTGCGTATTGAAGTGCTGTTCAACCCCGCGCTGGATGCCAGCGGTACCGGCGTTCTGTGGCAGACCAATCTCAGCTTGCGTTCCCTCACCGGCGGCGGTATGACCGGACAGGGCCTGTTCAACGGCCACTGCACCCAAAACGGCGTTCTCACCGGTCAGCACACAGATTTCATCTTCTCTGTCGTCGGTGAAGAATTAGGATATGTGGGCTGCGTTACGGTGCTGATATTGCTGGGGCTGATTATCGCCCGGTGCGTCTGGGTCGGTGTCCACAGTCAGGATTACACCCGCCGGCTGATTTGCTTTGGCGCAGCGGCGGCGCTGGTTTTCCAAACGCTCATTAACATCGGTATGTGTACCGGTGTCGGCCCGGTGATCGGTCTGACACTCCCCTTTATCAGCTACGGCGCATCCTCTATCGTTACCCTGTACGCTATGCTGGGGCTGGTCTCCGGCGTGTATGCCCGGCCTGCTCCCACCTCCCACGAACGCTATATTCGCCCCCCAATGTATTAAGGAGAGCATTATGAAAGCATTTATGGACAAGGACTTCCTGTTGGAAACAGAAACCGCAAAACATCTGTTCCACGACTACGCAGAGCATTTGCCCTTGGCAGACTATCACTGCCACCTAAATCCCCGGGAAATCTATGAGGACCGGCGGTTTGCGGATATGACCCAGCTGTGGCTGGGCGGTGAAAATCCCGACGGTAGCTTTGCCGGCGACCACTATAAGTGGCGGGTTATGCGCTCCAACGGCGTGCCGGAAGAATATGTTACCGGCAACAAGCCCCCTTATGAGCGCTTCTTAAAATTTGCCGAGGCGCTGGAAATGGCCATCGGCAACCCGATGTACCACTGGTGCCACCTGGAATTGCAGCAGTTTTTCGGCATCGACGAGCCGCTGACAGCGGAAAGTGCACCGAGAATTTGGGAGCAATGCAACCATAAGCTGCAAAATGACCCGGCATTTTCCGCCCGTGGCTTAATTCAAAAGGCCAATGTGGCGTTTATCGGCACCACTGACGACCCCATCGACGACCTGCGCTGGCACGAGAAAATCGCCGCCGATGACAGCATTTCGGTGGTAGTCAGTCCCTCCTACCGGCCGGACAAGGCAGTGAACATTCACAAAGACGGCTGGAAAGCGTATATGACCCAGCTGGCAGCCAGCGTTGGCAAAGAGCGCCTGCCCAAAATGTCCGATGTGCTGGATGCGCTGAAATCGCGGCTTGACTACTTCCACGCCCGGGGCTGCAAGGTCAGCGACCACGGACTGGACTATGTTCCCTTCCAAAATTACACCCTGGAACAGGCAGACGCAGTCTATCAGAAAGCCTTCCGGGGCGAAAAGCTCACCACCGAGGAAATCGAAGGCTATCAAACCGTCATTCTCCTGCATCTGGGCAAGCTCTATTCCAAGCTGAACATTGTAATGCAGGTCCATTACTCCTGCCTGCGAAACAACAACCAGCGGCTGTTTAAGACCCAAGGACCGGACACCGGCGTGGACGCCATCGCCCAAAATACCTGCGGCGGCAACATCTCCCGGCTGCTGTCTGCGCTGGATGAGGCAAACGCCTGTCCCAAAACCATTTTGTATTCTCTGAATCCCGCCGACAACGCCCAGCTGGGCTCCCTCATCGGCTGCTTCCAGGACAGCAGCATTCCCGGCAAAATCCAGCACGGCTCCGCCTGGTGGTTCAACGATAACAAAACCGGTATGATTGAGCAGATGATATCCCTTGCCAATCTGGGACTTTTGGGGAATTTTGTGGGTATGCTCACCGACTCCCGGTCTTTTCTCAGCTACACCCGCCACGACTACTTCCGCCGGATTCTGTGTAACTTAATCGGCTCTTGGGTGGAAAACGGCGAGTATCCCAACAATGAATCCGCCTTAAAGCGAATCGTCGAGGGCATCTGCTACCGCAACGCCGTCCGTTACTTTGGCCTGTAAGTATTCATAAAAAGAGCGTGTTACCGCTGGTAACACGCTCTTTTTTTACCGTCCCCGATATTCCTGCTTTATCACCTCTGCCATTTCCTCCGGCGATTCCTGGCAGCCACCGGCAAGCCACAGCTTAATGATCGCATTGAGTCCGTTTCTGAAAAACTCAATGTGGTATTTGATATTGCTGTCCATATGCTCCATTTCCGCCCGCTTAGGGTCGTACACAGAAATAAGGTGCTTGTCATCATAGCACAGCTTAAAATAGGTTTTGTAAAAAAGCTGATTCTCCTTGATATGGGTAAACATCTTAAACACACCGCTGCGTTCATTAAAATAATCATAATCCGCAAACAAATTGGAAAACTCCCTTTCCAGCTTCTCTCTGGTCTTATCCGCCAGATCAAATATGTCCATATAATTGGCATAAAATGTGCTGCGATTAAGCTGCGTCATTTTAATAATATCAGAAACGGTGATTTCTTTAATCTCCCGGGCTTGCAGAAGCTCGATAAATGCCTTTTCAATCTTTTCCTGGGACTCTTTCCGGCGCTTGTTATTTTTCACATTCATAAGCTTCTCTCCATTATTCCAACAGTTGTCGCAATTTTGATGATTGTTTTCCCTGCTAAAAAACAGTATACTACGGTTGCATTAAAAATACAAGTGTTGGATTAATGAAAGGAGTATCAAAATGAAAAAAAGTAGTTTTATTGCGCTGATGATGGGTACGGTAAGCGGCGTTCTGTTTGCGCTGGGTATGTGTATGGCGCTTCTGCCGGAATGGAACGCCTTTACCCAGGGTGTGATTTTCGGCAGCGTGGGCCTTATATTGGGCGTAATCACCCTGCTGGTGTGGTGCAAAATGGAAAACAAAAAGCTGCCCAAATGCAGCGGCAAAAATATCTTCCGTGCCGTTTACGCTGTTTTCAGCGCCCTGGTACTGGGCGTGGGTATGTGCCTGTGCCTTGTCTGGCAGCAAATTATCTGGGGTACAATCGTTGGCTTATTGGGTATCATTTTGCTGATTGCCCTGATTCCGATGATTAAGGGCATCAAATGAAGCTGCTGAAAATGGCAAAAAAACCCTATTTGGGACTTGCCGTTAACTTCGTGTATGCGGTGGGCAACTGCGCCATTGGCTTTCTGACCCATTCCTGGTGGTTTATTACGGTGGGCGCCTATTATACCGTCCTGGCAACCACCCGGTTTTCCGTGCTGCAAATCAATGGAAAATCCGGCGCAAATCCGGATATGCAGCTTTTTGCGCGGAAAAACACAGGTATTTTGCTGGTTGTGCTGTCCTTTTGCATTGTGGGTGTCAATACCCTGTCCGCGCTGGAAGAACGGGGCACTGCTTTTCACGAAATTTTGATGATTGCCATTGCCACCTACACCTTTACCAAAATCACGCTGGCAATTATCGGAATGGCAAAGGCGAAACGCGCTGCCTCACCGTGCGCGCAAACACTTCGGGATATCTCCCTGGCAGACGCCTGCGTGTCCATCTACACTATGCAGCGGTCTATGCTGGTGTCCTTTCCCGGTATGCAGGCATCAGACATTCTCATTCTTAATATTTTTACCGGAACAGCCGTGTGGCTCACCGTGCTGCTTCTTGGCATCCATTTAATAGGAGGAAAAACAGTAACAATGGCAAAATCCAAAATCGTAGAGGCAAACAAGAGCATTGCAGAGGCCGTAACTGACGGCTATAAGAAAATTGAACGGGGTGTGGTCGACGGTTACAAAAAAATCGAGGGCGGGGTTACCCGTGGCTACGCCAAAATCGAGGATAAATTTGTGGAAACTTACCTTGCCAAAGACGGTGAAACCGTAGAGCAAGCCAAGGCAAGGCTGAAAAAGGAAACCAAATGAAGGCAAACGGCAGGTGTTAGACAACACCTGCCGCTCGTCTTTTACAGTTCTTCCACATAGGCCACGCCCGGAATTTCCCGGACAATATCGAAAATCTCCTGGTGGCTGCTGCGTTTTTTTACCTTCAAGGTGGCAATATACGCCCGGCTGTCTGCATCCTGCTCCCGCTGCACATTGGAAGCCTCAATTTCCTTTTCCCGGACAGACCGGAGAAAATCTCCCAATGTAACCTCCTGGGACAGCTCTATGTACACATCCACCCGCTTATTTTTGCGGCGCATCCGGTTATCCATCCGTTGCAGCAGGGTGATCACCGTAAAGATCGCCAGGCCGCCCATAAGCGCCGCCTCATAAAAGCCGATGCCCAGCGCCAGGCCAATACCCGCGGAGGCCCAAAGACCTGCGGCTGTGGTCAAACCCTTAATCTGATTGCGGCGGGTTACCACAATGGTGCCTGCGCCCAAAAAGCCGATGCCGCTGACCACCTGGGCGCCCATACGCACCGGATCGCCGGCGCCGTACACCTGAAAAATATACTGGTTGGTTAACATAATAATGCAAGCGCCCACGCATACCAGCATATAGGTACGCAGACCCGCAGCGCGGTTTTTCATGCCCCGCTCCAAGCCCAGCAGGCCGCCCACCAGCACCGCCGCCACAATCCGCAGCGCCACAGCCAAATAGGTTACTTCCCGTATTTCCATACACTCACCTCATACTATCTCTATGCATTTCCACCGCCGGATACGACCTGTTCCCGGCTTTGACAGGTGAACACAATCACCTGTTTTTCCTTGGACTCCTCCCGGAGGATCTCCAAAGCAGCAGCCAGGCGGGTATCGTCAAAGCGCACCAGCGCATCGTCCAGCACCAGGGGCGCTGTGGGGGTCAGCTCCTCCGCCACCGCCAGCCGCAGCGCCAGGTACAGCTGATCCACCGTGCCGTCGCTGCGCCACAGGGTTCCCCGCAGGGTATTTTCATCGGAAGCGCCGGCCTCCATAGACAAATCCTGTCCCAACTGCATTCGCTGATACCGCCCGCCGGTGAGCCGGGCAAAGAGTGCCTGGGCTCTTTGGGAGATCCGGGGAGCAAACCGCCGTTGCAGCTCCTGGGTCGCCTGCTGCAAAATCTCCTGGGCTGTGGTAGCCGCCCGGTAAATCTGCTCCAAAGCAGCAATTCGGGTCTGCACCTGCTGCTTTTGGGCAAGCAAGGCTTCCTCCTGCCCCAGCGCCTCCATCTGTCCCTGGCACTGGCCCAATTTTTGGTGAAGCAGCTGCCGCTGCACTGCCACATCCGCAATTCGCTTTTCCGTGTCCTGCGCAGACAAAGTCAGCGTGTCGGCAAACTGCGGCAGCTGCGCCTGCTTGCCTGCGCCGGAGAGCGCCTGCAACACATCCTCTGCCTGCCGGCAAAGGCGCTCCTGCTCCTGCAAACGGCTGTAAGCCAGCTGCTGCTGCCGAAGGGATTCTTCAAACTGCGCAAGACTCTGCTGGCCTGTTAAATTCGTAATGGCCCGGGTATTTTCTTCCAGCTCCCGGTTTAAGGTTTCCAGCTCCTGCTGCCGGGCATTGACACTTTCCGTATACGCCCGCTGGGCATCGGCATAGGCTTCCGCCGCCGCTTCCCAACGGTCAGGCGGCATTGTTCCATACCGCTGCTGCCAAGCGCCTATCTGCTGTTTTAGCTTCTTTTGCTTTCCAACGCCCAAAAGCACCAGCGCCACGCCGCAAAGCATCAGCAATGCGCCGCCCACCCAGGCCTTGGGCAGCAGCAGCGCAAGGACAGCACCCAGCGCCAAACACACGCCGCCTGCAATATACGGCACAGGTCTTTTCAAATCTGCATTCATCTGCTGCAAAACCTTCCGGTCCAGCTTTGCGTCGGAAACCGCCGCTTCCGGCGTCTTTCCCCGGAAGGGTTCTTCTGCCACCGGCATTGGAGGCAGGGACGGCAAAAGCTGAGCTTTGGTATGCAAAGCATCCCGGGTATCCCGCAGCTGCTGCAAAACAGACAGTTTCTCCCGGATTTCCTCCTGGGAGGGCAGGTCCGCGCAGTGCGCCTGGACTTCCTGCAACTTCCTCGCCTCGCTATCCCGCGATACCTGCGCCGCTGCCAATTTTTGCAGGTACTGCTGCTGCTCAGCATAGTCCAGCGCCTGCTGGTGATTGGCAAGCAAGCCTGCCTCCTCCTGCAAACGCTGCTGGCTTTGGGTAATGGCATCCATTTGGGCGCTAAGCCCTTGTAGCTGCTGCAATTTATCTTCCAAATCCGCCTGTTTTGCTTCCAATTCCGGCAGCAATCCCTTTTTGTTAAACCGGCATTTGTTCTTCAAATCCCTGAGTTTCCGGGACAAATCGTCAGACGCGCCGCTTTCCTCGCCGGTGGTTACCAGCTCATTGAGCCGCCGGCGGAGGGATTCATCCTCCGTTACGGGCATTTCGGACAGCCGAATAAACCCTGCCCGGGCAAAGACGCTCCGTTCCACTCCCAGCAGCACCTGCCCCGGCGCTGCCACCTCCAATTCCGGCACCGGAACACCGGTACGGGTCTCAAAGGCCTTTACCTCCCCCAGGGGAACACGGCCCTTATTCTGCCGCTGAATGGTAATCTCCCGTCCGTTCCACTCTATGTCCATACTGCCGGACATAGGCTCACCGGACCAGGGGGCATAATGCTCCTTATCCGCAAGGAAGCCGGTCTTTGTGCGGGAGCCGGTATCGATGCCGTAAAGCATAGACAGCAAAAAGGCGCACCAGGTACTCTTTCCCCATTCATTGGGAGCTTCAATAATGTTCATTCCCGGGTCTAAGGTCAGCGTCTGCCGGGAGAGCTTGCCGAAGGTGGCCGTCATAGAAAGAATTCTCACGGCAGAATCACCTCCTGTCCCTCCAAAAACCGGCGGGAAATCTCTGCCGCCAGCAAAATCTCCTGTTTTTCTGCCTCGTCTGCATTGTCCAGCGCCTGACGGAGCAGCCCAAAGTACACGCCCTCGAAGCTGTCGTCCCCCAGGCTGCCCCACACATCCACAGGCCGCACGGTTCTATCCCGCAGGGTCAAATTGGGAAGATGGGCATACTCTGCGCGTATCGCAGCCAAATCCGGCGCATCGCAAGCGCCCACCAGGGTTACCCGGTAATAGTCCCCGCTTGCCACCGGGGGAAGTACCGTATTCAACGCATCGCTCCGGGCCTCCAAATCATAAAACCGCACCGCATCCAAAGGGCGGAATGTCAGCGAGGCAGTGTCCTCCAAGGTAACGATGTAAACACCCTTCTCCCCCGGCTCATCATAACCCCGTCCCATAGGACAGCCGGGCCAGGCGCACAGGGTTTTGCCGGCAGAAAAGCGGTCCGCCTTGTGGATATGTCCCAGTGCCAAATAGTCAAGACCACTCTCCTGCACCTGGGCCTTGGTAATGGGATTATAGGGAGAATTTACCTGGGTAGGGTCGCCGTGGAAGATGCCAATGGCATACTTTTCATCGCAATCCGCCCGAAACCCCTCCAAAAGAGACGGACAGTCCATACTCTGAAAGCCTGCGCCGTACACCCGGCAGTCCAGCTCCGGCAGCGCCACGGATTCAATCTGATTGGACTTAAAAATATGGACATTTTCCGGCCACAGCTCTTTCAGCCAGGGACTGTCCTGCCCAAAGGAATCGTGATTGCCGGGGGTAACAAACACCGGCACAGCCAGCGCCTGCAACACATCGTGCAGGCTTTGATAGGTATGGGGCGTATACGCCCCGTCAAACGCATCGCCGGCCAGCAGCACCATATCGCACTGCTCCTCCCGGGCAAGCTCGAAAATCATTCCGGGAATTGCCGCCAGCGCCTGATGCACCGCTTCCCCATAGCCTTGCAGAGGGGAATCCAAATGCCAATCAGCCGTGTGCAGAATTTTCATCAATACAATCCACCCTTTCCACCTTGCGGCACAAGCCGGTTTGGCTGTCAATGGTAAATAAAACCGCTTCCATTTTGGTCTCACCCTCTGCCCACTGGTAACGGGAGGTCAAATCCCCCCGGAATTTTGCAATGGACAGCTCCGGCCGGATTCCCAGCACAGAATACCGCGGGCCGGTCATACCCAAATCCGTTACATACCCTGTGCCACCCGGCAGCACCTGGGTATCGGCAGTAGGCACGTGGGTGTGGGTGCCCCAAAGGGCGCTGACCCGTCCGTCCAGCATATAGCCCATCGCCAGCTTTTCAGAGGTGGCTTCCGCGTGCAGCTCCACCAAAACAATTTTGGTATTCAGTTCTTTTAAGAGCTTTTCCACCTGTAAAAAGGGGTTATCGGGCGTGTAATCCATATTCACCCGTCCTTGCAGGTCAATCATCGCCACCGGTCCTATGGGGGTTTCAAATACGCCGTAGCCAAAGCCCGGCGCTTGGGGAGCATAGTTTAAGGGGCGGAGAATCCGGGGGCAGTCCTCCATATAGTCCACAATCTCCCGCTTGCCAAAGGTGTGGTTGCCCAGGGTAATCACATCCGCGCCGGCGTCAAAAATTTCCTCAGCCTGCCGGGGTGTGATCCCCACCACGCTGGCGTTCTCCCCATTGACCACCACGAAATCCGCGCCGGTTTTTCGTTTCAGCCACCGCAGACTGCGGCGCACCCGATCCATACCGGGATTTCCCACCACATCGCCAACCGCCAACACCTTAAAATCCATAGCAATACCCCTTGCTTATTATTTTACAATTAGTATACACGAAAAGCGCTTTTGGGGCAAGTCTCCACTGAAAAATAATAACATACCACCAGCAAACAGCAGTTCAAGGGGTTTCCAAAGGGGGAAGTGCAAATAATGCTGGCCACAGGATTTGTCCGTGCCACTTTCCCCTTTGGACGTCTGGGGGTCCGGGACCATACGGAAGGTCCCGGCGGCTCTTTGCATACTTTCTCTCCGGCGAGAAAGTATGACGCTCCTAAAACACAAAATACCCCCTTTGAAAGGGGGTATTCTTTATCTCTGATATTCGAACTGGAAATCGTAAATATCCACCGTGTCGCCGTCCTGAATGCCCATCTCCTCCAACCGCTTGAACAAGCCGCACTTGTGCAGCTGCATATCGAAGTAGTTCCGGGATTCATAGTCGTCGAAGTTGATATTCATCACCAGCCGTTCCAGCCAAGTGCCGGTAATCAGCCAGGTGCTGCCATAATGCTCAATTTCCAAAGCGTTGGGGTCGCCGGCCTCGACTACGGGCGCCACATACTCCGGCTCATAAATGGTAACCGGAGGCAGGGTGCGCAGCTTCTCCGCAACCACCCGCATCAAATTTTTCGTACCCTGGGTGGTGCCTGCGGAAATTTCATAGAATTCACAGCCGGCATTCTCCACGTGCTTGCGAAGTCTTTCCAAATTGTCCGACTCCGGCATCAGCAGGTCGCACTTGTTAGCCGCTACGATCATAGGACGGTTGCTCAAATCCACCGAGTAGTTTTTCAGTTCCTCGCAGATGGCGTCAAAATCCTCCACCGGGTCTCTTGCCTCACTGCCGGACACATCCACCACATGCACCAGCAGCCGACACCTGTCAATATGCCGCAGGAAATCGTGGCCCAAGCCTGCGCCGTCGGCAGCGCCCTCGATAATACCGGGAATATCCGCCATAACAAAGGACACGCCCTCGTCCACATAAATCACACCCAGATTGGGATACAAGGTAGTAAAGTGATAATTTGCAATTTTAGGACGGGCGTTGGAGGTAACGGACAGCAGAGTGGATTTGCCCACATTCGGAAAGCCCACCAGGCCCACATCTGCCAACAGCTTCAATTCCAGAATCACATCCCGCTCCTGACCCGGCAGACCTGCCTTGGCAAACCGGGGCACTTGCCGGGTGGGGGTGGCGTAATGGGCATTGCCCCAACCGCCGCGGCCGCCCTTGGCGATGACAAAATCCTCACCGGTAGACATATCCACAATAATCTGATTGGTTTCCGCGTCCCGGACCACCGTGCCTCTGGGCACCTGGATCACCAGCGGCTCGCCCCGCTTGCCGCTCATACTGCGTCCCTGCCCGTTGGCGCCGCTTTGGGCGGCATACTTGCGCTTGTAGCGGAAATCCAACAAAGTAGACAGATTGTCGTTCACCCGCAGAATCACACTGCCGCCGTGTCCGCCGTCGCCCCCGTCGGGACCGCCGGCAGCCACATATTTTTCCCGGTGAAAGGCCACCGCTCCATCGCCGCCTCTACCGCCGCAGACGGTAATGCGAACCTTATCCACAAACATCTCCATAAAAGATTCTCCTATGAGGAAATTTTCCTGTAATTCAAAATTAAAAATGGAAAATTGAAAATTACCCTGTCTTTTCGTTCCTATTTTATATCATTTTCAAAGGAAATACCACAATTTTCAACTTTCAATTTTCAACTTTCAATGAAAAAAGCTGCCGCAAACCCTTGCGGCAGCTTTTTAATCAATTACTGCTCAACAGCGTACACGGAGCACTGCCGGCGATCCTTACCCTTGCGCTCAAAACGGACAGTGCCGTCAACAAGAGCGAACAGAGTATCATCACTGCCGATACCAACATTGACACCGGGGTGAATATGAGTGCCTCTCTGGCGAACCAGAATATTACCGGCCAGAACGAACTGACCGTCAGCGCGCTTAACGCCCAGGCGCTTAGCCTCGGAATCACGACCGTTCTTGGTAGAACCGCCGCCCTTATGGTGCGCGAAGTACTGAATACCAATTTTCAGCATGGTGTTACACCTCCAAAACTTCGATATAATCCGGATAATCATCCCGCAAGCCTGCCAGGGTCAACAGCATACCGGCAAGCACTGCCTGGACACTTTCTTCCTCATCGCAGGATGTGGGGAGGGTCAGGGTGATGCGGGCATCCTCCTGCTTGACCCGAACCTTGGCCTTTGCGCCGCACACATCATTGATGGTGGCCTCGGCCATGGTAACAATAGCGGAAATGGCGGCGCAGACAATATCCTGTCCCTGCTCTGCGTAACCGCTATGCCCGGAGACGGAGAATCCTGTGATTCTGTCGCCCTCGGTAAAAAACTCGCATCTTGTCATACTTACAGTGCGATCTTGGTGATTTCCACCTTGGTGTAGGGCTGACGATGGCCCTGCTTCTTCTTCTCGTTCTTCTTGGCCTTGTACTTGAAGACGGTGATCTTCTTAGCCTTGCCGTTCTTGATAGCCTTAGCCTCTACGGTAGCACCCTCCACAACGGGAGCGCCGATCTTGGAGTTTTCGCCGTCCAGCACAGCCAGAACCTGGTCGAACTTTACGGTAGCTTCTGCCTCAACCTCCAGCTTTTCGATATACAAAACATCGCCCTCAGCTACGGTATACTGCTTGCCACCGGTTACGATAACTGCTTTCATTTCTTTTTCACCTACTTTAATATTGTGTAGTCTCGCTTTTGAGGCGGGTACTTTTGGGCGCACCACTTAAACCTCTTCAATGCGGCCTGT